>JAFGSX010000528.1 GCA_016934455.1 Deltaproteobacteria bacterium
CGCTCACCTCGCCCTTCTGCACGTTGACGTACATACCGGGCGCGCTCAGGTCGGCGATGTTCTGCGTGATCAGCACGCCGTTGACCCGCTCGTCGTCGCTGGACAGGTGCACCAGCACGCCCATGCGCACTGCCGCGTGGTCGACATTCCAGAAGGCGCGCTCCTCGAAGGCGCGCCAGTTCCACACCGACGCCCAGGTCTTGCGGATGCGGTCGCTGGCGGCGCGCTCGCCCGCGGCAAAGGCCGAGCAGGAGTTGTAGAGACCGGCGCCGCTGAATTCGGGCAGGTCCTCGGAGTTGGTGCTCGAGCGCAGCCGCACCTGCTGGTCGCCGAACTGCTCGCCGATGAGGGCGGTGAGCTCCTGTGCGAACGCGGCGCCGACCGGTGCGGTCTCGATCATGTGACGCAGCCCGGCCAGCGCCGCCTCGCGCAGCGGCGAGTCCTGCTGCAGGTCCGGCTCGTCGAGCAGCCGCTCGGCGTATTGCTGCAGGTCCTCGGGACCGCGCTTGGGTCGGTCGCAGATCTGCTGGGCGCGCCAGCAGAGCATGGGCACCCGGCCGTCGGCCTCGCAGGCAGCGCTGGCGGCCCGGCAGCGCTCGTGATCGACGACGTGGCTGTGCATGAATTGGTCGTAGTAGAAAAACGGCACCGCAAAACCGTCCGGCGCCTTGTCGCCGATGAGCTGGTGCAGCACGGCCACGTTGGCGGCCTTGACGCCGACGAAGATCGAATCTGCAAACGCCAGGTCGTCGAAGTCCCACAGCCCG
Organism: Deltaproteobacteria bacterium; assembly: GCA_016934455.1. Taxonomy (GTDB): domain Bacteria; phylum Myxococcota; class JACRCW01; order JAFGSX01; family JAFGSX01; genus JAFGSX01. Next base: position 768 of record JAFGSX010000528.1, read on the forward strand.
CTGCGGCCAAGGTCGAAGGCCGGGATCAACGGATCCTGGTTGTTGCGGGCGTCCCAGAAGGCAATCGCCTCGTCGAGCGCGGCCTCGCGCAGCGAGAACTCGCCGGCGCCGACCTCGAACCGGACCAGCTTGCCGATCAGCGGCGCCACCCGCGCGTCGCCGGAGGCGTTGCGCAGCGCGATGTTGGGCGTGCCGCGGCTGCGCGCGGCCACGTTGACATGGGCCAGCGGAGTCTGGAACTCCTCGGTGATGGTGCCCCCGATGATCGGGATCTCGTTGGGCAGCCGCTCGAGCACGATCACGTCCTTGAAGCTGACGATGCTGACCGCGAGATCCTCCGGAGTCATCACCCGCAGCGTGCCAAAGGCGATGCCCGGGTTGAGAAGCTGCAACTCCAGGCTGCCGTACAGTTCCTGGTTGGTGAGCCAGAGCGCGCCGCGCCGGGCGAAGGCGCGCTGCTCGGCCATCAACTGCGCCTCGTGCGCACTGCCCGCGGGCGCGTAGAAGAGCCGGTGCTCGTCCCCGGCCAGCGGCGCGAACAGCAGCCGCTCCTGGATCAGCGAGTACGCGGTCAGCGCCTGGATCGGGCTCAGGTCGTCGTTGGGGAAAAACTCGACCGTGATCGGCGCGCGCACCGGCTGCTCGAGCAACGCGCTGGCCACGTCGAGATCGCGGTAGATGATGACATTGCCGCCCATCGCGGTGCGGTCCGCGCCGTGGTAGGTCTGCTGCTCGAATTGGTCCAGGGTGAGCGGCTTGCCGAGCACCCCGCGCACGAAGTCGAAGTGGATCGGGTGGCGCCGGGTGTTCTGGAAAAAGACCCGCGGCGTGCTGTCGAGCTGGTCGATGTAGAACTTGACCACGTTGAGCTGCCCCAGCTCGTTGGGTGTGGAATACGCCATGTCGACGAAATCCTGCAGACCGCTGGTGGCCTCGAAGCCGGTGCGGTAGTCGGCGTTGGCCTCGAATGGCGGCAGCACCTCGATTGCCAGCTCGACGCGCCCGTGCTTGACCACCGGACCGCAGTCGCAGCTTGTCCAGATCTCGCGATAATCCGGCTCGACGTGGCCAAAGTAGAATTTTTTTCCGAGCGAACGGAATGCGACGTCGAGCGCCGCAGGATGGTCCGGAACGAGGACACCGTCGGCACGGCATTCGGCCGCCGCGCCGGCCGCGCCGCACTGGAACGGCTGCACCTCGGCTCCGCCCAGGTCGAGCACCACCTGAAAGGGAGCATCGCCCAGGCCGGTCGCTGCCACGGTCAGCCCGTTGTCGGCGCAGGTCGAGTCGCTGCACAGGGGATCGCAGGCGCAGCCCGAGACGGCAGCGAGAACGAACGCCGCGGCAGTCGAAAAAAACCTGGTCACGATACACCTCACGCCGAAAGATGCCCGGCCCGGCTGCACCGGTCTATACTATCAGCATCTCGTTTTTCGGCGGGCGTCCCGCCGCGGAGTCGCCATGCAGCGGAGCCGCTACTGTCAGAGCCTGATCGCGTCGGTCCTGGGCATCGCCTTGGCGGCCTGCCCGCCGACCACCGATCCGGATGCCGGACCGGCGGACGCGACCGCGCGCGACGCCGCTGCGACCGAGGAGAGCGGCCGCATCGACAGCGGGCCGTGTACCGTGGACGACCACGGGTTCTGCATCCGGGTGCCGCAGACTCGGGACGTGCCGTGGATCGACTATGGCGGTTCAGCGACCACGCTGCCTGTCCTCGACGTCGATTACGTCTGCACGCTGGACTACCAGACCTGCCACGGCTTCGTCTACGTGCAGTCCCATGCCACGACCTGCGAGTTCGGATGCGAGACCACGGTAGACGGTGCCTGGATCTCGATCGGCGGCTCCGTGTCGACGGTCATCGCCAGCTACAACTGGGGCGGCAACCACGCCAACGATTCGATCTCCGTCAACCACGACGACAAGGTATTCAAGTACTACCACTCTTCGTTCGGCTGGGGCTGGCGCGCCTGCCAGCCGCCCGACTGCACGCAGGTCTTTCAGCTCGACGGCATCACGCTGATCGAGGACGGCTGCACCATGGCGCGCACGCTGCCCCAGGTGTGCGTGCGGGTCAACGAGTACGGTTCGGTGCCGCCGCTCATCGACAGCTTCGAGCCGTGCGACGGCGACCCCAACTACCGGGATGCTGGCAGCGGCGACTGATCGCCCGCGCCGCGCCAGTGTCGGGAGCGAGAAGATGAACGTTCCAATCGGATCATGCCGCCTGTTCCTGGTTGTCGCAGCTCTCACCCCGGGCACCGCCTGCCCGCCGCCGGCCAGCGACGATGCCGCGGTGCGCGACAACGCGAGCCACGACCGCGCGAGCCACGACCGCGCGAGCCACGACCGCGCGCTTGACGACGGAGCTCATGGCGATGCTGCGCACAGCGACCGCGCGAGCTACGACAGCGCCCTGCCCGACCGCCAGTTTCGCGATCGCGCGCCGATCGACTACGGCCCGTGGGACTCGGCCGCCTGCGTCGGCGAGGATGCCCAGGTCACGCCCAGCCACGGCTTCTGCATGCGCTGGCCGCAATATCGCGACGTGCCTTTCACCGACACGATTCCACCGACGACCATGCCGATGCTCGACGTCGACTACCTGTGCACGCTCGATTACGGCTCTCTCCACGGCTTCGCCTACGTCCAGGCGCGCCCGACAAGCTGCCGGAACATGGGCGGCTGCACGGCCACCACGGTCGACGGCGCCTGGGTGTCGGTCGGCGGCGTGGTGTCGGCGGTGACGGCGGACTACAACTGGGGCGGCAATCACCACAACGAGACGATCAGGGTCAGCTACGACGACAAGGTGTTCGAGTACAACCACTCGTCGATCACCTCCTGGGCGCGCACCTGCCACCCGCCCGATTGCACGCTGGTCTTCGCGGCCGACGGCACAGCGCTGATCGAGGACGGCTGTACCCCGGCGCGCACGCTGCCGCAGGTATGCGTGCAGGTCGAGGACGACGGCACGGTGCCGCCGCTGATCGACACTTTCTCGCCGTGCCCGGGCGACCCCAACTTCCAGGACGCCGGCACGGCGGACTGATCGCGCTGCTCGTGTCGCTGGATCCGGCGTCGGCGGGAGGCTGGCGAAAGGCTTTTTTTTTTGAGCCAGTGACCCTTGGAAATCCCTGACGAGGGACGAGGATAAAAAGACCTCGCCGATCAGCGGGGCCGCCGCCGAAAGTTGACTCAATGGACAGGTAGAGGCGGCAGGTGAGTCAGTTGCCGCAGTTGCCCGCCTGCGGGGCTGC
>JAFGSX010000529.1 GCA_016934455.1 Deltaproteobacteria bacterium
ATCGACGGTGCCGCTCTCGAGGTCGACGACAAAACCGGTCTCTGCCCGCAGCACGTAGTTGGCGCCGGTCAGGGTCGCCGGCCCGGGGCCGGCCAGCGCCCTGCTCTCGGGGCTGTAGGAGAGCGCCGGCGCGTCGAGCACCCGGCCGAGGCCGTCCTGTACGCGCAGGCCGTTGGTGAGCGTCAGCTTGCCGGTGATCAGATTGGCGGTGCCGCCGCCGGCGACCATCTCGACCGCACCGCCGGCGAAGCGGTCGGCGCGATGCACCAGCTCGATCGTGTCGAAGTGCGCCTCGCCGGTGGTCGGCGCCAGCAGCGCGTAGGCCGTGCGGCCCTCGGCGACCAGCCCTGCGGAGTCGGCGCGCTGGTAGACGACGCCCTCGAGCCGCACCTCGAAACCGGGTGGCAACCTGGCGCGCGCATAGAGGACGTTACGGCCGGAACAGCCGGCCAGCAGCGCCAGCGCCGCGACCGCTGCGGCCGCCATCGGTGCCGGACCATCAGACCTCGACACCCAGCTTCTCCAGTTGCTGCGCGGCGTCGGCGCCGGTCGCGCCGTTCGGATCGAGCCCCTGCGCTCGCCGGTAGTGGACGACGGCGCCGCCGCGATCTCCTCGCGCCTTGAGCAGCGACCCGACCGCCAGATGGATCTCGGCGTCCCGGTCGTCGATGGCCAGCGCCTGCTCCATTTCGCGCCAGGCCTCGTCGAGATCGCCGTCGAGAAAGTGCTTGCGGCCGATCGCCAGGTGCTCCTTGGCGTCGTTGATCAGCTCGACCTCGAACAGCACCTTGCCGGCGATGTTGACCAGCGCCCCGCGCAGCAGCCCGGTCCAGAAGAAGGTGGCCGCCTCGATCGCCAGCAGCGCGCCTACCGGGATGTCGGGCAGCAGCGGCTTGCCGTTGCGGCGGATGCGGACCTTGTTGTAGCGGCCGCGCCGGATCCAGTACTGCGCCTCCTCGACGAGCTGCGCCATGGCCTGCGCGAGATGATCGCCGGCCAGCTCGATCGTGAAGCGCGGGCGCTCCGCGTCGCCGGTCGATCGCGGCGAAGTCGCGTCCTCGGGAGCCTCGAGCGTGGCCTCGGCGATGCCGGCGAGAAACGCCGGCTCGCGGGATTCCGGCGGCGGCGTCGGCCGGCCTTTTGTCCTGGTCACCGACCGCCGTGAGCGGGCTTTGCGCCTGGGCCTGCGTGCTGCCATGGTGCCCCCTATTCGAGAGCGTAGTCCTCGATGCCAAGCGCCTTGACCTGGTCGGCGCTGGCGCCCGGTATGCGACACTGCTCGACCAGAAGATCGCACAGCGCGGCGCGCGCGAGCAACCCCCGGTCCTCGCCGCTGCGCAGCCGCAGCGCGGCGCCGTCGGCGGCCACCTCCTTGTCGCCGATGACCAGCATGAAGGGGATCTTCTGCAGTTGCGCCTCGCGGATCTTGTAGCCGAGCTTCTCGTTGCGCGGGTCCACCTGCGCGCGCAGGCCGACCGCGCGAAGTTGCTCGACGATGGCGCGGGCGTGCGCGCGGTGGCGATCGGTGACCGGCAGCGCGATCGCCTGGACCGGCGAGAGCCACGGCGGAAAGGCGCCCGCGTAGTGCTCGATCATGATGCCGAAGAAGCGCTCGAGCGATCCCATCAGGGCCCGGTGCAGCATGAACGGCCGCTCCTCCTTGCCCTCGCGGTTGACGAAGGTCAGGCCAAAGCGCTGCGGCAACTGGAAGTCGAGCTGCACGGTCGAGCACTGCCACTCGCGGCCGATGGCGTCCAGGATCTTGAGGTCGATCTTGGGGCCATAGAAGGTGCCGGCGCCCTGGTCCAAACGATACTTGAGCCCCAGCCGATGCGCACTTTCGGCCAGCGCCTTCTCGGCGCGGTCCCAGTCCGGGATCTCGCCCACGAACTTGGCGGGCCGCGTCGACAGATAGGCGTTGAACTCGGTAAAACCAAACGAGCGCAGGATGTGCAGCACAAATCCGAGCAGCCTGTCGACCTCGCTGTCGAGCTGATCGGGCCGCGCGAAGATGTGGGCGTCGTCCTGGGTGAACCCGCGCACGCGCATCAACCCGTGCAGCACGCCGGCCATCTCGTAGCGATACACCGTGCCCAGCTCGGCCCAGCGCATCGGAAAGTCGCGGTAGCTGCGCTTGCGCGACTTGAACATCATGACGTGGAACGGGCAATTCATCGGCTTGGCGATGTACTCGGCGCCGTCGATGTTCATCGGCGAGTACATCGATTCGCGATAGAAGCCGAGGTGGCCGGAGACCTTCCACAGGTCGCTCTTGGCGATGTGCGGGCTGTAGACGATGTCGTAGCCGACCTTGAGGTGCTCGCGCCGCCAGAAATCCTCCATCAGCGTGCGCACCAGGCCGCCCTTGGGCTGCCACAGCACCAGGCCGGGCCCGATGTCCTCGAACGCGCGGTGCTGGTAACGCAGATCGACCGGCGTGCCGTGGCGCTCGCGGCTGTCGGCCAGCAGCTTGTCGCCCAGCGCGCGCAGCGCCTTTTGCTCGTCGGCGTCGAGCCGGGGGCCAAAGCACTCCAGGCGCAGCACCGGAATGCGGTCGCTGTCGTCGCGGTGAGAGCTGACGTTGACGCCGGTGAAGTTGACGGTGCGCCTGGGCAGCGCGGCGCGGATCGCGGCCAGCGTCGGCTCGATCCACTCGAACGCCGGCGTCGAGGCGAAGTGGACGCGGCCGGTGACCAGCGCCTCGATCGCCTCCTCCGGCTCTGGCTCGTGGGCATCGAAGCGCTCGCTCACCAGGAACAGCTCGAGCTCGCGTCCGAGCTTGCGATGGTCGCGCCGCTTGGCCTCCTCGAGCTTGGTCAGGTGATCCTTGAGCTCCTTCTCGGAGCCAAAGGCGATGCCGCTGATCCGCTGCAACATCTCGCGGCTGGCGTCGGCGCGCCAGTAGGCGCCGGCGGATCCGATGAGCTTGAAGGCTTTGATGCGGCCGGTGCTGGGCAGGTGTGGGCCGCGGCACAGGTCGGTGAAATCGCCGTTGCGGTAGACGGTGACCGTCGGCTCCGGGATCCAGTCGAGGATCTCGTCCTTGTAGCGCTGCCCGAGCTGCTTGAACAGCTCGCGCGCCTTTTCCTTGGGCAGCTCCTCGCGCGTGAAGGGCTGGTCCTCGGCCACGATCGCGCGCATCTCGGCCTCGATCTTCTCCACGTCCTCAGGCGTGAACGGCCGCCCGATGTCGAAGTCGTAGTAAAACTCCTCGTCGTGGTGGCGCGGCCCCATGGTCACCTGGGCGCCCTTGAACAGCCGGATCACGGCGGTGGCCAGCACGTGCTCGGCCGAGTGCCGCAGCACGTCGAAACCGGCAGGATTGTCGGGCTTTATCAGCTCGATGGCGACATCGCCGGAGAGCGGCCGGGTCAGGTCTACCACCTGGCCATCCACTCGCGCCGCGACCACTGCCTCGGCCAGCTTGCTCGAGATCGACTCGGCGATCGCCAGCGGAGTCACGCCACTCGCGAACTCTTTTTTCGATCCATCCGGAAAGGTGATGATGATGTTCATGGCTGTCATCTAACTCCGTATCCCACAAAAACAAAAGCCCGCAGCAACGGCCGCGGGCTTTTTGGTAGGCGCGAGTGGTTTCGAACCACCGACCTCTACCGTGTCAAGGTAGCGTTCTCCCACTGAACTACGCGCCTTCACCTCGTTACACCCGACTGGTACCCGGGCGTGACTTTCCGATACAAGCCAATCGGGTCGGTTCTGTCAACTCTATTCCTGTATGCAAGCTGGCACCTAGACCCCATCTCACTTCAGCCGATCCCGTTCGGCAGGGGGCCGGCGGAAGGCTTTTTTCTGAGCTTGCGAAGATAAAAAGACTTACGCCGATCAGCGGGCCCCTGCCAAAAATTGACTCAATTCAAGGGAACTGAGAGTTTAGACTGAAGAATCAGAAAAGGTGCGCGCTTCTCAGTTTTTCACGTCGTGCTGGCGCCGCTGAGACCTGCCACTGGTCAGTATTCACGGCCGGTTAGCTTGCCTGCCAGGTGGCACGGCCATTGCTTTTTTCGGCTGCTCATGAAACCCAAGAGTTTTGCCGTGTGGCTCGGGTTGCTGGTTGCCGCGCTCACCTCCTGCGACGATCCGACCGGGCTATTCTCGCACCTGAACTCGGAGCTGGCGGTCGACACCTCGTCGATCGTGGTCGGGCAGCGCTACATCGGCAGCCGGACCCGCATGGCGCTGACGTTGACCAGCCAGGGCAACGCCGCGGTGCGCGCCACGCTCGAGCCGCAGGGCGAGGCCGCCACCGCCTTCGAGGTCGAGCGAAAGGTCGTGGTTCCCGCTGCCAGCTCGCTCCGCGTCGAGGTCGACTTCGTTCCCGATCGCCAGGGCGAGCTGGCTGCCCTGCTGGTCATCGCCCACGACGCCGACTCGGGTTCGCCGCTGCTGGTGGAGCTGCGGGGGCTCGGTCAGACGCCACCGGACTGCAACGACGGCAATCCGTGCACCGACGACTGGTTCGACGTCGGCGACGAGCAGTGCCACCACCAGCATCGCAGCGGCACCTGCGACGACAACAGCGCCTGCACCGAGGGCGACACCTGCATCGAAGGCCAGTGCATCGGCCGCCCCATCACCTGCCGCGATCTGGTCGAGTGCACGCTCGACACCTGCGATCCGCAGCGCGGCTGCGTGTTCGTGCCGCGCCACGATCAATGCGGCGATGGCGACCCCTGCACCGCCGACGTCTGCAACGAGCTGATCGGCTGCATCAATCCACCGCAGCCCGAGGGCACGCCATGCGGGCCGCTCTCCTGCGCCGAGGTGGCGCTCTGCTTTGTCGGCCAGTGCGTGCACGCGCCCACGCCCGATGGCTTCCCCTGCGAGGACGGCGACGTCTGCACCACCGGTGATAGCTGCCAGGGCGGCGTCTGCCAGGCCGGTCCGGGCGATCCGTTCCAGGTGGTGGGGCCGGTCGAGTTCGAGCCGGAGACAGCGGGCGGCAACCAGGTCAACCGCGTGCTGGCGGTCGCCACCGGAGCTGGCGGCAGCTTCGACGTGGTCTACCAGATGGCGGTGCTGCCCCCGCCCGAGCCCTATGACGACGCCTATGCCTGCGAGTGTTGCCGGCAATCGTACAGCGGCGGCGATGTGCACTGGGCAAAGGTCACCCGCACCGGCGCGGTGGTCGAGGACATGATCATCGGGCGGGGTGTGTCGGCGCGGGCGGAGATCCGCGATGGCGTCGTCTACCTGGTGGCTCACGATCCGGGACCGATCGACTGTCCGGACCAGGCCACGCTGGCGCTCACCCGCGTCGACCTCGACGGCATCCAGACCCAGGTGCGGATCGTGCCGCCCACCGGTGCCCTGGCCGACGAGTTCGACCTGGCGGTGAGCCTGGATCGGGTCGCGATCGGCATGCTCTACCACGAGAGCGGTGCCCTGCAGCGGCCGGTGGAGCCCTCTCCGATGCCGGATCGCTACTCGGTCCAACTGGTGCTCTTCGCGCGCGATCTGGCGGTCGCCAACCAACGCAGCATCGCGCTGGCCGAAGCCGGCGACGAGATCGCGTTCGATCTGCAGCTCCACCTGCGCTCCGTGGCGCTCGACCTGGCCTACCAGACGGTGTCCACCGCCGGCTGCGAGGCCGAGGTCTGCAGCCAAAGTTGCGGCGTGGCGAGCCGGCTCTTGACCGACGTGCTCGCCGAACACGGCGGGACGTCGGTCACGGTGCACAGCGGTTCCGAAAGCGCACTGGAGCTGTCGCTGGTGACCGCCACCTATCCGGCCGGCCTCTACCTGCTGCGCGGCATGCATGACGCGACGGCGATCGATGCGCTTTATCCGACCGAAGGGGTCGAGGCCAATCCGGGCAGCGCGTGCTTTCCCTACGAGCAGATCTGGCTGTTCTCGGCGGATCAGGGCGGCGCGTTGAGCCACACGCAGCTTCTCGACCACGAAGGATACACCAACATCGCCTCGGCGGTCGCGATCGGCGCCCTCGGCCGCCTGGGCGCGCTGCTGCTCGATGAGCAGGGCGGGCTCGAGGCGGTGGTGCCGGCCGAGGGGTTCGTCCCCGAGGTGAGGCTGTCCCTCAACTTTCCGGCCGAGTCGGGCCGGCTCTGGTATACGGCCACGCCGCCTGCGACGCGCTCGCTCGGCAATGCCACCTTCGTGGCCGGCATCAGCGACGACGATGCGTCGTACTACGAGGCGTGCCAGGCGCCGGTGCCGGATACCGACGCGGGAGTGCCCTTTGTCCCGCCGTGCGCGCCGCGCGGCCGCCGGATCGTGATCGCGGGAGCCGGCTGCGGGGTCGGGCTCTAGCCGGCCGAACCGTTGCCACCGGTGTACGGATAGCCCGCGGGGCGCTAATACGAAATCGTCTTGAATCGACCATGTTGTGGGGCCCCGCCTTAACCGGCGACCCTTTTTGTCCTCGCAGGCTC
>JAFGSX010000530.1 GCA_016934455.1 Deltaproteobacteria bacterium
CCAGCAGCAACAGACCGACACCGCCGGTGGCGACGCCCATCTTCTTGGCCGCGCCGTCGACAAAGGGCCGCAGCGTGTTTCTCTGCTCGACGGCCAGCGGGTTGTAGAGAAGCTGTAATCCGGGCTGGTAGAGCGAGTAGCTGCCGGCCATCTCGACGCCCTTGAGCAGCACGATCAGCGAGAACAGCGGCCAGGCCAGCTCGCCCAGAGCCAGGGCGCCGACCAGCACCGGGACGGTGCCGAGAAAGACGAAGACTCCGAAGCTCGACAGCAGGCGCGCCGTCAGCAGCGTCTGAAACACGATGCCGGCAGCGCCGACGGCGGCGTTGAGGTCGCCGAACAGGTTGGCCATCGCGCCCTCGGTCGGCAGGTCGGCCGAGGCGATGCGGAAGTGGTAGTCGACCACCGTCGCCAGCACCGCCAGCGTTGCCACCAGCAGCGCGATCGAGCGCGGGTAGCTCTGTCGCAGCAGCCCCAGGGTGGTGATGCCGCCACCGGCCGAGCGGGGATCGCCGCGCGCGCGCTGTCGGCGCTCGCGATAGTCGCCGCCCAGCAGCGGCAGCGCGATCACCAGCGTCGCGCCGGCCAGCGCCAGCATCGAGGCCACGCCGAGCGAGCCGGCGAGCGGTCGGACCAGGGCGCCGCCGACGATGGCGCCGATGTTGCCGCCCGCCGCCAGCAGGCCGACGATGCGCTTCTGCACCCGTGCATCGAAGCGCTCGAGCGCGTCGGCCCAGAACAGCACCGACAGCATGGTCGCGTACAGCTCGCCGACCACGTAGATCACGCCGTAGGCGTCGGCGATGTGAAAATGGGCCAGACCGCACAGCGCGACCAGGCAGATCGCGGCGGTCGCACCGCCGACGCGCAACAGCCACAGCGGCCGCCGTCGGGCCAGCGCGCGCGAGACCACGAAGCTGGCCACGACCACGGTCGCGGCCAGCGCGACGTACAGATAGGCCAGGCCCGCCGGATCGCGATGCGCCAGGTAGAGCGCGTTGGAGGCCGACTTGACCTGGGTGACGCCGGCCACGAACACGGCGTGAAAGACGACGCGCCGCAGCACCAGGCCGATCTTGGCCTCCGGGATGCCGATCCAGCGGTTGAGCTGCTCGCGCAGGGCGTTCACGGCCGGCACCTTATCCCACGCTCCGAGACCGGTGCCAGCGCCGAGTCATTTACGATGCTGCGGCCCGCCGCCGCCATGGTATGCTGCACCATCAAGGGCGTGCATCGGCACGCGGCGGGAGGAGTTGTGACGACGCGATCACGAGATGTCCCGGGCGGCCGCGCGCCGTCCGGACGGGCGCCGGGAGCGGCGCGGCCGCGTGAACCGCAGATCAAGCCCGTGCCGCTCACGCTCGATCTGCCCGGCCTCAAGTGCTTTGCCTGCTCCGCCGCCAACGAGTACGGCCTCAATCTGCAGTTCTTCCGGCGCGGGGTCGAGGTGGTCTGCGATTACACGCCGCCCAAGCATCTGCAGGGCTGGTACGGCATGGTGCACGGCGGCCTGCTGTGCACCCTGCTCGACGAGCTGGGCTCGTGGGCCGTCACCGGGCTGCGCCGCCGCATCGGCGTGACCCGCGACATCAGCGTCCACTACCGGCGGCCGGTCTACGTCGAGGAGCCGATCCACATCGCCGGCACTTTGGGCGACGAGCAGGGGCCGCTGGTCAAGGTCAACGGCCGCATCGGCAACCGGCGCGGCGATCTGTGCGTCGAGGGCGAGATCACGGTCTTCTTGCTCGAGGAGCCGCAGTTCGCACGCATGATTCCGGACGGACAGGTGCCGCCGGCGCTCAAGCCCTACTTTCCGTCCGCGGCTGGCGCCGCGCGCCAGCTCCCCCGGCGCTAGCTCTTTTTTTCCTGAGGGTGAGGCTTCAAGTCGCCGTTGAAATTTGATATCGGCGCTTCTGGCGCACCGGCCCGCATCGGAATCGACGAAAAAAACAAATAAATACAAGATGTTAAAAAAGAAAATCGGCTGGCACGAAGCCTGCTCGGGGATAGCCTCGTCAACCGTAAACCAGGCTTCGCAGCGGAGCGCAGGAGATTGAGATGAAAGCCAAGATCGCGACCTTGAGCGTGCTGGGGGCGGCGGTGCTGGCGACGGCAGCCGCTTACGACGGCTGTTTTGGCGAGCCCTGTCCCGACCTGTACATCGCCTGCCCCGACCTCGAGTGCCCGCAGGGCTTCAAGGTCAACAAGAGCGGCTGCGCGATCTGCGAGTGCGTCGGAGACGTCGACCAGATCGCCGAGTGCTACAGCGACGCCGATTGCCAGGCCGGCGAATACTGCGACTTTGGCGCGAGGTACTACGACGAGCCCACGGCCGGACCCTGCTACGGCGGCTATGATGGCGCCGAATACTGCGGCGTGCCGCAGTCGGTCGGAGAGTGCAGGCCGATCGAGACCACACCCTGCGCCGGCCTCGACGAGTGGAGTTGCATCGAGACCGCCGGCTGCGAGCCGGTCTACGATTCCGTCTGCATGCGCTGCGAGGACGAAGAGCGCTGCGGTGACGCGGCGTGCCTGGTGCAGTTCATCGAGTGCGTGGCGGGTCCGATCGACCGCTGCTGGGGGGCCTGGATCGACTCCTCCGGCCAGTGCCGCTCGCCCGACGGCGGTTTCTACCCGGCCGAGTGCTGCGGTCTGGACGGCTGCTGGTCCGATGCCGACTGCCCGGCGGGCTATGTCTGCGCGCAGGCTCTCTACGGTGGCGAAGCTCCCGGCGCGAGCGACGCGATGATCGCGCCGGCGGGCCAGTGCGTGCCGGCGACCTTCGAGTGCTACAGCGACGCCGACTGCAGCGAGGGATATTTTTGCGCTCTGCCGCCGGTGGACTGCGGGGCGCCGGTCGACGGCGACGGCGACGGCGTGATCGACGAGGGCGACCTGCCGGTCGACTGCATCGTGACCGGTGTCTGCGTGCCGATCGAGCAGCCCGATCCCTGCGCCGGCCTGGACGAGGAGGTCTGCGCCGCCACCACCGGTTGCCAGGCGATCTATGGCCCGTGCCAGCCCTGCGACTGCCTGTCGGACGATCCGACCTGCGAGGCGTGCGAGACGTGGCGGGAGTGCGGTTATCTGGGGTGCGAGGCGATCCCGCTGCCGACGTTGTGCTTCAGCGACGAGGAATGCGGCGCGGGCATGGTGTGCAGCTTCGACAGTATGACCAACTGCGGTGGTGAGCGAGTCGACGGGGACCAGGCGCCGGTCAACTGCGGCGGCATCTGCGTTCCGGCGTAATACCAATCGGGCTGGAATGGAGCGGCGGGTCGCCGGCGGGCGATCCGCCGTTTTTTTGCCTGCGCGCGGGCGGCTGGCGCCGCTCTTGTGGCAGCGCGGTGCTTTTGCTAAAGACTATTGCCGCGTACCGGGGCACCGGGTGATGGCGATCGCCTGGCCCGGATCGACGGTCTCGCGTGCGCGTCACAGCGCTGCTGTGCGCAGCATAACGGAGTGAACATGAGATGCTTGATTCGCTGGTCACTGGCATGTGCCTTGCCGTTGTTCGCGCTGGGGTCGTGTGAATGCGGGACACCGGTCGAGGAACCCGACGCGACCATGCCGCGAAAAGACAGCAGCATCCAGCCCACCGATGCGGGCAACCAGGACACGCGGCGCCCCGACGCCTGGCGGCCTGACAGCAACACCGGCACCGACACGCGCCGGCCCGACAGCAACGCCGGCACCGACACGCGCCGGCCCGACAGCAAC
>JAFGSX010000531.1 GCA_016934455.1 Deltaproteobacteria bacterium
GCGGTGATCCTCGACGCCGAGTACGCCGGCGGCTACCAGATCCCGGCCACCGCCGTGCTGCTCACAACCGCTGACACCACCCTGGGCAGCGGGCTCGCCAGCGACGACCCGCTGCGGTTGCTCGAGGCCAACGGCGTCGAGATCATCGACACCTTCCGCTTCCCGTTCAACCCGGGCAACGGCATCTCGGCCGAGCGTATCGATGTGCGCGCACTCGATGCGCCGGCCAACTGGGCTGCCTCGACCTGCGCCAGCGGCTCGTCGCCGGGCCAGCCCAACTGCGCGGCATCGGCCGCCGGCTTGCCCAAGCAGGTGCGCATCACCGAGGTGATGTCCAACCAGGCCGGCACCGAAGGCGCCGGCGAGGGCGAGTTCATCGAGCTGCTCAACATCGGCGCGCTGTCGGTGGATCTGGCCGGCATGGTGCTCGAGAGCGGGCCGGAGGGTGGCACCCTGAGCCGCGACACGATCGCCGCTCGCGGCACCGGTCCCACCGTGCTCGCCGCCGGCTCTTATGCGGTGATCCTCGACCCGCAGTACGACAACCGCTACACCGTGCCGGCCGGGACCGTGCTGGTGACCATCAACCACAGCAACTTCGGCGGCGGCAGCCTGGCCACCAACCATCTGATCACGCTCTACGACGCGGACGGCGTCACCGCGCTCGACCGTTATCGCTACCCCTCGGACCCGGGGGAGGGCGTCTCGCTCTCGCGCCTGAGCACCAGCGCGGTCGATTCGGCCACCAACTGGGCGGCGACGCCGTGCGGCGCGACCCCGGGCGCCGCCTCCTGCCCGGGCGGGGACAGCGTGCTCTCCTACACCTCGTTCTGGCTTGATCGCAACGCCAGCGAGGGCGGCATCTACTGGTACCAGGCGATCGGCTGGCCCGAGCGCGGCGCCGGTAGCTGCGAGGAGAGCATCGTCTGCACCGGCGGCGCTTACGGCTACGACTTTCGCGATAACTTTCCGGCGCCCGCCGCCTTCGGCTTTGCCAATCCCTACGCCGAATACACCGTCACCTTCGTCGAACGGTCGAGCCCGACCGACCCGTGCACCGATCCCTGCACCAACGCCGCGATCGCGGTCGGCCCGGCGCAGAGCGCCACGGTGCCGGCGTCGTCGCTGGGCTATTACTTCGCGATCACGTCGGGGCCGTCGCTCAACGCGCTCGACTGGTTTGGCGGCGATCCGGAACGCTACTGGGCCTTGCCTCCGGACGGCACGCTGGCTCCCTTCACCGTCGAGGTGGTGCGGCCATGAGACGGCTGTTTTCGATCGCGAGCGCGCTCGGCCTGCTGACCCTGGCTGGTTGCGACTGCGGCGGCGGGACGCCGGACGCCGCAGCTCAGGATGCCTGGCAGCCGGGCAGCGACGGAGGAGGGCAACCGGATGCGAGCGCGACCGACCGGCGCGACGCCGGCGCCGCCGTCGATGCCAATGGCGTCGATGCCGGCCCGGGCCCCGACCGGTCCGCTCCCGACGACGGGGGCACGGCCGACGCGATCGCGGCCGACGCCGGCGCGGGCGACGGCAGCGACATCGACGCCGGCCTGCAGTTCGGCCACGCGCCGAGCCCGCTGCTCGGCCAGGTGGTCTTCAACGAGGTGCTGGTGGACGGCACCACCGAGGGCGACCCCAACGGCGATGGCGACGCGGACCCGGTCGAGGATCAGTTTGTGGAGATCGTCAACGCCGGCACTGCGGCGGTCGCGCTGGACGGCTTCACGCTGGTGGATCGGAACCTGGCCGCGCTGCCGCGCCACACCTTTGGCTCGTTCACGCTGGCGGCGGGCAAGGCCGCGGTCGTGTTCGGCGGCGGCGATGCGCCGGCGGCGACGGCGGGCGCCACCTTCTTCGCGGCCAATGCCGAGGACCAGGGCATACCTTTCGGGCTCAACCTGGTGACGCCGGCGAGCTACCTGCTGCTGCTCGACCCGGACCAGCGGCTGGTGGCCGCCTTCTGCTACGGCGACGCGCTGCCGATCGCCGAGTGTGCGCTGACGGCCGCCGCCGACCAGTCGCTGACCCGATCGCCCGACGTCAGCGGCGGCTTCGTGCCGCACACCGGGGCCACCGGCTCCGGCGGCGCCGCCTTCAGCGTCGGCACCCGGGTCGACGGCACCTGGTTCTGATCCAGCATCGCCATTTGCGCGCGAGCCAGAAACACGGCAGCGTATGGCCGGAGGTCGATCATGAGAATCGCACCCGCTCTTTTCGTCGTCACCGTCGCCCTGTGGCCCGGCGCGCCCGCTCTCGCCGAGGACGCTGCGCCTGCCACCGAACCGGCGCCCGCGGCCGCATCGTCCGCGCCGAGCAGCGCCGCTGCCGAGGACGAGGTCCCGGCCGCGGTGATCGAGTTCTTCTCGTCGCCGGGCGTGGCGTCCACGCTGATCGTCGCCTTCGATTACCTGTGCCGCCACGCCGCCGTGATCCAGGGCTCGCTCACGGGCTGCCTCACGGGCTGCGTGGTGGGCGGCGCCACGCCGGTCGCGCTCAACGTGCTGTCGCCGCTGCTCGGCGGGCCGCGCTTCGACTTCGCCGGCATCGGCGGTCCGCTCTGGGCCGCGCTGCCGGGCGCGGCCATCGGCGCCGGGCTGCTGGCGCCGCTGTGGGCCACCGGCAAGGGGCTCAAGTACGAGCACGAGCGCGGCGAGTTCATCGGCCTGGCTTTTCCCGAGGTGGCGGACGAGGTGCCCGAGATCGTCTACCGCGACGCGGTCACCGCCGCCGTGCTCGGCATCGTGGCGGCCGGCGTGCCCACGGCCGCGGGCATCGGGATGCTGATGCTGGGCGGCTCGGGCGAGGCGAACGCCTGGCACTGGTTGTCGATCCCGTTCTTCGCGGGCGCGCTCCTGGCCGCGGCCAGCGTCACCGACGGGCTCTATCCGGACTTCGTGGCCAGGCACGATCCCTACGTCAAGGCCGGCGCCCAGGCGGGCGAGCAAGAGATCAAAAGGCTCGCCGACATGATCGGGCACATGATCGAGGAGGCAGAGCGGGAGCAGGAAGAACAGGAAGAACAGGAAGAGCACGCAGAGCACGCAGAGCAAGAGCAGCCCGCGGCCGACGAGCAGGGCGGCGGTTCGTAGCGCGGGCGGCAACCGCGGCCCTGCCGGAAAGCGGCGGGCGGCGGCGGGCCTAGTTCGGCACGGCGACGCAGACGCCCAGCGGCCGGTAGTGGAGCCGCGCGCGCCGGCCTACCCGCCCAGCCGCTGCAGCGTGTCGGCGAGCTTGGCCTTGATCGTGCCCAGCTCGGCCAGCCGCCCCCGGTCCTTGTCGACGACGTCGGGCGGCGCCTTGGCCAGGAAGTCCTCGTTGCGGAGCTTGCGCTGCAGCTTCTCGAGCTCCTTGCCGGTCTTCTCGATCTCCTTGCGCAGCCGGGCCTGCTCGGCGTCGAGGTCGATGGCGCCGGCCAGCGGCACCACCACGTCGCACCACTCGAGGTGGCCGACCGCGGACTCGCGCGGCGTCTCGCCGCGGCGCTCGACCACGAGCTGGCTCAGGTCGGCGAGTTTGCGGATCTCGTCGCTAAAGCCGAGCATCGCCTCGCGCGCGAAGCCGTCGTCGGCCTGCACGCAGGCGCCGATCTTCTTGCCGGCGGGCACGTTGTACTCGGCGCGCAGCGAGCGGACGGCGGTGACCACCTCGATCAGGCGCGCGATCTCCTTCTCGGCCGCGGCATCGCGCAGCGTCGGGTCGGCCTGCGGGTAGGGCGCGATCATGATCGAGTCGATGCCCTGCTCCCGGTAGCGCCCGAGCGACGGCAGCTTCTGCCAGATTTCCTCGGTCGCGAACGGGCAGATCGGGTGCAGCAGCCGCAGCGAGGTGTCGAGCACGTGCACCAGCGTGGCGCGCACGGCCGCCTTGGCGGGCGAATCCCCATCGGCCAGCAGCGTCGGTTTGCACAGCTCGACGTACCAGTCGCAGAACTCGCTCCAGAAGAAGCGGTAGATGGCGTTGGCCGCGTCGTCGAACCGGTACTCGAGCAGCGCGCGATCGGTCTCCTCGACCGCGTGGTCGAGCCGGCTCAGGATCCAGCGCTCGGCCACGCTGAGCTGCGCCCTGACGTCGGCGAGAGGCAGCACAACGTCATCGCCGATGCGCATCAGCGCGAAGCGGGCGGCGTTCCAGATCTTGTTCAAAAAGGCGCGGTAGCCAGCCACCCGAGGGATGCTCAGCTTGACGTCGGTGACCTGCGCGGCGTGGATCGCCAGCGTGAAGCGCAGGCCGTCGGCGCCCGAGGCCGGGATGCCCTCGGCGTACTCCTTTTTGAGCCAATCGATGACCTGCGGCAGCTTGTGCTGCGGCACCGGGTAGGTCCGGGTCTTGGCGATCAGTTCGTCGCGGCTGATGCCCTCGATGACGTCGATCGGATCGATGGCGTTGCCCAGGCTCTTGGACATCTTGCGGCCCTGGGCGTCGCGCACCATCGGGTGCAGGTAGACGTCGGCGAACGGCACATCCCGCATGAAGTGGAGGCCCATCATCATCATGCGGGCGACCCAGAAGAACAGGATGTCGAACCCGGTCTCGAGCACCGCGCCGGGGTAAAAGGCTCTGAGGTCGGTGCTCTGGTCGGGCCAGCGCAGCGTCGAGAACGGCCACATCGCCGAGCTGAACCAGGTGTCGAGCACGTCCTCGTCCTGGCGCAGCGACGTGCTCTGGCACTTGGGGCAGGCGCCCGGCGCGCTGCGCGCCACGGTCACTTCCCTGCAGTTCTGGCAGTGCCAGGCCGGGATCTGGTGGCCCCACCAGAGCTGGCGGCTGATGCACCAGTCCTGGATGTTGTCCATCCAGTGGTCCCAGGTCTTTTTCCACAGCTCGGGCAGGATGCGCGTGCGGCCGGCCCTGACCGCCTGCTGCGCCACCTCGGCCAGCGGCCTGCACTTAACGAACCACTGCCACGACAGGTAGGGCTCGACCACGGTGCCGCAGCGCTGGCAGACGCCGATCGCCATCGCGTGGTCCTGGCGGCCGCGATAGAGCCCCTTGTCCTCGATCGCCTTCTTGACCGCCGCGCGCGCCGCGATCCGGTCCTGCCCGGCGAACTGCGCGCCGTTCTCGTTGATGCGGGCGTCCTCGGTCAGGATGTTGATCTTGGGGAGATCATGGCGCAGCGCCATCTCGAAGTCGTTGAAGTCGTGCGCCGGCGTGATCTTGACCGCGCCGGTGCCGAACTCGCGGTCGACGTAGCTGTCGGCGATGACCTCGAACTTGTGGCCGGTGAAGGGGTGGGTGATGGTACGTCCCACCACGTCGCGGTAGCGCTCGTCGTCCGGGTGCACCGCCACTGCGGTGTCGCCGAGCATGGTCTCGGGCCGGGTGGTGGCGACCACGATCTCGCCGCCGCCGTCGAGCGGATAGGCAAAGCTCCACATCTCGCCCTGGTGATCCTCGTGCTCGACCTCCTCGTTGGAGAGCGCGGTCAGACAGCGCGGGCACCAGTTGATCAGGCGATGGCCGCGGTAGAGCAGACCCTCCTCGTGGAGCCGCACGAACGCCTCGAGCACCGCGCGCGAGCAGACCTCGTCCATGGTGAAGCGCAGCCGCGGCCAGTCGAGACTGGCGCCCAGCCCCTTGAGCTGCTCCAGGATGCGATTGCCGTTCTTCTCCTTCCACGCCCAGACCCGCTCGAGGAACTGCTCGCGCCCGAGCTCGTGCCGCTTGATCCCCTCCTTGGCTAGCTCGCGCTCGACCACCACCTGGGTCGCGATGCCGGCGTGGTCGGTGCCCGGCATCCACAGCGCATTGAAGCCCTTCATCCGGCGGTGGCGGATCAGGATGTCCTGGATCGTCACCATCAGCGCGTGGCCCATGTGCAGCGTGCCGGTGACGTTGGGCAGCGGGATCATGATCACGTAGGGCGGCTTGTCGCTGTCGGTCGGCGCGTGGAAATAGCCGCGCTCCATCCAGAACGGATACCAGCGCGCCTCGGCCGCGCGCGGGTCGTATGCTTTTTCCAGAGGTTCGGTTGTCATGGTCAATCTGGCGCGCTACTTGGCGGCGCGCTCGGCAAGCAGCCGGTTGAGCTCCTCGCGGATGATGGTCTCGGCCAGCTCGGGCACCACTTCCCATACGATCTGCTCGATCATCTCGCGCACCGCGGCCGAGATCTGGCCGCGGTCGGCGGCGGCCTCGGCTGCGGCGGTCGTCGCTGCGGGCCTGGTCGCCGGTGGCGGGGTGGCCGCCACCGCCGCCGCTGGCATCGGGGCCGGCTTGGCTGCTGCCACGTCGACGGCGGCCGGAGCAGCGGGCCGCGGCGGCGGCTCGAGCGTCAGCTCCCCCATCAGGTCGATCGGCTCGCTGCCATCGGAGCTGAGATCGATGTCGACGCCCCCCGTGCCATCGTCCAGGGTCAGGCC
>JAFGSX010000532.1 GCA_016934455.1 Deltaproteobacteria bacterium
AAACTGCTACGGCGCGCAGATCTGCGAGGCCGGTCTGGCGTGTGCGAGCAGCTCGATCGCGAGCTGCCCGACAGGCGTGAGCTACTGCTGCGCCGAATCCGGAGAGTTGGGCCAGCCGTGCAACGCGGACAGTACCTGCAACGCCGGCCTGGCCTGCATCGGCGGTCTCTGCCACGCGACCACCGGACCGTGCGGCCCGGCCGACTACTGCGCCACCGGCACCACCTGCGTCGGCGGCTATTGCATCGAATCGGGTGGCGCGGACCAGCCGTGCAACAACTCCGGCGACGCGTGCGACACCTCTGACTTGGTGTGCGTTGGCTGGCCCTGGACGTGCCCGCCAGGTCTCGGGCAGTGCTGCACGCAGGCCGGAGGCGATGGCCAGCCGTGCTTGCTGGGCAACACCTGCAACACTGACCTCGCCTGCTACCAGAATGCAGGCTGCCCAGCGAGCGCTCAATGCTGCGGTCCTGCCGGTGCGCTCAACGAGCCCTGCAACTCAGACGACACCTGCGATCTGCCGCTGGAGCTGGCCTGTGTCGACAACCCGGCTGCGTGCCCCTTCGGCTACCCCGACTGCTGCCTGACGGGCGGCGGGTTCGCCCAGCCGTGCCTGGCGGGCGGCGTCTGCAACGAGGGGACGTGCACCTCTTCGCCATCGTGCCCCATCGGGCTGACGAGCTGCTGTCTGTAGTGGCGGGAGAGTTGCGCCGGTTCTAGTCTCAGCCGCATGAATCCCATCGATCTGCGCAGCGACACCGTGACCCGGCCGACCCCGGCCATGCGTCGGGCCATGGCCGAGGCCGAGGTCGGCGACGACGTCTTCGGCGACGACCCGACCGTGATCGCGCTGCAGGAGCGGGTGGCCGGCATTCTCGGCAAGGAGGCGGCGCTGTTCGTGCCCTCGGGCACCATGGCCAACCAGATCGCGCTGGCGGTCCTGGGCCGCAGCGGCGACGAGGTCTACTGCGACCGCAACTGCCACCTCTTCAACTACGAGTCCGGCTCGCCGGCGTTCATCGCCCGCGTCCAGCTCCAGCCGCTCGACGGCGAGCGCGGTGTCTTCACCGCGGCGCAGGTCGAGGCCGCGCTGCGGCCGCCCGACCACCACCACCCGCCGTCGGCGGTGGTCGCGGTCGAGAACAGCCACAACCGCGGCGGCGGCACGGTCTGGCCGCTGCCCGAGATGCAGCGGATCTCCGCCCTGTGCCGCGAGCGCGGTCTCGGGCTGCACCTCGACGGCGCCCGGCTGTGGAACGCGGCGGCCGCCAGCGGCGTGGCCGAGCGCGTCTGGGCCGGCCTGGCCGACACGGTCAACGTCTGCTTCAGCAAGGGGCTGGGCGCCCCGGTCGGCAGCGCGCTCGCCGGCACGCGCGAGCTGATGGACGAGGCGCACCGCATGCGCAAGCGGCTGGGCGGCGGCATGCGCCAGGCCGGGATCATCGCCGCCGGTGCGCTGCACGCGCTGGACTTCCACCGCGACCGGCTGTCCGAGGACCACCGGCGGGCGCGGCGGCTGGCCGAGGGGCTGGCCGAGATCCGCGGCTTCGACATCGATCCGGAGCGGGTCGAGACCAACATCGCGATCGTCGATTTCACCGCGCGCGGCATCGACGCCTCGGTCTTCGCGGCCGAGGTCAAGAGCCGCGGCCTGCTGGTGACCCTGGCCGGCCGCCACCGGGTGCGGCTGGTCACCCACCTCGACATCGGCGACCGCGACATCGAGGCCGCGCTCGAGATCGTGCACGGGCTGTACGGCTGATCGAACCGGCCGCCGCTAGATCACGGCGAACCGAGGTCGACGGCCGGCAGCGCGTCGCCCATCTCTTCCGGGTCGTCGCCCATGCTGTTGAGCTCGCCGGTGCCTAGCTCGCCGTAGAAATTGTTGCCCCAGCACCGGACGAGGTCGGTGCCGCTGTTGGCTATCAGGGCGCAGGTCGCCTGGTTGCTGAGCGCGATGTCGAGGACCTCATCGCCGGTCGGGAGCGACACCGCCGGCAGGGCACCGTCCATCTCGCCCGGGTTGTCGCCGCGATTCTGGTGATCACCCAGTCCGAGCTGTCCGACGTCGTTGGCACCCCAGCACTTGATGCGGCCGTCCGTCAGGACCGCACAGCAGTGATAGACACCACAATCGATCGCTCTGACGGTCGCTCCGTTGCCGAGGTCGACCGCGGGCAGGTTGTCGCCCATGTCATCGAGCTGGTCGCCGCGTATCTGCAAGTCGCCCGTGCCCAGCAAGCCCAGGTCGTTTCTGCCCCAGCACTTGACCGTCTGGTCATCGAGAAGCGCACAGTTGTGGAAGGCACCGGCCGCGAGAGCCGTCGCATAGTGCGTGGTGCTCAAGCTGACACTTGGGAGAAGTTCTCCCATCTCCCCGGGATCGTCACCGCGACTGTCGGTGTCACCGATGCCGAGCTGGCCAGAGTTGTTGTTGCCCCAGCACTTGACCTGGCCATCCTGGAGCAGCGCACAGGCGTGCGCTATGCCGACGACAACCGACTGGGCAAATGCGCCGGTTCCGAGATCGACGGTCGGCAGCGCCTCGCCCATCTCGCCTTGGTCGTTGCCGCGATAGTCGCGGTCGCCGACGCCGAGCTGGCCGTAGTTGTTTCTGCCCCAGCACTTGACTGTGCCGGTGTCGAGCCGCGCACAGGAAAAACCGGAGCCTACGCCGAGGTGCGTCGGTGTTAATGAGACACCCAGGTTCACGGCGGGCAAGTCGTCTCCCAGTTGGCTCGGATCTCTGCGGTTCAGGGTGTCGCCGTAGCCGAGCTGCCCATAGTCGTTGCTGCCCCAGCATTTGACCAAATGGCTCGAGCCGTTGTTGAGCATCGCGCAGGTGTGACTCGAACCGATTTCGATCACAGTCGAAACCAATCCCGCGCCAAGGGCGATCTCCGGCAAGCTGTCTCCCATCTCGTTCGGATTGTCGCCGTAATATGAATTGAACGAGAAGTTGCCCCAGCACTTGGTAGCCTGCGCCGACCGGGCGCAGAAGCCGTTGCCGGGGCCGCCAAACAGACCGGACGGCTGCCAGCTCCCTCCGAGCTCCACGGCGCCGAGCGCGTCGCCCATCTCGCCTTGCTGGTCGCCGATAAGATTTGCCTCGTGTCCGATCTGGCCGTATGAGTTGTTGCCCCAGCACTTGATCGATCCGTCCATGAGCAGCGCGCAGCAGTGCCTGAGACCGGCGGCGATGCCAGCAACCTCGGCGTCTGCGCCGAGATCCACTGGCGGCAGCGAGTCGCCCATCTCGTCCCGCTCGTCTCCGCGAGCGTCTTGGTCGCCCTGGCCGATCTGTCCATAGCCGTTGTCGCCCCAGCACTTGACCGTCGCGTTGTCCAGCAGCGCGCAGTTGAAGTACGAGCCGGCCGCGATCGCGATCGCGCTTCTGCCGAGACCGAGGTCGACGGTCGGCAGCGCATCGCCCATCGCTCCCGTGCCGTCGCCGCGACTGAGGGTGTCGCCGTACCCGAGCTGCCCGAGGTTGTTGTAACCCCAGCACTTGACGTCGCCGTGATCGAGCAGGGCGCAGGTGTGACGGCTTCCTCCGACGACGGATAGAACGCGGCGTCTGGTACCGAGTTCGATGGCCGGCAAGCTGTCTCCCATCTTTCCCGAGGCGTCGCCGCGGTTGGCGGTATCGCCCAGACCGAGCCTGCCGTTAGAGTTGCTGCCCCAGCACTTGAGGCTCAGGTCGTCGAGAATGGCGCAGGCATGTGACGAAAAGGTCGCGATGACCGCCGCGCTGCGGCCGGCGCCGAAATCGATGTACGGCACGTCGTTGACCGCCGTGTCGGCGTCATTGCCGCGACTGGTCGTGTCGCCGAGGCCGAGCTGACCGGAGGTGTTGTAGCCCCAGCACTTGACTTCGCCGTCGCCGATCAGGCCACAGGTGTTGCGGCCACCGGCCGCTGCCATCGACAGAGGACGCGCGGTCCCGAGGTCGACCACCGGCAGCGCATCGCCCATGGCAGCGCCGCGGCTGTTCGTGTCGCCCAGCCCGAGCTGGCCATTTTCGTTGTTGCCCCAACATTTGACCGCACCGCCGGTCGACAGCGCACAGGTATGAGACATTCCCGTGACGACGTCGATTGGCGAGAAGTCGGTGCCCAGTTCGATGGGCGGCAGGGCGCTGCCGAGCTCGTCTGGACTGTCGCCCAGGATCCCACCTCCGGCCACGCCGAGCTGACTGAATTCGTTGGATCCCCAACATCTGAGCGCA
The DNA here is from genome assembly GCA_016934455.1 of Deltaproteobacteria bacterium. Taxonomy (GTDB): domain Bacteria; phylum Myxococcota; class JACRCW01; order JAFGSX01; family JAFGSX01; genus JAFGSX01. The sequence goes on from JAFGSX010000532.1 coordinate 4,229, forward strand.
CCATCGGTATGCAGATCGCATGAAAACTGGTAGCCGAGTGCCAGCTTGTCGCCGCTGGTGATGGTGGGCGAGCAGGCGCCGAGACTGGGCGTGCCGTCGGCCTCGTAGGCGGTCACGCGAATCGAGTACGATGCGCCGGGCTGCATGCCGCCGAAGAGCGAGTGCGGCAGCGGCAGCAGCTCTTCGGACAGCGGTGTGCCGCTGCAGTCGGCGGTCGCGAACTTCTCGACGCGGAATGGCGTGTCTGGCCTGAGCAGGGTGCCGTAGCTCTGGCCGGGGTCCCAGACAAACAGATACCATGAGCTTATCGTGTACATCGGTGCCGCAGGCGCCAAGAAGCGGACCGACCAGGGCTGGGATTCGATGCCGACGCAATAGTGTTTGGCCAGATCGCAGCGGTAACGCGAGGGGCAATCGGCATTGGTCTCGCATTTGGTGACGGGCGACGCCAGCCGGCAGCCAGCCGCAAGCGCCAGCGCCGCCAGCGGCGTCGACCAGGCGGCGAGGCGCCGGCCACACGCGTTGACGGGTAGATAGCCGTTCATCCTGGCCATGTTCGATCCTCTACGGCCGTGGTGCCGCCCTGCTCCAGGTATGTTCGCCCTTACGAGCGCAGAGACTCAGATGCGAGCTGCTCGACAGATTATACCGTCACCTAGCATGATATCGACATCGGCGTTTGCCGCTGTCTTCGGCGCAACGCCATCGACGACCGGCGTCGCGCGGTCGAGCCGGCACCGGCGAGTGCGTCAGGAGCGCTGCCGGTCGCCGACCCTCTCCGTATATTCCTCTCTCGGCCGAACCGGACGCAGGTCCGCGTGCGATCAGGAGTTGTGTTGGCGAGCCGGTCTGGTTTGAATCCGGACCTGCGGTATCGGCCGTGGGCAGTGCCGCCGGCCGGAGGTGTTGACGTTGCATGAGGATGGCCAGCGCGGCCCCGGACAACCGGCGCGCATCCGCGCCAGCGGCATGCTGCTGATCGGGTCGGCGTCGCGCAACGCCGGCAAGACCACGCTCGCCTGCGCTCTGGTCGGAGCCATCGCGCGCAGCCGTCCGGTGGCCGCGATCAAGGTGACGATCGTGCGGCACGAGGGACACGGCTGTCCGCGCGGCGAGGAGGGCTGCGGGGTCTGCCGGAGCCTGGACGTGCCGTTCCGGCTGAGCGAGGAGAAGGGAGGCCCCGCGCGCACCGACACCGCGCGCCTGCTGGCCGCCGGAGCGAAGCCGGTGCTCTGGCTGTGCGCGCGACCGCAGACGCTGGCCAGCGCGGTGCGGGACGCGCTGGGCAGGCTCGAGCCCGGCACCCCGGTGGTGTGCGAGTCGAACGGGCTGCGCCAGGTGGTGGAGCCCGACCTGTTCGTCATCGTGCGCCGCCGGGGCTCGACCGAGGTCAAGCCCAGCGCCCGCGAGCAGTGGCCGCTGGCGGACGCGATCGTGGAATCCGATTCGGACCGGTTTTTACCGGCCGCGGTCGACTTCGGGTTTGGCGCCGCGGGCTGGACCCTGCGCCGCCAGGCGACCGGCGTCGTGCTCGCCGGCGGCCGCAGCACGCGCATGCGGCGCGACAAGGCATTGCTGCCGCTCGCCGGCCGGCCGCTCATCGCGCACGCGGTCGATGGGCTTCGATCGCACACCGAGGAGGTGCTGGTCAGCGCCGGCGACGCCGGCAAGTACGCGTTTCTCGATCTTCCCGTCGTCGTCGACCGCGAGCCCGATCAGGGGCCGATGATGGCGGTCGCCTCGACCCTGGAGCGAGCCCGCCACGACACGGTCCTGTACTCCCCCTGCGACGTGCCGCGGCTGCCGGCGGTGCTCGTCGCGCGCCTGTTCCGGGCGGTGCGCGGAGGCGAGATCGCCGTGCCCCGGGACCCCGACGGTCGCTTCGAGCCGCTGCTCGCCGTCTACCGGCGGTCGGTGTTGCCCGAGCTGTGGCGCGCGCTGGCGGCGGGCCAGCGCCGGCTCGTCCACGTCTACGACCGCTGCGACACGCGCGTGGTACCGCTGGAGCCGGGAGAGGAGTTGCGCAACGTCAACACCGCCGCCGACTACGCGGCTCTGCTCGGGGAGAAGAGATGAGCGTCCGCCACGACATCGGGCTGGCCGAGGCCCTCGATCTGGTCCGCGCGCACCTGGCGCCGCTGCCCGGGGTGGCGGTGCCGGTCGAGGACGCGGGCGGGCTGGTGCTGGCCGCCGACGCCGTGGCGCGCGTCGACAGCCCGTCGCTGACCTCGTCGCTCAAGGACGGCTGGGCGGTTCGCTCGGCGGACGTGGCGAGCGCTTCGCCGGAGGCGCCGGTGCGGTTGTGCGTCGCGGGCCTGGCCGTGGCCGGCGGCCCGGTGAGCCCGACGCTGGAGCCGGGCACCGCGGTCCAGGTCATGACCGGCGCGCCGCTGCCGCCGGGGGCGGACGCGGTGCTGGCGAGCGAGTTCGCCCATCGCGACGGCGACGATGTCCTGGCGCTGCGGGACGCGCGTCCGGGCCGCAACGTGATGCCGCGCGGCGCCAACGTGGCGGCGGGCAGCGCGCTGGCGCGCGCGGGCGAGTTGTTGACGCCGCCCATGACCGGGCTGCTGGCGGCTGCCGGCCTGCAGCGCGTGGTGGCCCATCCGCGGCCGCGGGTGGCCATCGTGGCCACCGGCGACGAGGTGGTGGCGCCGGGAACCCCGCTCGCCCCGGGTCAGCTCTACGCCAGCAACCTGGTCACGCTGCGCTCGTGGCTGCGCCACTTTGGCATCGAGGCGAGCTGGGCGCTGGCGCGTGACGACGCGGAGGCGCTGCGCGGCGCCGTGGCGTCGGTGGCGGCGCAGGTCGACGTGCTGCTCACCAGCGGCGGGGCGTGGAAGAGCGAGCGCGACCTGACGCCGCGCGCGCTCGCCGACATGGGGGTGCGGCTGGTGTTCCACCGCGTCCGGCTGGGGCCGGGCAAGGCGGTGGCGTTTGGCGTCGGCGACGGCCTGGTCGCGTTTTGCCTGCCCGGCGGTCCGGCCTCCAACGAGATGGCCTTTTTGCAGGTGGCGCTGCCGGGGCTGCTGCTGCTGTCCGGACGCCCGACGCTGGCGTTCCCGCGGACCCGCGCCGTGGTCGAGCAGCCGGTCGAGCGCTGGGGAGGAGATCCGACCTGGACCGAGATCGCGCACGCGCGTCTCCGGCGGCGCGACGACGGCGAGCTGGTGGCCGAGGTTGTCCAGTCGCCGAGCCGCCTGCACGCACAGGCGATCGCCGACGCGCTGGTGATCATCCCCGAGGGCCGGCAGCGGCTGGAGGCGGGCGAGCGGGCCGAGGTGCAGGTGCTCGGTCCGGCGCCGGGCTAGCGGGCAGCAGAGCTACAGATGGAGGACGGTCTCGCGCGCCTCGCGATACCCTCCCACGCCGGCGGAGCCGTCGGGCCAGGCCTGGATGACGATGTCCTTGCCCTTGAACTTGCTGATGTCGATGCTGACCTCGGGCGAGGTGGTGGCGTGGCAAGCGCGGTCGGTGCGCAGCGAACGCCCGCTCGATTCCTTGCCCGTGACGTCGAAGCGCTTTCGTATCTGCTTGCCGTCGGGGAGCTTGATGAGGATGTTGTAGAAGTTCTCCTTCGAGAACTTCTCGCCCATGGCCATGCAGCTAAAGTGCTTGACCAGCTCGCCGAGGTATTTCTTGGCGTCGTCGGGCGTCCGCGTCTGCTGGCCGAGCCAGTAGCCGTAATAGGAGACAAAGTCCTGCGCCACCTTGTCCAGCGATCCCAGCTCCTTGGTCAGCTCGGCGGCGAAGGAGGGGCTGGACTCGATGGCCTTGCGCACCAGCGCGGCATCGATCTTGGGCAGGCCCTTGGCGTCGACAGGCGCCTTCTGCAGCGCCCCGGTCACCGACCAGCCGCCGGAGGCCTCGGCGTGCCAGGAGGGCGTGATGGTGACCTGCAGCACGAGCTGGTCGTTGGCCGGACGGCTCTGCAGCCAGGCGTGCATGGGCTGGTTGGTGTGATAGCTGTGGCGCAGCACCCAGAGATCGGCGTTGGCCGAGACCAGGCTGCGCGAGGCATCGCGCTGCTCGCCGAGGTACTGGTTGACGTCGCTGGCCGAGCTGGCGTGGATGTAGTTGAGGCCGGTCCATGCGTGCTCGGGGTAGTTGCGGCGCGCCGCCGCGCGCACGTCCTGCGCCTCGGGCGGTGGTTGCGGCAACGACGGCCGGTTCAAAAACCCCCACCTCGATCTGGCGGCTCCTCCGATGACGTTGACGTCGCTCACGACAGCTCCTTTTCAGCGGCCCGCGCATACGCACCACGGTCGAACACCGGGTTCGGCGGCAGCGCGATGCGGGCAAATGGTTCTGGTTGTCGGCTCAGTCCCGCTTTTGCTCGTCCTGCCACAGATGGTACTTCAGCGCGTTGTCGGATCCTTCGACCTTTCCCTTGTCGATCGCGGCTGGAGCGCCGGCGTCGAGATTTTTCGAGGCCCGGGCGGCCTGCTCGATGGCAGCTCCGGCCGCCTCGACCCGCTCGCCCTTTTCTTTCTCCATCTCCAGGCGAGTCTCGATCGGCGGGTGGCGCATGGCCACCGGGTTGTCCTGGTAGACATTGCCCTTGGCTCCGACCACCTCCAGGGTCCCTTCGTCCTCAACTTGTGCGTCGCTCATGGCGCTCTCCTGGCTCGCCACGCTGGACCGGGACCGCTCCGGTTCCGTTTGCAGCGTGAAGCCGGATCATTATTGTCCAGTTGGGCCGGTGCTGACAACATGCCGCAAGCTGGCTGCCGCAAGCTGGCGGGCGGGCCGAACAGCGGGCCCCTGCCGAAAGCTATCTCGATTCAAGTGAGCAGAGGGTATAGTGAGCGTGATCGGTCGACCAAAACCGGCATCTGTGCGATAAAGCAGTTCATGGACCGGCCGCCCAACAACCGGAGCTTCTCCGTCGGGTCTCTCGCTGTTCCTTCGACCTGGGACGCCTTTACCGAGCTGCGCCTGATCGAGCCTCCGTCGCCCGGGCTCGGGGTACCCATGGCGATGCAGCCGGACAAGCCGTCCATGCGGGCCAGCCTGATGATCGTCTGCGAGAAGGGGGCTCCGGGCGATCTCGGAGGCGGGCTCAAGGAGTTTCTGGCCGAGTTCAGCGCGTACGTTCAGCAGTACAAGGAGATCGAGAGCGGCGAGATGCTGTTCGACGACGGCGCGACCGGATATTTCTCGAAGATCTCGTTCGAGGCATTGCCCGGTCTGTTGACGCTGCAGTATCATGTGGTCCGTCCGCACGGCGAGCAGGTTGTGCACATGACAGCGTCGCTTGCCTATCGCGAGAAGCACAAGCTCGAGAGCGAGATCATCCCGCTGATAAGGAGTTATCAACCTCCGGTCGACTGACCGGGGAAAAGGCTGGCTTTGTGCCAAAGGAGGAATCCATGCCGAGGGTGACGCGGTCCTTACCGAGCTACGCGCAGGCTTTGAACATGGGTTTGGTGGACAAGAAGGTCACCAAGAAAATGGAGAAGAAGGCCGTCACGCCCAATGTCGCGGATCGCCTGTTCGCCGACATGCCGACGTCTGCGATCAAGGGCATCGGCAGCAAGCTCGGCGCCAAGCTGGCCAAGCTGGGCATCAAGACGGTCGAGAACCTGACCTTCACCCGCGCCGCGTTTCCGATGGAGTCGGTGTTCAGCCCGCACGAAGCCAAGATTCTGAGCAATCTGCACTTTGCCCTGATGTCGACCGTGGACTTCGGCGGCCCGAACATCACCACTCTCTACGGTGTGGGCGAGGAGTCGGGAGGCCCGCTGCCGACCGTCATCTACGCGATCGGTTTCTAGCCCCACTGCTCACCTCGGTTGGTCCAGGACGGCGGGGGACCGGCGAAAGACTTTTTTCCGAGCTGGCGAGGATAAAAAGGCTTGCGCCGAACAGCGGGGCTCCGCCGAAAGTTGGGTCAAATCAAGCGAGCGGTGGGATTAGCCCCCCGGTCCCCGGCGCCGGCCGGCGAGCCGGATCAACAGATCGGCGAGCGCGCCCGGCACGTCGACGCCGGACATCTTGGCGAAGTTGGCAAACATCGGCGAGACGTTGCACTCGAGGATCGCGTAGCGATTTCTACGAGCATCGTGCTGGACGTCGATGCCGGAGAAGAGAAGCCCCAGCGCGCGGGCGGCGGCCCGGACCTGTGACTGCACCGCGCTCGGCAGCTCGATCAGCTCGACACCGCGCTGCGCGACCGACGAGTCGACCGCCGATTCGTGCAGGATGACGCCGCTCGCGACCAGCCTGTCGTCGACGACGTAGCAGCGGATCGTGCGACCGGGGAGATAGCGCTGCCCGCAGATGGGTCTGGACGTCAGCTCGAGGCGGAGCTCCTCGCCGCTGTCGAGGAGCCTGGTCTTGAGGATGCCGGCGATCGGCTTGCGCACGCACGGCGCGGCTCGCCGCGCAAACCGCAGCAGCTCACGCGCGTCGTTGCCCGCCACGGTCTCGGCAACCGGGATCAGGCGGCGCCCGAGCAGGTGGTATTGATAGAGCTTGAGGCGATGGAGCTCCTGCAGCGGCTGCGGGTTGACGACGGGAAGGCGCCGGGTCAGCAGGCGCAGCAGGCATTCCTTGAACGACAGCGCGGCCACCTCGCGCGCCAGAAAATCCCGGTATTCGGAGTACCGATCCGGCCAGCTCGCGCAGCAGCCGGGGCTGTCGAACGGCCAGTTGTATCCCGAGATCCGGAGGTAGCACGCCCCCAGCGCAGCGAGGTCGATCCCGCCGTAGCGAAGAAGCGACGGCCCGAGGCAGCCGGTCTTGCGGTCGGGAAAACCGCCAAAGTCGATGAAGCGCGGCTCGGCTCCGCGCTGGACCAGGCTGTCGGCGACGGCCCGCGCCTCGGCGTCGGCAGCGGGGGCGACGATCCCGACGGCCGGTCGCCGGCGGCGGCTACGGCCGGGCATCGGCGGCCAGCGCCAGGAGGTCGTCGGCGAGGGGGCCGGCGACGTCGAGGCCGGTGTATTTCTCGAAGCCGACGAACAGCGGCGTCGGATTGACGTCCAGGAACCGGGGACCGGCCGAGGTCAGCTCGATGTCGATGCCGGCAAAGCGCATCTGCAGCGACCGCGCCGCCCTGGCCGCCAAGGCCGCGCACGCGCGATCGAGCCGGATCGGCGCCAGCGATCGGATGTCGCGCCGCCAGTCGATGCAGGCGCCGTGCTCGATGCGGCAGGCGGCGATCACGCGCCGGCCGAGGACGTAGGCCCGGACGCTGTCGCCGCGCACCAGGCGCTGGAACAGGCGCGGGGCGCGGCCGAGCGGGCCGGCCCCGATCGAGGTCGGCGCCGCCACGACCTCGGCGCCGCCGGCCAGCGGCTTGACCACGGCCGCGGGGCCGCGCCTGCCCTGGCGGCGGGCGAACCGGCGCAGCTCCGCGGCGTCGTTGGTCGCGATCCACTCCGGCACCGGCACTCCGGCCTCGGCCAGGACCGCGTGCATCAGCGGTTTCATCTGATGGTAGGTGAAACCGGCGATCGGATTGATCACCGGCATCTGCTCGGCGAGGATCGAGACCAGCGCGTACTTGAGCGAGGTGCATTCGCGCTCGTCGGAGATCCAGCGCGCGAAGTGCTCGTAGGTCGCCCCCCATTGCTTCTTGTTCGGTGCGCGCGCCGGCATGGGCCACATGTAGCCGACCTGGCGCAGCAGGCCGGCGCCGCAGCGCAGCAGGTCGACCCCGTCGACGCGCAGCGCTTTTTCCGAGACCGTGACCCTGCTGGCCGCGGGAAACCGGCTCAGATCGACGCCGATCGGCTGCGCGCCGCGCGCCCTGAGGCAGGACGCCACGCGCGCCAGCTCCGCGTCCGCTTCGAAGCCGATGAGCGCGATCGGTTTTTTCAACTGCCCAGCTTCTCGATCCGGCAGGCGCACACCTTGTACTCGGGGATCTTGGCCACCGGGTCGAACGCGTTGTTGGTGAGGACGTTGGCCGCGGCCTCGGCAAAGTGGAACGGGATGAAGACGGTCCCCCGCTCGACCCGATCCGTGATGCGCGCCGCGATCTTGATCGAGCCCCGGCGGCTGGACACCGAGACCATCTCGTCGCTGGCGACGCCGAGCTCGGAGGCGTCGAGGGGATTGATCTCGACAAAGCCGGCCGGGACCTCGCGGTTGAGGGTCTCGGTGCGCCGGGTCATGGTGCCGGTGTGGTAGTGGAAGATCACGCGCCCGGTGGTCAGGGTCAGCGGGTATTCCTTGTCCGGCCGCTCGGCCGGCTCCTTGAACTCGATCGGGCTGAACAGGCCCAGGCCGCGCGAGAACTTGTCCTTGTGCAGGATGGGCGTGCCCGGGTGCTCCTGGTTGGGGCAGGGCCAGGGGATGCCGCCGGTTGTCTTCAGCCGTTCGAAGGAGATGCCGCCGTAGCTCGGCGTCAGGCGTGCGATCTCGTCCATGATCTGCGACGCCGACTGGTACTCGAATTCCTTTGAGCCCATGCGCCGGGCCAGATCGCGGATGATCTGCCAGTCCGGCTTGCTCTCGCCGATCGGCTCGATGGCGCGGTACATGTAACGGACGACGCGATCGGTCGACGAGGCCGTGCCGTCTCTCTCGGCAAAGGTCGCCGCCGGCAGCACCACGTTGGCGAGCTGCGCGGTCTCGGTCAGGAAGATGTCCTGGACCACCAGGAACTCCAGGTTCTGCAGCGCCTTGGTGACGTGGTTGGTGTCGGGGTCGGAGACCATCGGGTTCTCGCCCATGATGTACAGGGCCTTCAGCTTGCCGGCGATCGCCTCCGGCATCATGTCGGTCACCGTCAACCCCGGCTTGGGCGGCAGGCCGGTCGTGTGCCAGGCCTCCTCGAACTTCTTGCGGGCGGCCTCGTCGGCGACCGGCTGGTAGCCCGAGAAGACGTTGGGCAGCGCGCCCATGTCGCAGGCGCCCTGCACGTTGACCTGGCCGCGCAGCGGATTGACGCCGGTGCCCGGCCGGCCGAAGTTGCCGGTCAGCATGGCCAGGTTGGCGCAGGACTTGACGTTGTCGACGCCGGTCGTGTGCTGCGTGATGCCCATGGCGTAGATGATCGCGGACGCCCCGGACGTGGCGTACATGCGGGCGGCCTCGACGATCTGCTGCTTGGGCACTCCGGTCAGTTGCTCGACCTTGTCCGGCGGGTACTTCTCCACCACCGCCTTGAACGCCTCGAAGCCCTCGGTCCGCTTGGCTATGAACTCCTTGTCCTCGAGCCCCTCGGCGAGGATGACGTTCATCATGCCGGTGAGCAGGGCGACGTCCGAGCCCGGCCGATGCCTCAGGTGCATGTCGGCGACCCGCGCCCACATGATCTTGCGCGGGTCAGCCAGGATCATCTTGGTGCCCTTTTCCATGGCTCGCCGCAGGTGGTGCGCGATCAGCGGGTGCTGCTCCGGGGTGTTGGAGCCGATGACGAGCAGGCACTTCGATTGCTCCAGGTCGAGGATCGAGTTGGTCATCGCGCCCGAGCCGAGTGTGGTGGCCAGACCGACCACCGTGGAGCTGTGTCAAAGCCGGGCGCAGTGGTCCACGTTGTTGGTCTTGAGCACCACCCGGGTGAACTTCTGCATCAGGTAATTGTCCTCGTTGTCGGACTTGGCCGAGGCCAGGGTCGCCACCTCGCTCGGGCCGTACTTGCCGAGCTGCTGGGCGACCAGCCCCAGCGCGTCGTCCCACGATGCCTCCCGGAG
>JAFGSX010000041.1 GCA_016934455.1 Deltaproteobacteria bacterium
ATCCGCGCAATGTGCGCCGCTGCAGGTCACCAATTCGCTGGACCGGCAGCCAGCCCTGGGAATAGCTTGCATCCGGTCATCGTTGCACTGTCTGTGAGCGGAGTCGGGTCATGGTCATGCTCTGGATGGCAGGCGCAGCCAGCGCCCTGATCGCCGCGACAGCCATCGCGCCTGCTCGGTCGCTGCCCAGCGCGGATTCCGTTGAACCCCAGACCCGTCCGGCGTCGGCGCCGGCCACCGCCCCGGCCGCACCGGTCGAGGCGCAGCACGCGGTGCGCGCCGCGCTGCACGGCGGCGATGCCCAGCGCGCGCTGGCGCTGGCGGCACAGGACCTGCGGTTGACCGATCTGAGCGCGCCGCTCGACGCCGAGGCGCTGGTGCGCAGGTCTCCGCTGCTGAGCGCGCTGTTCGCCACCGCGGCGCAGCGGCTGGGCCGCGAGGACCTGGCGCTGCCTCTCTACCAGACGCTGCACGCCCATGCCGCGGCGGCCGGTGACGCGGTGGTCGCCGCCCGGCTGGCGATCCGCATCGGCGACGTGCTCGCCGAGGCCGACCACGGCCCGCAGGCCGAGTCCTGGTATCTGAGGGCGGCCGATGCCGACGTGCTGCAGCGCGCCGCGCTCGGTCGGGCGCGCGCGTTGCGGCGCGCGCGCCAGTGGGCGGCGGCGCTGGCGGCGCTCGAGCAGACCGAGCCGCTCGCGCTCGACGCCGAGCACCCGCTGCGACCGGCGCTGCTGGCCGAGGCCGCGCGCAGCGCGGCGGAGCTCGGCGATCAGGCGCGGCAGTTGCGCTACCTGACGGTCCTGTGGACCCAGCATCCGGAGACCAACCTGCGCTATCCGGGCGCGCTGCCCACGACCCGCGACGGCGATCCCTACGCCGGGGTGGCGCTCGCCGTGCTGCAGAAGCAGGTGGGCCCCGGCGGCGTGGTGGCGCGCGCCGAGGCGCTGCTCGCCCGCAACCTCAACCGCGCCGCGCTCGAGACCCTGGCCGGTTTCCAGGCGCCCGACGCCGCGCTGCAGTGCCGGGCGGGCTGGGTGCGGGGCAAGGCGTCGCGCAACCTGCGCCGGTACGCGGCGGCGACCCGCGCGCTCGAGCCGGTGGCCAAGGCCTGTCCGGAGCAGGCGCCCAAGGCGCTCTACCTGCTGGGGCTGATGGCGACGTTCAAGCGCGAGCCGGAGCGGGCGCTCGAGATCTTCGATCGCTTCGCCGCGTCGTTCCCGCGCCACGATCTCGCCGACGACGTGCTGTTCCTGGCCGGCGATCAGCTTACCCAGCAGGGACGGCACGCCGAGGCCGAGCGCTACTACCAGCGCGTCGCCGACGACCACGTCGAGGGCGACTACCACGACCAGGCGATGTGGCGGCTGGCCTGGGGCGCGCACCTCGCCGGCGACGACCGAACGGCGGGTGAGCGGCTCGACGCCATCGCCCGCGCCACGGCGACCCGGCGCGACGCCTTTGCCTTTCAGCGCGCGGTCTACTGGCGGTCGCGGTTGAGCGGCGCGCGCGAGAAGACCATCGACAATCTGGACGGGCTGGTGCGCGCCGATCCGGTCAGCTACTACGGCCTGCTCGCGCGGCAGCGCCTGTACCAGTTGGCGCCGGCGCGCGGCCAGGCCACCGATAGCTGGCTGATCGAGCGGGCGCAGGCCTTTCGCGCGATCGCGGCGCGAGCCCACGCGCTGCCGCTGCCCGACCTGCCGGCGGCGCGGCTCGGCCGCGCGCTGCTCGAGGCCGGTCTCGACGACGAGGCGCGCGAGGTCCTCGGCACCATCGATTTCTATGACCTGCCGCTGAACGCGCTGGTGCCGCTGGCGCGCGACCTGCAACTGGCCGGCGCCGAGCACGCCGCGCACTGGATGGTGCGCAAGCGCGCCGAGGAGGAGCTGATCGGGCTGCCCGATCCGGCCGATGCGCTGCTCTGGCGCGCCGGCTTCCCGCAGGGCTACGCCGAGATCGTCGACGCCTGGGCGCGGAAGCGCCGGCTCGACCAGCAGCTCGTGTTCGCGCTGATCCGCGAGGAGAGCGCCTTCGAGGCCTCGGTCGTCTCCTGGGCCGGTGCCATCGGCCTGATGCAGCTCATGCCGTACACCGCGCGGGACGAGGCGCGGCTCGACAAGGTCGGCGCTTACGACGTGGCGCAACTGATCGACCCCGACCTCAACGTCCGGCTCGGCAGCGCGCACATCGCGCGCCGGCTGCGCACCTTCAAGGGCAACGCCGCGCTCGCCATCGCCGCCTACAATGCCGGCCCGGAGGCGGTGAAGGCGTGGCTGCCGCTGGCGCCCAGCGCCGACCTCGACGTCCTGCTCGAGGCGATCCCGATCGAGCAGACCCGCGACTACACCAAGCGGGTGCTGCGCTCGTGGGTGGTCTACCGCTACCTATACCGGCCGGACGCGCCATTCGTCGACCTGGCCATCGGCATCGAGTGATCGCGATCGCGGCTCCGGCTGCTATTCCCCTTCGGCGGCGACCGCCTCCTCGATCTCGACCGCGGCCGTGCGCAGCCCGCGGCTGGCCAGGCGCGCCAGGATCTGCTCGCCGTAGGCGCGGGCGATCCGGCGGCCGGCGGCGTCGCGCACCAGGAAGATGGCGCGCACGCCGGCGGTGTCGAAGCGCAGCTTGAGATAGACGCCGCTCAGCACCTGCTCGCGAAAGGCCAGGTGTACCTCCTGTGTGCCGTCCTCGTCGGTGCCGTAGACCATGAACTCGATCAGATCGCCCGGGGCCTCCGGACCGACGGCGGCGGGGCTGCTGGCCGCGGCCGCCGGCGCGGGCGGGCCGACGCGCAGCGGGCGGCTGGCCAGATCGATCGCGGGCGCCGGTGCCGCCGGCAGCGGCGGGAACAGCGACCCGAGGATGGGATAGCTGCGGGCCACTAGTCTCCCAGGCAGACAAGCTGCGGCGAACCCTCGATGTCCTTCTTGTCCTTGCAGAGGTAGCCGCTGTGGAAGTCCCGGCACTCCTGCATGCTCGAGCAGGCGAGCGCGCAGATGCCGCCCAGCTTGTCGATGCAGAAAGTGCCGCCCGGGCAGTCCTCGTTGTGGCTGCAGGTCTGCGTGCACAGGCCGCCCGGCAGCTCGCGGTCGCCGGTGACGCAGCGCTTGGCGCAGTCGGAGTCGGACGAGCAGCCAGCGTGCACGATCGGTTCGCAGCCCGCCAGCGCCAGCGCCAGTGCCGTCAGCAGCAAGATTGCATATCGCATCGTCGACCTCCGCCGATCGCTGCTCTGCGAGCGCCGCCCGCAGCTTGACAGCCGATCCCTCCGTAGTAAGGTGCGCGCCGGTACCGCCGCGTCTGACGCGAAGGTACCACCGCACCTGTAACAAGGATAGGCCACGTGAGTCCAGCGCGTACCGAGTCTGCTTCGTCTAACAGGATCCAGCGGGGATCGGTCGGGCCCGAGGCCGAGGTCGAGGAGAGGCCGGGCCGGGGCACGGCGCCGTCTCCCGGCCGCGGTCAGCGCGGCAAGCGCAACGGCAAGGGCAACGGCGCCCAGCTCGAGTTCGGCGCCATCGCGGCGCGGCCCGACCAGCGCCCGGCGGCCACCCGGCCGGTCAAGGCGGCACCCCGGCCGACGGCCGCGACGCTCGAGTTGATGCCGGTCGAACCGGAGCCCGCGCGCGGGGGGAGGGCGGTCCAGCGCAAGGGCGGCCGCCGCCTCGACGCGGTGGCGATGGCGGCCAAGCAGCGCGAGATCTCGATCAGCGAGTTCTTCAGCAAGAACCGCCACCTGCTCGGCTTTGACAACCCGCAGAAGGCGCTGCTGACGACGGTGCGCGAGGCGGTCGACAACGCGCTCGACGCCTGCGAGGAGGCAGGCATCCTGCCGCGCCTCGACATCTCCATCTTCGAGGTCAACGAGGACCGCTACATCGTCTCGGTCGAGGACAACGGCCCGGGCATCGTCAAGGCTCAGTTGCCCAAGATCTTCGGCAAGCTGCTCTACGGCAGCAAGTTCCACCGCCTCAAGCAGTCGCGCGGCCAGCAGGGCATTGGCATCAGCGCGGCCAGCATGTACGGCCAGTTGACGACCGGGCGACCGGTGCGCATCACCAGCAAGATCGGCGTTGGCCGCGAGGCCCATCGCGTCGAGCTGCAGATCGACACCACCAAGAACCAGCCGGTGGTGGTCTCGGACGCGGTGGTCGGCCAAGACGCGCAGTGGGACGACAAGGCGAGCGGCACCCTGGTCGAGATCGAGCTGGCGGCGTCGTTCAAGGGCGGCCAGCACTCGGTCGAGAGCTACCTGCGGCAGACCGCGCTCGCCAACCCGCACGCCGAGATCCACTACCAGGCGCCGCGCAAGCAGCCGCTGCATTTCCCGCGCGTGGTGAGCGAGCTGCCGCCCGAGCCGAGCGAGATCAAGCCGCACCCGCACGGCGTCGAGCTCGGCCTGCTGATGCGCATGCTCAAGGAGGTGCGCGGCCGCAACATGCGGCAGTTCCTGGTGCAGTCGTTCTCGCGCGTCTCGGAAAAGACCGCGATCGACATCCTCGGGAGGGCGCAGATCGCGCCCACCACGTCGACCGCCGAGGTGTTCCGGGAGCAGCAGGTCGAGGCGCTCTACCGCTCGATCCAGGGTACCAAGCTGATGGCGCCCCCGTCGTCGTGCCTGTCGCCGATCGGCGCCGAGGCGATCCAGCGCGCCATGATCGCGCTGGTGCACGCCGCCGCGCAGGGCGGCGACGGGCTCGACGGCGAGGCCGTCGACCAGATCGTGGAGCAGGCCGAGGTCGACTCCGAGGTCGGTGGCATGGACACCGGCGGCCTGTTCGTCACCGCGGTGACGCGGCCACCCGCGGTCTACCGCGGCAACCCGTTCGCGGTCGAGGTCGGCATCGCCTATGGCAAGGGTCTGCCGGCCGACCAGCTCGCGCGCCTCTTCCGCTTCGCCAACCGGGTGCCGCTGCTCTACCAGGCGTCGGCCTGCGCCATGACCAAGAGCGTGCTGCAGACCGCCTGGCGCAACTACGACATCCAGCAGTCGCGCGGCGCGCTGCCGATGGCACCGCTGGTGATCATGCTGCACATCGCCAGCGCCTGGG
>JAFGSX010000533.1 GCA_016934455.1 Deltaproteobacteria bacterium
AGAGCAGCTTGTCGATCACCTCGCCACCCAGCAGCGTCTTCTGTACGATGGCCTCGACGTCCTTGGGCTTGACCCCTTTGTAGAATATCGCCTCCGGCATCAGCACGACCAGCGGACCCTTTTCACAGAAGCCGTGGCAGCCGGTCTTCTTGCACACCAGGTTGAGCTGCACCCTCTGCTTCTTGTCCAGAACGGCGAGCTGCTTCTCGAGTTCCTCGGCCACCGCAGCCGCGCCGCCGGCCAGGCATCCGGTGCCGCAGCAGACCAGCACACGCCGCTGCTTCGCCTCTGGCGACGTCGCCAGCGTCGCTGCGTGCGCCTCGAATGCCTTGACGTTCTCGTAACGCGCGGTTTCCATCAGTTGCCGTCCTTGGCTGCGGCGGTCGAGACGCCGATCAGGCGCCTCGCCTTGGTCACGTTCACCTGGCCATTGGCGACGTCGTTGACGACCACCACCGGCGCCAACGCGCAGGCGCCGACGCAGTTGACCGCCTCGATGCTGTACTTGAGGTCGCCGGTGGTCTCGCCCGGCTTGATGCGCAGACGCGAGCACAGCTCATTGAGGATGAGCGGCGCGCCGCGGATGTGGCAGGCAGTGCCGGTGCAGACGCGCAGCACCTTTTCGCCGCGCGGCGTGAGCGAGAACGCCTTGTAGAAGGTCGCTACGCCATAGACCTTGCCTATCGGCACGGCTAACCGGCGCGCCACCAGCTCGAGCACCTCGCGCGGCAGGTATCTGTAGGCGAGCTGGCAGTCCTGTAGTACCGAGATCAGGTGGCGCGGCTCGGCCGGGTAGCGGGCCAGGATCTGTTCGGCGATCTTGAGGTCGACCGCGGGTTTTATGCTCATTTGATCTTCTTCTTGGCGGCGGCCAGGCCTTCCTCGCCCGCCTGCCAGCCGCGCTCCAGAGTCTTGTAGTTGAGGTCCAGCACCTTGGGCTTGGCGCCGAAGGTCTCCTTGACCAGCGCCTTGACCGAGTCGACGGTCACCACCTTGGTGGCGCCGCAGTAAGCTCCGAGCGCTGCCATGTTGGCCGCCTTGGCCGAGCCGAAGCCCTGCGCGATCTCGTTGCACGGCACGCGCACCACGTGGATGTCGGTGCGGTCCGAGGTGGCGTCGATGAGCGAGCTGTTGATGATCAGCAGCCCGCCCGGCTTGACGCGCGAGCCAAACTTGTCCAGCGACGGCCGGTTCATCACCACCACCGCTGCCGGCGCGGCGAAGATCGGCGAGCCGATCGGCTTGTCGCTGATGACGACATTGCAGTAGGCGGTGCCGCCGCGCATCTCGGGCCCGTACGAGGGCAACCAGACCACCTCGTGCCCCTCGTCGAGCCCGGCGTGGGCCAGGATCTTGCCGGCGAGCATGACGCCCTGCCCGCCGAACCCGGCGAACGTCACCTCACTGAGCATGGTGCGCCTCCGTTACCGGCCCGTCGTCGGGTGTCTTGATCTCGCCCAGCGGGTAGTAGGGGATCATGGTGTTGGCGAGCCACTGCGAGGCCTCGGCCGGCGACAGCCCCCAGTTGGTCGGACAGATCGACAGCACCTCGACGAACGAGAAGCAGCGGCCCTCTAGCTGGTACCGGAACGCCTTGCGGATGGCCTGCTTGGCCTGCACCAAATGCACCTCGTCGTGGGCCGAGACGCGCACCAGGTAGGCCGGCGTGCGCAGCGTGGCCAGCAGCTCGACCACGCGGATCGGGTAGCCGCAGTGGTTGACGTCGCGGCCGGCCGGGCTGGTCGTCGTCACCTGCCCCGGCATGGTGGTCGGCGCCATCTGGCCTCCGGTCATGCCGTAGATGGCATTGTTGACGAAGATGACGGTAACCTTCTCGCCGCGGTTGGCAGCCTGCACGGTCTCGGCGGTGCCGATCGACGCCAGATCGCCGTCACCTTGGTAGGTGAACACCGTCAGATCGGGCCGCACCCGCTTGATGCCGGTGGCCAGCGCCGGCGCGCGGCCGTGCGCCGCCTGCTGCATGTCGCAGTTGAAGTAGTTGTAGGCGATGACCGAGCAGCCGACCGGCGAGATGCCGACCGCGCTCTCGCGCACGCCCAGCTCCTCGATCACCTCGGCCACCATCCGGTGGATCACGCCGTGGGTGCAGCCCGGGCAGTAGTGCCGCGGCACGCTGACCAGGCCCGTCGTGTTCTTGAAGACCAGCTCCATGGTGCATCCCTCAGGCGGTGAGCGCCGTCACCAGACCCGCGTACTCGCCGATGGTATAGACCTGTTCGCCCTTGATCACGCGGCCGGCGTGAAAGGCGACCTCCTCGGGCGTGCAGACGATGCCGCCGACGCGGCCGTAATAGTGCACCGGCACCCGGCCCTCGACCGCGGCCTTGACGTCGTCGATCATCTGGCCGGTCGACAGCTCGATGTCGAGGATCGCCTTGGCCTGCCTGGCCGCGGAACGCAGCTCGGCGTCGGGGAACGGGTAGAGCGAGATCGGCCGGAACAGCCCGACCCGGATCCCCTGCTTGGTCATCTCGTCGACCGCGGTCTTGCAGACGCGCGCCACCGTGCCGTACGCGACCAGCAGGATGTCGAGCTTGCCCGTGTTCCCGTACTCCTCCCAGCGCCGCTCGTCCTTCTCGATGGCGTCGTACTTGGCCTTGAGCTTGATGTTGTGGCGCTCGAGCGTCGGCGCGTCGAGGTAGAGCGAGTTGACGATGTTGGGCGGCCGGCCCTTGGCGCCGGTGGTGGCCCATGGCTTTTCGACGACCTGGGTGCTGCGCTGCTTGAACTCGACTGGCTCCATCATCTGGCCGATCAGGCCGTCGCCCAGCACCAGCACCGGGTTGCGGTACTTGTCGGCGATGTCGAAGGCGTCGATCATCAGGTCGGCCGCCTCCTGCACCGTCGACGGCGCCAGCACCGGCGTCCGGTAGTCGCCGTGGCCGCCGCCGCGCGTCGCCTGCTTGTAGTCGCCCTGACCGGGCAGGATGCCGCCGAGGCCAGGCCCGCCGCGCACGATGTTGACGATCACGCACGGCAGCTCGGAGCCGGCCATGTACGAGACCGCCTCCTGCATCAGGCTGTAGCCCGGGCTCGACGTGGTGGTGAAGATGCGCACGCCGGCGCCGGCCGCGCCGTACAGCATGTTGCTGGCCGCGACCTCGCTCTCGGCCTGCAGGAAGACGCCGCCCACCTCGGGCAGGCGCTTGCTCAGGTACTCGGGCACCTCGCTCTGCGGAGTGATCGGATAGCCGAAGAACGCCTTGGCCCCGGCCTGGATGGCCGCCTCGCCGATCGCCTCGCACCCCTTGAGCAGCTTTTTCTCGCCCATGTTCAGTACTCGAAGAGTTTGTACTGGTTGCCGTTGAGCCCGACTTGCACCGCGCTGTCCGGGCAGGTGATGGCGCACAGGCAGCAGCCGATGCAGCGCGGCTGGTGCAGCACCAGCGCCGGGTAGTAGCCCTTGGCGTTGAGCTCCTTGGACAGGCCGAGGATGCGCTGCGGGCAGGCCCCGACGCAGCGCTCGCAGCCCTTGCACAGCACGCTGTCGATCAACACACGCGGCATCTGACGTCCCTCACTCACCCAGCGGGAGGTGGGTGCGCGGCGGCCGGCCGATCGGGTCGCGGCGCTGGGCGCTCTCCCAGGGCGAAGTCATGTAACGGTCGATGGGCAGCACCGGACAGCCGAGCTCGTCGGCGGCCAATTGCTCGGCCACACCGCGTTCGACCGCGGCGAAGACCAGCGGCACGCCGGTCGCCCGCTCCATCTCGCGCGCCAGCGCGACGCCCTTGCGCACGACCTCGGGCGTGGTCTCGGTGATCAGGTGGGCGTTGGCGACCAGGCCGCCGATGCGGACGCGCGCGGCCGCCTCCAGCTCCCGGTACATGCGCTGACAGCCGGCGAGCGAATCGGTGAACGGCCGGCGCTCGTTGACCACCTGCAGCACGATCGCCTTGGCCTCGACCAGCAGCGCCGCAAAGCCGCCCAGCACGCGCGCGCCCAGGTCGTCGCCACCGACGTCGAACACCACTCTCGTCGAGGACAC
>JAFGSX010000534.1 GCA_016934455.1 Deltaproteobacteria bacterium
CACGAAGAACAGCTTGTAAATACCGTAGCCTGCCCAGAGCACACCAGCGCTGCAGGCGCACGGCCCGATGATCCAAATGAACGGGTCATCCTGCTCTTTCGCATTGGTGAGAAGCCTGAACGTACCCCAGATCCCGAGCGCTCCCGTCAGCGATCCGCAGCCGGTGTTGACGCCGCCCCACAACCGCTGCCAGAAGACCTCTTTGTTGTAGTTCTCGACAGTAAATTCATAGTTTCGACGAGCCTGTGCATAATCTAGCTCAAGCGCAATCTCGATGATGGTCTGCTGCGGCCCGGGCGCCACCGAGACCTTTCCCCGGTAGATGCTGTAGTCGCGGTGCGCGACCTCGATCTCGTAGGTCCCCGGCTCGATGGTGGGGAGCCGGAGCGGCGTGGTCCCGACCTCTTTACCGGCGAGCTTGACCGTGCTGCCGTCGGGAGAGCTGCGCACGACGAGGATGCCCGGCTGCCCTGGCTCGGATCCGATGCCGCGGGTCTGCGGCAAGGCCAGCGGAACCGGCTTGACCAGCTCGGCGATGATGTCTGGCAGGTTGCTCAGCAGCGCGTCCTCGTTGGCCGCCACCCCGCGCGAGATGCGGTTGATCGCCCGCGCGTTGCGCACATCCAGCAACTTGAGGTTGATGACATACTGTGAGCCGATGCGGGAGATGTTGCCGCTGATCATCAGCTCGACGCCGAGCGCGCCGCCGATGTCGGCCATGCAGGAATCGTTGGCGCACTCATTGAGCTGCTTCTCCATCTCCAGCGTCAGCAGCTCCTTGACGTCGGTCCAGCCGATGCAGTCGCCCAGGTTGAGCGATTGCAGCTTGGTCAGCGCCACCTCGGAGAGCGAACGCGCCACGTGAGGATCGACGTCGCGCCCCGGGGTCAGGTCGAGCATGGCGATGCGAGCGCCGCGCCCGCTGGCCTCCTCGGCCGACGACGCGCTCGCGAGCAGAGCGGTGAAGACGAGCAGTGGCAGGCTGCTGGCGTATGCGCGCATGCGACCCCCGCGATCTCGTGGCGGCACGGACATCGGCCCCTTTTTGCCATCAAGCCGCCGCTCTCGCAAGCAGGCAGTGGTTGACAGTCTGTGCGGGCGTCGCTACAAGGTCCTGTTTTTGTGGTGTTGCAGCCACTCTGGAGGATGCGGACATGGACCCTTCCCTGGAGCGCAAACAGGCGATCATCGCCAAGTACGCGCGGCACGAAGGTGACACGGGCTCACCCGAGGTGCAGGTGGCGCTGCTCACGCAGCGCATCAACATGCTGACCGAGCACTTCAAGACCCACGTCAAGGATCACCACTCGCGGCGCGGTCTGCTCAAGCTGGTCAGCCAGCGCCGCCGGTTGCTCGACTACCTGCGCGGCAAGGATGTCGCCCGCTACCGGACGTTGATCGACGGTCTCGGCATTCGCAAGTAGCATCCGCCGGCACGCCGGCGCGCTACCTGCTGGACAGGCGCGGGTGGCATGCGGCCCCGCGCCGATCACGGGCCCCTGAGCCGGGGGCGGAAGAATGTGGAATGGTGGCGCCGCGGGCGCCGGCATCCCTCATTTTTCCACCCCCTCCTCGGATCGGCCGCAACGGGCTGGCTGCCGGTGCGCAGCCAATGAGGAGGTCTCTACATGGCGCAGGAAAACTCGCCGCGCGAGCGGCACAATGCCAAGAACATCCACGTCGAGAAGCTGCAGGTCGGCGACGCCGAGATGGTGTTCGACGTGGGGCGCGTGGCCAAGCAGTCAAACGGCTCGGTCTGGCTGCGCTACGGCGACAGCGTGGTGCTGGTGACCGTCAACTCTGACAAGCGGGAGCGCGAGGGCATCGACTTCTTGCCGCTGACCGTGGACTACATCGAGAAGACCTACGCCGCGGGCAAGATCCCGGGCGGCTTTTTCAAGCGCGAGACCCGGCCGCGCGACTACGAGACCCTGATCGCGCGCATCACCGACCGCTCGATCCGGCCCCTCTTCCCCAAGGGGCTGCGGAGCGAGATCCAGGTCATCGCCACCGTCTTCTCGTTTGACGCGCAGCACGACACCGACGTGATGGCGCTGACCGGGGCCTCTCTCGGGCTGTCGATCTCGGACATCCCGTGGGCCAACGAGAGCGGTCCCATCGCCGGGGTGCGGGTCGGCCGCATCGACGGCAAGCTGCTGGTCAACCCGACCTGCGAGCAGCGCGAGCAGAGCGACATCGATCTGGTGGTGGCCTGCTCGCGCGAGGCGATCGTGATGGTCGAGGGCGGCGCGGCCGAGGTGGCCGAGGCCGATCTGGTCGAGGCGCTGTTCTTCGCCCATCAGAAGGCGCAGCCGATCATCGACGCCATCCAGCGCGTCCAGGCGGCCGTGGGCAAGCCGAAGAAGCCGTTTACCCCGCCGGCGGTGGACGAGGCGCTGTTCAAGCGGGTGGAGCAGGTGGCGCAAGAGAAGGGGCTGCTCAAGGCGCTGACCACCCCCGACAAGCTGGCGCGCTACGCCGCACAGGACGAGCTCAACCAGGCGATAAAAGATACGCTGGCGGCCGAGTTTCCGGAACGCGAGAAGGAGATCGCGGGCTATTTTTACGACGTCACGCACAAGGTCACGCGCCAGATCGTGATCCGAGAGAACAAGCGCATCGACGGCCGCGCATTCACCGACATCCGGCCCATCCAGTGCGAGGTGGGTGTGCTGCCGCGGGCGCATGGATCCGGGCTCTTCACCCGCGGCGAGACCCAGGCCCTGGCGACGGCGACGCTGGGCACGCGGCAGGACGAGCAGAAGATCGACAACCTGATGGGCGATTTCTACCGGCGCTTCATGCTGCACTACAACTTCCCGCCGTTCTCGGTGGGCGAGGTCAAGCGGCTGGGGGCCATCAACCGCCGCGAGATCGGCCACGGCGCGCTGGCCGAGCGCGCCCACAGCCGCATGATCCCGGACGCCGAGCAGTTCCCGTACACGGTCCGCATCGTCAGCGAGACCCTCGAGTCCAACGGCTCGTCGTCGATGGCCGCGGTCTGCGGCGCCAGCCTGGCGCTGATGGACGCCGGCGTGCCGATCAAGGCGCCGGTCGCCGGCATCGCCATGGG
>JAFGSX010000535.1 GCA_016934455.1 Deltaproteobacteria bacterium
ACCCTCGACCTCGCTGTACTCGCGCTCGATATCGTAATCGGGGGGAAAAACGCTCTTTTCGATCTGCTGTGTCATGGTTTTGCCCTCACTGGCCCAGTTCGAGGATGACGGCGCCGCCGTAGACCGCGTTGATGGCCCCGGTTCCGTGGATGATTCCGAGCGGGATCTGGCGGGCGATCATCTCGCGCCGGCAGGACCAGGTGGAGAACATGTTGGAGCCGCCCACGAAGTGGCCGCCGAAGATCAGCCCGCCCGACGGATTGACCAGCACCTTGCCCTTGTCGGGCCGCTGGTCGTCGCGCAGGGTCTTGACGTCGACCATGATGCCGTCGTCGACCAGGCGCCGGGTCTGGCCGGCCGGCACGAAGCCCATCTCGCCCATGGTGACCATGAGCTGGGCCACGAAGGCGTCGTGCAGCTCGACGATGCCGATGTCCGACGGCTTGACACCCGCCTGCGCGTAGGCCCGCTCGGACGCGATGCGGTCCGAGTCGATGCGGGGAAGCCGCTTGTAGTTGCCGCCGCGGCCCGCCTGGTAAGACTCGTTGGCAGCGCCCACGCCCTTGATCCAGACCGGCGGCACGCCGCTGCGCTTGGAGATCTCCTTGGCCTTGTCCTCGCTGGCGAAGATCAGAGCGCCGGCGCCCTCGGTGTACATGCAGGCCTCGAGCAGCCGCAGCAGCGGGGCGATGATCCAGCGCGACGCCATCACCTGCTCGGCGGTGACGGTCTCGTCGCGGCGCTGGGCGTGGGGGTTGCGGTTGCCGGCGTGGCAGAGCATCTCGATGATCTTGGCGCGGACCTCGGGCACGCCGATGTCGTTGGGGTACTCGTCGTTGTAGGCGAGACAGATCTGCATGTAGGAGTCTGAGGCCGTGGCGCCCAGCGGGTACTCGTAGAACGGGTCCCAGGACTTGGCGATGGTGTCGACGACCATCGGCGTCGCCGTCTTGGAGCGCGGATCGTAGCAGTCGGTGGCCTTCTCGCCGCCGATGCAGAGCACCACGTCCGACATGCCGCTCGCGATCTCGGCGACGGCGGCGCGGATCGCGTAAAAACCCGTGGCACCGCCCGTCGTCACGCGGACGCCCGGCTTGTTCGCCATGCCGATGATGCCGGTGAGCGAGCTCTCCGGAATGGCCTGGTGCTCGAAGATGTCGTTGTAGATGCCGTAGACCACCGAGTCGATCTCGCCGGTCGTGATCTTGGCATCCTCGCAAGCGCGGCGCGTGGCCTGCTGGAATAGATCCCAGTACGTCGCCTCGACCCAACGGCCCCGGCAATCGGTGATGCCAGCGCCAACAATGCCCACTTTTCTCATCGTCTCCACCTCCTCAGAGAGCGGCTAGAAGGATCGGTGTTTAGCAGAATCGATCGTCCGCAGTCCATCCTGATCTGAAGTTGGCCGAGTCGTCCGGCCTGGCTAACGCTATTTCTTGCCCCGCCGCCCCGCCTGTTCCAGCTCGGACAGGATGTCGGCCAGCTCGGCCTCGGGCGGCACGATCTCGAGCACACCCTCGGCCGGAGCGGTCGCCTCCGGCGCCACCTCCGGCCTCGCCCGCGCCGCCGCCGTCGTCCGCGCACCGCGAACGGGCGGTCGCGGCACGGACTGCCGGTCGGGCTCGAGCTCGGCCTCGGCGACGGCAGCGGGAGGCGGCGGTCGGTGCCAGTCGCGGCGCCCCTCGACCCAGGCGCGATAGCGATCCCAGGTCCACATGCCATCGCTGGCGCCGGTCTCCATCGGCCGGCCGAGCTTGAACCACTCGGCCTGGCGGATGTTGTTGCGCACCGACGACGTGGCGATCAGGATCTCGCACTCGGGGATGCGCAGGTCAAACTCCGGCCGGTAGCGCAGCCGCTGGCAGATCACCGCGGCCATGCAGTCGGCGAGCTGTGCCGCGATCGAGGCCTGGATCTCGGCCGGGAACGCCAGCACCAGCCGCTGCAGCGCCTCGTTGACGTTGGCCGAGTGCACGGTCGCCAGCACCAGGTGGCCGGTCTCGGCCGCGTTGAGCGCCAGCCGCATGCAGGCCGGCTCGCGCAGCTCGCCCAGCATGATGACGTCGGGATCCTCGCGCAGCGCGTCGAGCAGCGCCTGCTCGAACGACGGCGTGTCGCGCCCCACCTCGCGCTGCCGGATGAAGGACAGCGCTGGCCGCAGCGCGTACTCGATCGGCTGCTCGATGGTGACGATGTGCCGCGCCTGGTGCAGGTTGATCTCCTGCAGCAGCGCCGCCTGGGTCGACGACTTGCCGCAGCCGGTCGGCCCCGAGATCAGGATCAGGCCGTGCTCGCGCTGGGCCAGTTGGCGCAGGTCCGGGTGCAAGTTGAGCGATTCCAGGTCTGGCTGCAGCGACGGCAGCAGGCGGATGGCCAGGCCGTGGCCGCGCATCGATTGCAGTGCGTTGATCCGGCAGCGCACGCCGGAGATGGTGCGCGCCAGATCGAACGAGCCGCGCCCCAGGTATTCGTCCCAGCCGTCGTCGCCGACCGCCTCGCGCGCCAGACCGGCCGCCAGCGACGGGGTCACCGCGTCGCCTGCCGGCCTGAGCTCGCCCAGGATCCTGAAGGTCAGGCGCAGGCCGGGCTCGACGTGGATGTCCGACGCTTTCTGCTGAGCGGCCTGGGCGACGATCTGGTGCAGGTCCATGGCGAGCCTCCGGCAAGCTCAACAGCGTGCGCCGGGTGGATATTCGCGGTCAAGCCGGCACCCGCAGCTCCCTCTTCCCTACGCATCCGCGGCGTTGTATGCCTGCGCGCCATGAAGACGCTCACCGAGCTCAGTGGGACCCAGATCAGGATGGCGGCCAAGGCGATCGACGAGGCGAGGCGGTCGCTGCCGTCGGAAGGCGCAGCGCTCCAACCTGCACCGTCGGCCGACATCACACCGCCGGCCGAGCCGACCGCGCCGGCCGAGCCGACCGACAGCGCGTCTGCCGCGGCAGAGCCGGCACAGGCCGAGACGGCACCGATCGCCGACCAGAAGCCCGCCGCACCGGCCGAGAGCGACGCGGTGAAGGCCGCGCTCGACGCCGCCGTGACCGCTGCCACCGGTCTCACCGGCGACCGGCTGGCGCGGATGCGCGAGGCGGTCGAGGCGGTAGGCCGCCGCATCGACGACGTGCGCCTGGTGCGCGTGTTTGGCCCCGACGAGAAGATCGACGGCGCCCGGGCCATCGGCGGTTTCCAGTACCTGGTCGACTACAACCCTGGCAGCGGGCGCCAGGACGGCGGCCCGCGCCAGCGAGAACACGGCCGCGGCCGGGGTGCCGGTGGCCGCGGTTTTGGCCGAGGCGGCGGGGGCGGCGGGGGCGGCGGCAAGGGCCCGTCGACAGGCGGCTTCTCGATGGACTCGCTGCGCGAGGATCGCAGGAGCGAGCGAGGACCCGGCGGCCGGCGCGCCGGCGGCGGGCGTCCCGGAGGTGGTCGCCCCGGCGGCGGGCGTCCCGGCGGCGGTCGCCCCGGCGGCGGTCGCGGCGGCGGTGGTCGCGGCGGGCCCCCCGGCGGAGGCCAGCCCCGTTGACCGCGATCCGGACCCAAGCGAGATCAGACGTCGGGAGATAACTCCTGCGCCTACCGGTCCTTCTCCTTGAACTCGCGCCGGACGGCCCTGAAGTGCTCCAGCTCCTGGAGCGAGCGGTAGCTCTCCCTGGCCTCGGCCAGGCTGGCGGCGTGAACATCGGGCTCGTACCCGAGAGCAGCGATGGCCTGTTTCTCGGCTGCCTCGTGGGTGGCGACGACCCCGCCCGAGAGCAATGCCTGCGCGAAGAGCTCGACGCTCTCCTCGGTGTCCTTGATGCGGCCGAAGTCGAGCACCATTTTCATGTTGGCCGTGTAGAGGCTGCGGGAGAACAGGATCGGATCTGATTCGCGGTCCGGCGCCGGCAACTGGACATACTTGCTGGTGGCCAGCGGATCCTGCAGCAGACGCCGGTAGGATGGGATCGGGTTGCGATCCTCGGTCAGGACGACCAGGCCATCCAGGGCCTCGGCGTAAACCGGGATCCAGCGAAGCTGACGACGCAGCTCGTGCAGACCCGTGTCGCCCTGCAGCTCGTGCATGTCGTACTCGAAGGCCTCCACCTTCTTCAGCTTGTCGTTGATCTCGTCCTGCACGAACTCGCGATCGTCCTTGTACTTGTCCCAGTGGATTTTCTCGAAATCGCCAACCAGCTCCGCGACGGCGGGTAGGTTCGAGGAGCCCGCCGGTTTTGGCATCCACCGCTCCTCGACGATCGCGACCAGCTCGTTGCGGAGGTCTGCTGCGCGCTGCTCCAGCAGCCTCGCGGCCGCGTCCGGCAATCCCTTGTCCCGGGCCAGCTTCGCAATCTTCTGGGCATCGACAAAGGCGCCGAGCACGTCCTCGAGCTGTTTGACGGCGACAAAGTGCTTCTCGATCTTCTTGCCGTAGTGGCCCTTGTAGAGCTTGAGCAGCCCCTCGAGCAAAAAGATCTTGCGCCGGGTGTCCGCGGCCACGAGGTGATCCACGGTCTCCGACGCGGTGGGTTTGGCGACGCAGGCCTCCTGCACGACGGAGGCCCATTTCAGCAGGCGCTCGGCGGGGCGGCCCAGGCGGCGCTCCACGCCGTAGGTCTGGTAGAGCTGCTGCACGCCGGTCTCGGGAGCCGCGCGATGGGGTTTGTCCGGCTTCGAGCCGAGCTGCTCCTCGACCCGGTAGCGCAGCACCCCCGGACCCCCCAGGCTCGCGCGCGAGGCTTCCCGCGGCAGCGCCGCCGCCTCGTCCCGGGTGATGGACGCGGGCGCACCGCCGTCCGCCTCCTCGGCCGTGGCCGCCGCAGCCGGCTCCCCGGCGGGCTTGCTCTCGGAGCCGTCGAGGCGCGTTGCGGACCCGGTAGCGGGCACCGAAGAGCTGCGATGGATGGATCTCGTGGGCATGGTCGCTCCCTGCGCTGCGGAGACCGGACAGGGTCCGGCTCACCGCCCCTTCTTGACTACCATACTATAGCCATCTGCTCACTTGAATCGAGACCGGTTGCGGCAGGGGCCCGCTGTTCGGCGTAAGTCTTTTTGTCGTCGCTGCGCGCCGAAAAAAGCCTTTCTCCGGCCCCCTGCCGGACGAGATCCACAAAAGCGAGCAGAGGGATCAGTGAAAAGGCGGTTGTTTTGGCCAGCCGCGCCTTCCGGCGTTCTCCCCGGGAGAACTAGCACATACGGATCACGGCTCGAGCCAGGCATGCATGACCTCGGTGTCGAGCGGATCGGTGCCGCTCAGGATCTTGGTGAAGCTCAGGTGTGGCAGTTGCTTGATCGGGTCGAGCACCAGGCTGTACGGCATCCACTCGTCGACGCCGACGCTGTCGGTGATGTTGTGCGGCGCGCTCCAGGCCACGCCGTCGGCCGACCAGGCAAAGAAAATATCAAAATCGCCACCGGCGTCGCTGCGCTGAAACGCAACGAGAACGCGGCCGCCGGCGTCGACCGCCATGACCGGTACCCGCTCGTTATCGTCGGAGCTGTCGGTGCTGGTGGCGCGCACCGGCGCGGCCGGCGTGCCGCCCGCGATCCGGGTGTACATGACGTCGCTGCAGTGGTCGTTGCCGCAGGTCCATTCGCCGATCCAGACGACGTGCAAGGTGGCGCCATCGGGATCGCTAGCGATCTGACACGAATAGCCGGTCGTGGTGGAGCCGGCCGGGATCGGCGTCGCCACCCAGCTACCGCTGCGATCGGTGACGTAGCGGACCGTACCCTGCAGCAGGGGACCGCAGCTTGCCACCAGGTGCAGGTGGCCCTGCCCGTCGAAGGCGAGGCCCAGATCGTCGCAGTACTCGTTGGCCGGAGTGGCGATGGCGGTCAGTGGCTCTTCAGGCGCGGTGGGCTCGTCGAAGCGCAGCACGCGCACGTCGGCTGGTCCGATCTCCTCGCCGCTGCTGTTGACCGGTGCGGACAGATAGGTGACCGCGAA
The DNA here is from genome assembly GCA_016934455.1 of Deltaproteobacteria bacterium. Lineage (GTDB taxonomy): Bacteria > Myxococcota > JACRCW01 > JAFGSX01 > JAFGSX01 > JAFGSX01. Next base: position 5,927 of record JAFGSX010000535.1, read on the forward strand.
CTCGCCGGTCGGGCTGATCGCCAGCTCGGGGTGATAGTCGCGCCGGGTGCCGCTCGCCTCGGAAGGGCTGGTCAGATCGAAGTGGCCGCTGATCACCTCGCCCACCTCGGCGGAAGCCGCAAAGACGTCGTTGTCGCCTCCCGGGTAGCCGTTGAAAACGAGAAAAACGGCGTCGCCGCTCGCTGCCAGACGCGGAAATGCGTTCTGCACGCCAACGTCGTTGGTGAGCGGAGCATTGGTCCAGCCGCTGCCTCCGCGCGCACCGGTCCAGATATCCTGGTCGCCGCTTTCGGTCGCCAGCGGCTCTGACCAAGCCACCCAGAGTGTGCCGTCGCCGGTGAAGGCGAGCGCGCCGTCGTGGCTGATGGTGCCGGTGGTGTTGCTGACGTTCTCGATCTGCCACGTCCCCAGCGCCAGGTTTGGCAAGTCGCCGGCGTCCGGACGGTTGGCGTCGTGGCCAACGGCGTCGGTCCCCTGCACATCCCAGCCGACGCGCGCGTCGACTCCGTTGCCCCCGTCCCCGGCCGGCGTGGGCTCGGGACAGGCGGTCGCACAAGCCATCCACCAGACAACGCCGAGCGCGGGCAGTGTTTTCGTCTTCATGGGTGTTCCACTCCGCGGCCCAGAAAGGCCCCGTCGCAATCCAAAGCGGCCCATATATTATCCGTGACCGCTACACGATGGCCTACAAAACTCCATTCTCCACGGTGCTGAAGATCGCACGATCATTTTGCCAGCGCGCGGGCCCGACGAGGGTCGGGCGCCGAGCGGCGATGACCAAGGGCGATAGCCGAGGCCAGACGGCCGATTGTCGACTACCGATCAAGTCTGCGGATACCATCTGCGACGTTGACACGATGGCCCCCAGAGCAGACCCTTCTCCCGATGGAGAAACTAGCGCAGTCGTTCTACCAGCGCGCGCTCGAGCTGCGCGGCAAGCCGCTCGACGCGGCCGACCTGCAGCGGCCGGCGCTGGTCTTCGCCCCCCACCCCGACGACGACGTGCTGGCGGTCGGCGGCACCATCGCGCTCAAGAGGCAACGCGGCGTCGAGGTCGGAGTGGTCTATTTGACCGACGGACGGCGCGCCCCCAGCTCGTTGACCCCGTCGCGGCTGGCGCGCCGCCGGCACCGGGAGGCGCTGGCGGCTCTGAAGACGCTGGGGGTGGTGGCCGGGCAGGCTCGGTTTCTGGATTTCGAGGACGGCCAGCTCGCTCAACACGAGCGCGCCGCCCAGGGACAGGTGGCCGAGATCCTCGATCGCCAGGCCGCGGATCAGCTCTTCGTGCCGCTGCCCTGGGACGGTCACCGCGACCACGAGGCCGCCTTTCGCATCGTGCGAGCAGCAGCCCGGAGCTGCCAGCGCCGCCATCAGGTGCTGGCCTATCCGGTCTGGTTCTGGGAGCACTGGCCGTGGTCGGCGCCGTGCTCGGGCAACGACGCCGTCGCCAGCGCCTTTTTCCGGCACAGCGCGCGGGCCTGGCTGCGGGGGCTGCGCACGCTCGACCGCTGGACCGACGTGGGAGCTGCGCTCGAGCAGAAGCGGGCGGCCCTGGCCTGCCACGTGTCGCAGGTCGTGCCCGGCGAGGGCACCGGCCTGGCGGGCCTGGACGGCGGGCGGTTTCTCGCGCGCTTCTTCACCGGGCGCGAGCATTTCTCGCAGCGGTCCTGGTGAGGGCGTCCGCCTCGATTGACATCGCGCACTCGGGATCAATAATGCGGCCCTTTTGGCGAGGCGGCCATGGGTGACACCTTCTCGACGATCGAGGTTCAGCGGCAGGGCCCGACGGCGCGCCTGATCCTGGCCCGGCCCGACCGGCGCAACGCCTTCGACGGCGCCCTGGTGGCCGAGCTGCGCCAGGCACTGCGCGCCGCCAACGAGGACGCCGCGGTGCGCGTCGTCGTCGTCACCGGCGCCGGCAAGAGCTTCTGCGCCGGCGTCGACATGGAGTGGTTTGCCGCCGGGAGAGATGCCGCCAGCGATCAGAACCTGTCCGAGTGCCTCGAGCTGGCGGCGCTGTTCCGCGAGCTGTACACGGGGCCCAAGCCCGTGATCGCGGCCGTCAACGGCGCCGCCATGGGCGGCGGCGTCGGCCTCGTCGCTGCCGCCGACGTCGCGATCGCCGCTGCGAGCGCCCGCTTCAGCCTGGCGGCCACCACTTTCGGCTTGGTGCCCACCTGCGTGGTGCCCTACCTGATCAAGCGCTGCGGCGAGGGACAGTGCCGCGAGCTGTTGCTGACCAGCGAGCACTTCGACGCACCGCGGGCGCTGGCGATCGGCCTCGTCCAGCGGGTCGTCCCCGACACCGAGCTGCCGGACGCGGTCGCCGCCGCGGTCGACAAGCTGCTCCAGTGCGGGCCGGGGGCGCTGGCCCTGACCAAGCGTGCGCTCGCCGAGCTGGCCGACCTGCCGATCGAGAGCGCGACGCGCACCTCGGCCGAGCAGCTCGCGCGGTTGCGCCGCAGCGACGAGGTGGCCGCCGGAATCGACGCCTTCCTGAACAAGCGGCGGCCGGCCTGGCGGCCGGGGCAGGGCTGAGCGCGCCGGCCGCGCCCTCGATTGACATCGGGCGTGGGAGACCGAATAGTGCGCGCATGTTCGAGCGCATCCTGATCGCCAACCGCGGCGAGATCGCCCTGCGCGTGATCCGCGCCTGCAAGCAGCTCGGCATCGAGAGCGTGGCCGTCTTCTCGGAGGCCGACGCCGACTCGCCGCACCTCCGGCACGCCGACAAGACGGTCTGCATCGGCGCCGCCAAGAGCAGCGAGAGCTACCTCAACATGACCGCCGTGCTGCAGGCCGCCGAGCAGACCGAGTCCAAGGCGATCCACCCGGGTTACGGCTTTCTGTCCGAAAACGCGCTGTTCGCCGAGCTGTGCCAGCAGTGCAAGTTCACCTGGATCGGGCCACCGCCCGGCGCCATCCGGCTGATGGGGGACAAGGCGACCGCGCGCCGCACCATGCAGGCGGCCGGCCTGCCGGTCATCCCCGGCAGCGAGGGCGTGGTCGCCAGCCAGGGCGACGCGCTCGAGCTGGCCCGGGAGATCGGCTTTCCGGTGCTGCTCAAGGCGACTGCCGGCGGCGGCGGCAAGGGCATGCGCATCTGCCGGGACGAGCAGAGCTTCGCCGAGAACTTCGAGCAGGCATCGCTCGAATCGGCCTCGGCGTTCGGCAACGCCGGCCTCTACCTGGAAAAGTACATCGAGCCCGGCCGCCACATCGAGTTCCAGTTCTTGGCCGACGCCTTCGGCAACGTGGTGCACCTGGGCGAGCGCGAGTGCTCGGTGCAGCGTCAGCACCAGAAGTTGATCGAGGAGTCGCCGTCGCCGGCGATCGACGACTGGCAGCGCTCCCGCATCGGCGAGATGGTCTGCCGCGGCGTGCACAGCATCGGCTACGTCGGCGCCGGCACCATGGAGTTCCTGCGCGACCCGGGCGGCAATTTTTACTTCCTGGAGGTCAACACCCGGCTGCAGGTCGAGCACCCGGTGACCGAGATGGTCACCGGCCACGACATCGTGCACGAGCAGATCAAGGTCGCCGCCAATCACATCCTGTCGGTAAGGCAGGAGGCGATCCGGCTCACCGGCCACACCATCGAGTGCCGCATCTACGCCGAGGACCCGGCCGAGCGCTTCAGACCCTGCCCGGGCCAGATCGAGCAGTTCGAGCCGCCGCGCGAGATCGAGGGCATCCGGTTGCGCGTCGACACCCATGTGCAGCCGGGCTACCGCATCCCGATCTACTACGACAGCCTGATCTGCAAGCTGATCGCCTGGGCCGAGGACCGCGAGGCGGCGCGGCGCGGCATGCTGGCCGCGCTGCGGCAGTTCAAGGTCACGGGCATCAAGACCACCATCCCGGCGCACCTGCGGGTCCTCGAGAGCCAGGAGTTCACCCGCGGCGAGTACGACACCAGCCTGATCGGGAGGCTGCTGCAGTAGGAGCGCACGTGGCCAAGGTCATCCTGTCCCCGATCGGCAGCGGCGTCGACGAGGCGGTCGGCGCGGCCGAGTACCGGAAGAACCGCCAGCGCATGGCCGAGCTCAACCAACTGCTCGACCGGCGCCGCGACGAGGTGCGCCAGGGCTGGGGGCCGAGCTACGCCGAGCGGGTGCACCAGCGGGGCAAGCTGACGGCGTGGGAGCGGATCGAGGCGCTCCGGGATCCCGGCAGCAAGGTGTTCCCGATCGGCACCTTCGTCAACTACGGCGAGACCTATGGCGAGGAAAAACGCACCTCGCCGGCGGCGGGCGTGATCACCGCCTTCGTCAAGATCGAGGGCCGCTACGCCGTGGTCATCGCCAACGACAACACCGTCGCCTCCGGCTCCTGGTGGCCGCGCACGCCCGAGAAGATCGAGCGCGCGCAGGAGGTCGGGCTCAAGCTGCGCATCCCGGTCATCTACCTGGTCGACTGCTCCGGGCTGTTTTTACCCGAGCAGGCGCGGACCTTTCCGGGCAAGACCGGCGCCGGCGCCATCTTCAAGAACAACGCGCTGCTCAGCGCCCACCACGTGCCGCAGATCGCGGGCGTCTGCGGCGACTGCATCGCCGGCGGCGGCTACGTGCCGATCATCAGCGACCGGGTCTACATGACCGAGCAGGCCTACATGGTCATCGCCGGCG
>JAFGSX010000536.1 GCA_016934455.1 Deltaproteobacteria bacterium
CGGCGAAACAGGGCCGCAGCGCGTTGCCGAGCTGCTTGCGGCGCTGACCGAATGCCGCGTGCACCAGATCGCGAAATCGCGCCTCGTCGGTGACGGCGTGCCTGACCGGACGCTGCGGGATCAGCACCAGCACCGAGGAGTCGACCCGCGGGGCCGGCACGAAGGCGCCGGCTCCGACGTGGCGCGCGATGGCGACGTCGAAGCGCTGCTGTAGCAGCACCGACAGCGCACCGCAGGCGCGGCTTCCGGCGGGCGTTGCCAGCCGCGTTGCCAGCTCCTTCTGCAGCAGAAAAACCACGCGCTCGGCGGTGGCAGCGCAGCCGAGCGCCAGCTCGAGCAGCGGCGCCGACAGGTGGTAGGGGATGTTGCCGCACAGCACGAACGGGGTGCCGGCTGCCATCGCGCTGGGGTCGATCTGCTTGGCGTCGGCCTCGACCACCACCAGGTCGCCGCGGCCGGCGTACCGGGTGCGCAACAGCGCGGCCAGATCGCGATCGCGCTCGACGGCAAACACGCGCTGGCAGCGGTCGAGCAGGTGATCGGTCAGGTTGCCGCTGCCGGCTCCCAGCTCGACGACGGCGCCGCCGGGGGACGGACGGCAGAGCTCCGCGATGGCCGCGAGCGCGTGGCGATCGTGCAGAAAATTCTGGCCGAAGCTCTTTTTTGCGCGCGGTGCGGTGATCGGGATCAGACCTGTTCGATGGTGTCGTATTGAGTCCGCAGTCTGTTGAGCGGCGTCGACAGCACCTCGCCGACGCTCTTGTCGAACCGGACCTTGCCGGCCGCGATCTCGCGCAGCGCCAACACCGGCTCTTTGTTCTTGGGGGTGTCGACCAGCGCGCGCGCGCCCTTCATGAGCTGGCGGGCGCGGCCGGTGGCGAGCAGCACCAGGGCAAAGCGGTTGTCGACGGTGTCCAGGCAATCTTCGACGGTCACACGGGCCATGTTGAACCTCGGATCCCCTGCTGTCATGAGACGTCCGGTTGCTCTTATAGTGCAGCGCAAGTGGCTTGGCAAACATCTCGTTCAATTGCCCGTGCCGCAGACATTTTTTTGACGCTGTAGCGGTTGCGGGCGAGGGCGAGATGCAGGCTTGCCAGGTGCTGTCGGCTTTGCTACTAGACCGCTCAACTGCGGCACGATGCCGCAGAACCGCACACGCCTTTCTCGGCGGCTCTGGGGTGCCCTGGCGGAATTGACCCGACCAGCGGCGGGAGCTGCTTACGGCGTGGAGGACACAACCCCAGGAGCAGAAGATGGGCGTCATCGGAATCAAACAGTTGCTCGAGGCCGGTGTCCACTTTGGACACCAGACCAAACGCTGGAACCCAAAGATGAAGCCGTTTATCTTTGGCGCGCGCAACGGCATCTACATCATCGACCTGCAGCAGACGGTCGGCTGCTTCCAGCGGGCCTTCGAGTTCATCCTCAAGGTCACCGAGCGCGGCGAGAAGGTGCTGTTCGTCGGCACCAAGAAGCAGGCGCAGGACGCGATCGTCGAGGAGGCGATGCGCGCTGGCCAGTTCTACGTGCACAACCGCTGGCTCGGCGGCATGCTGACCAACTTCAAGACCATCAAGGCGTCGGTCGAACGGCTCAAGTCGATCGACAAGATGGCCAGCGACGGCACCTTCGAGCGGCTGCCCAAGAAAGAGGTGCTGCAGCTTTCGCGCGAGAAGGTCAAGCTTGAGAAGAACCTGATCGGCATCCGCGACATGGGGCGCGTGCCCGGGGCCGTGTTCGTCGTCGATCCCAAGAAGGAGCACATCGCTGTGCTCGAGGCGCGGCGGCTGCGGATCCCGATCGTAGCCCTGGTCGACACCAACTGCGATCCCGAGGGCATCGATTATGTGATCCCCGGCAATGACGACGCCATCCGTTCGATCCGGCTGTTCGCGAGCAAGATCGCTGACGCCTGCATCGAGGGTGGGGCGCGCCACCAGGCCCACGTCGACGCCAAGGGTGAAGAGGGCCCCAAGCCCGAGCCGGCGCCCGATCGGTCGCGCGGCCGCGGCCCCAAGGTCGAGGTGGTCAAGCGCTCCAGCGTGCGCGAGAAATCCAACGGAGATGGCGGCGACGACGGCGACGGCGACATGCACCTGTCCCCCGAAGTGCCGGCCTGAGCAGACAGACAGGAGAGGGAGATGGAAGTCACGGCAAAGATGACCTCGGAGCTGCGCACCAAGACCGGCGCCGGGATGATGGACTGCAAGAATGCGCTGGTCGCGGCTGCCGGCGACATGGAGAAGGCGGTCGACTGGCTGCGCCAGAAGGGGCTGGCCACGGCGCAGAAGAAGTCGGCGCGCGTCGCCTCGCAGGGGACGGTGCACGCCTACATCCACGCCGGCGGCAAGATCGGCGTGCTGCTCGAGGTCAATTGCGAGACCGACTTTGCGGCGCGCTCCGACAGGTTCCAGGAGCTGGTGCACGACATCGCCATGCACATCGCGGCCTCGGCCCCGCAGTACGTGCGGCGCGACGAGGTCTCCAAGGATCATCTCGAGCGCGAGCGCGAGGTCTACCGGGCGCAGGCCAAGGAGCAGGGCAAGCCCGACAAGATCATCGACAAGATCGTCGACGGCAAGGTCGAGAAGTTCTTCGCCGACGTCTGCCTGCTCGAGCAGCCGTTCGTCAAGGATCCGGACAAGACGATCGAGGAGCTGGTCAAGGAGCAGATCGGCACCATCGGCGAGAACATCTCGGTGCGTCGTTTTGTCCGCTTTCAGCTCGGCGAGGGGCTGGCCAAGCGCGAGACCGATCTCGCTGCCGAGGTGGCGGCCATGGTCGGCAAGGCCTGATGTCGAGGCGTTGCGCGCTCCATTATCCGCGCTAGAGGGCGGGGTCTCGGCTCGCGACCCGGGTGACAGGCTGCCCGGAGTGCGTTATACTGACCGCCGCGACATAGAGTTGCAGAGGAGGAGATGATGCCGAAACGACATGCGATAGCGTTGCTCGCGGCGGTGGGGTTGTCGTTCAACTGTGCAACCTGCGAACCGATCACGCCGGGCGAGGTGGGGGACGAGTGCGAGACTGCGGACGACTGCAAGTCCGGTCTGATCTGCGTGGATGGCAAGTGCGCGGTGGTGACGGCGGACGCCGGCCCCACCGATGCGGCCATGGGCGACGGCCAGGTGAGCGATCGAGCGGGCACCGATCAGGTGGGCATCGACCAGTCGGGCACCGATGCGTGGCTCCCGGACAGCAGTGTCCCCGATCATCCCGGCCAGGACCAGGGGCCGCTTGACCAAGGGCAGGTGGATCACAGCCAACCCGATAGCTCCGGGATAGACCAGGGCGGGCCGCGGGATAGCGGTCGGCGGGACAGCAGCGGCCGGGACCGCGCGCACCAGGACCGGCCGTGGCAGCGCGACGGCTGGAGCATGGACTACGGCAGCCGCGACTGGTCGTTTCCGGATCGCATCTTCATCGACGGCGGCGTCGCCTTTGACATTGGCGTCATCGGCTACGACGGCGGCAGCGAGCCGGGCGTCATCTGCGGTGGACAGACCTGTCCGGCGGGGCAGCACTGCTGCATCTCGTTCTCCTACCCATATCCGGTTTACAACTGTCTCAACAGTTGCCCGGGGGGCGTGCTGGCCGATCTGCAGTGCGACGATCCGGGAGACTGCCCCGGCGAGTGCTGTGCGACCGGGACCAACACATCGTGTACGCAGGCCGGCCAGTGCCTGCTCAACCCAGACGGCGGGTCGACCAGCAATGTGCTAGTCTGCGCCAATGCAGCCGATTGTCACGGCCACTACATGGCCAACTGCTGCACCTCGGCCAATTTCGCCATGCTCGGCATCGACCTCGGCTGGTGCCAGACTACTAGCTGCGAGTGACCGTCGTCGGCGCTGGCGATCGCCGGTACCGGCGCGGTATTACCGTTGACCTCTTGCCGCCGGGTCGCTACCGTGCCACGTTTCGAGACCGGCTGGCGCGCGCTGCCGGCGCGCAGTCCGGGCGCGCGTGCGCGAGAGTGGCGGAACTGGCAGACGCACTGGATTTAGGATCCAGCCCCGGAAACGGGTTGGGGGTTCGACTCCCCCCTCTCGCACCATCGCAGCAAGGGGACAGGCCCTAGAAACGGTCGTGCCGATGAAGTCAGAATGCCAGACCATCTCGCCGGTGATGCGCAGGCTCGACGTCACCCTCGACGGGGAGCAGATCCTCAAGGAGATCGACAAGGCCTATCGCAAGGTCGGCCAGCGCGCCACCATCCAGGGGTTTCGCAAGGGCAAGGTGCCGCGGGTGGTGCTCGAGCAGCATTTCAAGGCCGAGGTCGAGAGCGACGTGCTGTCGCGCATGATCGGCGACGCCTACAAGGCGGCGATCGACGAGCACGAGCTCCATCCGGTCAACCAGCCGCAGATCAAGGCCGGCGAGTACATCCCCGGCCAGGATTTTCGCTACAGCGCCGAGGTCGAGATCCGGCCCGAGATCGAGATCAAGCGCTTCAAGGGGCTGTCGGCCACGCGCGGCGAGCTGCGCGTCGCCAGCGACGACGAGGTGGCCAGAGAGCTGGACCGGCTGCGGCAGCGGCTGACCCAGGTGGTGCCGGTCGAGGATCGCGACCTGGTGGAGAAGGGCGATCTGGTGCTGTGCAACTTCAACGGCACCGTCGACGGCGAGACCTTCAAGGGCGGGCAGAGCGTCGGCTACGTCGTCGACACCGTCGAGTACAACTACCTGCACGACATCTGCGAGGCGCTGCCCGGCAAGAAGCTGCACCAGACCTTCGAGGTCGAGGCGACCATCCCCGAGGGGTTTCACAACCAGGATGTCGCCGGCAAGAGCGCTCATTTCGAGGTGACGCCGACCCAGATCAAGCGCAAGCAGCTACCCGAGATCGACGACGAGTTCGCCAAGGACCTCGGCGACTACGACAGCCTGCAGGAGCTGCGCGAGAAGATCCGCGGCGAGCTCAACCAGCGCTACAGCGAGGAGCACGAGGAGGGCTACAAGAAGGCGGTGGTCGACGCCCTGATCGCCGAGAACCCGTTCGAGGTGCCGCCCAGCCTGGTCGAGCGCCAGATCGACGTCATGCTCTACCAGTCGGTGGGCCGCATTCCGCCCGAGCAGCTACAGGCGATGGGCATCGACGTGGCCAAGTTGCGAGGTGAGCTGCGCCCCAACGCCGAATGGAAGGTGAGGCGCGGCATGCTGCTCGAGCGCATCGCCGACCTCGAGAACGTGCAGGCCAGCAAGGAGGACGTCGACAAGCGGATCCAGGAGCTGGCCGACAAGCTGAAGCAGCCGGTGGCCAAGATCCGCAGCGCCTACCACGGCGAGCACGCCGGCGAACTGGCCTTCTCAATCCGTCTCGAGCGGGCACTGCAACTGGTGATCGACAACCTGGCCGCGGTCGGTTCCGCGCCGACGGCCGAGGTCTCTCCAGGAGGCCAATCATGAGCACCTATTTTCCGCCTACCGTCATCGAGCAGACCGCGCGCGGCGAGCGCGCCTATGACATCTGGTCGCGCCTGCTCAAGGATCGCATCGTCTTTCTCGGCACCAGCATCGACGACACGGTCGCCAACATCGTCGTGGCGCAGTTGCTGTTTCTCGAGAGCGAGGATCCCGAGAAGGACATCATGCTCTACATCAACAGCCCGGGCGGCTCGATCTCGGCCGGGCTGGCCATCTACGACACCATGCAGTACATCAAGGCTCCGGTGTCGACGACCTGCATCGGGCAGGCGGCGTCGATGGGCGCGGTCCTGCTGGCCGCGGGATCGCCGGGCAAGCGCTTCGCGCTGCCGTTCTCGCGGGTGATGGTGCACCAGCCGATGGGTGGATTTTCGGGTCAGGCCTCGGATTTCGAGATCCACGCCAAGGAGATCCTCAAGATCAAGCGCCAGCTCAACGAGATCCTGGTCAAGCACACCAAGCAGCCGCTGGAGCGGGTCGAGCGCGACACCGACCGCGACTATTTCATGAGCGCTATCGAGGCCAAGGAGTACGGATTGATCGACGACGTGATGACGGCGCGTCCGGCGATCGACCACAAGAAAGACGAGTAGGTGCTGCCTGGGTGAATGCCGTCGCGGTCTTCTCGACGGCAGAGGGTCTGGCCGACAGGCCCTCGGGAAAAACCGGTGGAAAAAAGACGCAGCGACTACGGCATGCTGACCTGCTCCTTCTGCGGCAAGAGCCAGAAGGAGGTCAAGAAGCTGATCGCCGGGCCCACCGTCTATATCTGTGACGAGTGCATCGGGCTCTGCAACGACATCATCGCCGAGGAGAGCGAGCGCGACGAGCCCAAGGCCGGCCCGCTGCAGATCCCGCGGCCGTCCGAAATCAAGGATGCGCTCGATCAGTACGTGATCGGCCAGGAGCGCGCGAAGAAGATCCTGAGCGTCGCCGTCCACAACCACTACCAGCGCATCGACAGCAAGCTGGAGGCCGACGACGTCGAGATCTACAAGTCCAACATCCTGCTGATCGGACCCACCGGTTCGGGCAAGACCCTGCTGGCGCAGACGCTGGCCAAGATCCTCAACGTGCCCTTCAGCATCGCCGACGCCACCAGCCTGACCGAGGCCGGCTATGTCGGCGAGGACGTCGAGAACATCATCGTCAACCTGCTGCACGCGGCCGACCACGACCTCGACCGCACGGTGCGCGGCATCATCTACATCGACGAGATCGACAAGATCGCACGCAAGAGCGAGAACCAGTCGATCACGCGCGACGTGTCGGGCGAGGGGGTGCAGCAGGCGCTGCTCAAGATCCTCGAGGGCACCACCGCCAGCGTGCCGCCCAAGGGCGGCCGCAAGCATCCGCAGCAGGAGTTTCTGCAGATCGACACCACCAACATCCTGTTTGTCTGCGGCGGAGCCTTCTTCGGGCTCGAGAAGATCATCGAGCAGCGCATCGGCAAGAAGACCATGGGCTTTGGCGCGCCGCTGCGCGCCAGCGCCCAGGTGCGCGACTCGGAGATCCTGCGCGAGGTCGAGCCCGAGGATCTGCTCAAGTTTGGCATGATCCCAGAGTTCGTGGGCCGGCTGCCGGTGACGGCGGTGCTCGACGAGCTGGACGAGGACATGCTGGTCACCATCCTGACCGAGCCGCGCAACGCCCTGACCAAGCAGTACCAGAAGCTGTTCGAGATGGATGGAGTGCAGCTCAAGTTCACCGAGGCCTCGCTGCGGGCCGCGGCGCGCGAGGCGGTCAAGCAGAAGACCGGCGCCCGCGGGCTGCGCTCGATCCTCGAGAACGCGCTGCTCGACGTGATGTACGAGGTGCCCTCGGTCTCGATGGTGCGCGAGGTGGTGCTCGGCGAGGAGACCGTGATCAGGCACGAGCCGCCGATGTTGGTGTTCGAGGAGCGCCAGGCCGATCAGGCGGCCGAATAGGTCATCCCATGGCACAGCAACCGACCGCCGCCGAGGAGAGCCGCGCGCTGCCGGTGCTGCCGCTGCGCGACATGGTGCTCTTCCCGCGCATGGTGGTGCCCCTGTTCGTGGGGCGGCCGCGCTCGATCGCCGCGCTCGAGCGCGCCATGAGCGGGGACCATCGGATCCTGCTGCTCGCTCAACGCGAGGCGGCCATCGCCGACCCCGGTCCCGACGACCTGCACCGCGTCGGCACCTGCTGTCTTGTCAAGCAGTTGCTGCGCATGCCCGACCGCAACGTCAAGGTGCTGGTCGAGGGCGGCCAGCGCATGCGCGCGGTCGATCTGCTCGCCTCCGACGAGTGCCTCGAGGCGAACGCCGAGCCGCTGGCCGAGAGCGGCGACGACGCGATCGAGGTGGCGGCGCTGGTGCGCGAGGTGCACCGCGTGTTCGGGCAGTACGCCGAGCACAAGAAGAGGCCGACGCCGGAGCTGGTCAACGCTTTCAAGCGCGACGAGGATCCCGGGCGGCTGGTCGATCTGCTGCTGCAGCACGTGCCGCTCAAGACCGCCGATCGCCAGATCGTGCTCGAGCTCGACTCCCCGGGCCGGCGGCTGCAGAAGATGCTCGAGCTGATCGACGTCGAGATCGAGATCCTGCTGACCGAGGCGCGCATCCGCAACCGGGTGCGCGAGAACATGGAGCACTCGCAGCGCCAGTACTTTCTCAACGAGCAGATGGCCGCCATCCAGCGCGAGCTGGGCGAGAAGGACGAGTTCAAGAGCGAGCTCGACGAGCTGGCCGAGCAGATCAAGGCGACCGCGCTATCCGAGGAGGCGCGGCAGAAGGCCGAGCGCGAGCTGCGCAAGCTCAAGCTGATGAGCCCGATGAGCCCCGAGGCGACGGTGGTGCGCAACTACCTCGACTGGATGCTCGGCATCCCCTGGGGCATCTTCACCCAGGACAAGCTGGACCTGGACGAGGCCGAGCGCATCCTCGACGAGGACCACTGCGGGCTGGACAAGATCAAGGAGCGCATCATCGAGCATCTGGCGGTGCACCGCCTGGTGATCGACATGAAGGGGCCGATCCTGTGCTTCGTCGGGCCACCCGGCGTTGGCAAGACCTCGCTCGCCAAGTCGATCGCGCGCGCCACCGGTCGCAACTTCGTGCGCATGAGCCTGGGCGGCGTGCGCGACGAGGCCGAGATCCGCGGCCACCGCCGCACTTACATCGGCGCGCTGCCGGGCAAGATCCTGCAGGCGATGAAGAAGGCCGGCTCCTGCAATCCGGTGCTGCTCCTGGACGAGGTGGACAAGCTGTCGTCGGACTTTCGCGGCGATCCGGCCTCGGCGCTGCTCGAGGTGCTGGACCCGGAGCAGAATCACACCTTCAATGACCACTACCTGGACATCGACTACGACCTGTCCAAGGCGATGTTCATCTGCACCGCCAACACGCTGCAGGGTATCCCGGTGCCGCTGCAGGACCGGCTCGAGATCCTGCGCCTGCCCGGTTACATCGACGAGGAGAAGCTGGATATCGCCCGGGTGCACCTGGTACCCAAGCAGCGCAAAGCAACGGGCCTCGACAGACTTGACCTCAAGTTTCACAGTGACGCGTTGAAGACGATATTGCGTTACTACACGCGCGAGGCCGGAGTGCGGCAGTTCGAGCGCGAGATCGCCAACTGCTGCCGCAAGATCGCGCGCCGCGTGGTCAAGGACGATCTCAAGGCGCTGCGGGTGACGCCCAGGCTGGTCAAGTCGATGCTGGGGGTGGCGCCGTTTAGGCCGGGCAAGAGGGAGAGCCAGTCCGAGATCGGCGTGGCGTCGGGGCTGGCCTGGACCCAGACCGGCGGCGAGCTGCTGGCCACCGAGGTGACGGTGATGCCGGGCAAGGGCAAGCTGATCACCACCGGCAAGCTGGGCGAGGTGATGCAGGAGTCGGTGCAGGCGGCGATGAGCTACGTCCGCTCGCGGGCCGCGTCGCTCGGCCTGCCCGGAGATTTCTACGCCAGCATCGACGTGCACGTGCACGTGCCGGAGGGGGCCACGCCCAAGGACGGCCCGTCCGCCGGCATCACCATCGCCACCGCTCTGGTCAGCGCGCTGACCCGGATCCCGGTGCGCAACGACGTGGCGCTGACCGGCGAGATCACGCTGCGCGGCCGGGTGCTGCCGATCGGCGGCCTCAAGGAGAAGGCGCTGGCCGCCTACCGCACCGACTTTGCGACCGTGATCATGCCCAAGGACAACGAGAAGGATCTGGCCGAGCTGCCCAGGGTCGCCCTGCGCAAGTTGCGCTTCGCCTGCGTCGAGCACATGGACGAGGTGCTGCGCCACGCGCTGCGGCTCGAGGACCCGGAGCGCTTTTTCGAGCAACTGGTGCGTCACGAGGTGGCCAACCCGCAACCGGTGGTGACGACGGATCCGGCGCCGACGCTGGCGACCAGCCATTGAACCGAACGCGCCATTGCTACTGCAGTGGCGTAGATGCATGTGCTATATTGAGAGTGGCCCCGTAACTCAGAGGTAGAGTGGTAGCATTACAAGCTACGTGCCGTGGGTTCAAATCCCACCGGGGCTATATTTTTGAAGGGGCTGTCGGGCAGCCCCTCGTTCTCCAGGCGGCCCTGCGGCCGCCCCCCGTCGGGAGTGAATCCCGACGGGGCCCCCCACCTGGCTCGCGCTGCGCGCGGGCGAGAGGGAGGTGGAGGCGGCAAGGGCGGTGACTTTGCGGGGTGCGCTTCGGGCGACATTTTCGCGGAGAAGAACGTGCGAATCGACGACTTGATGTTGCAGTTCCGGTGGCAGCAGCAGCAGCAGGCCATTGCCCGAGGCGAGCCGCCGCCCGAGGAAAAGCCGCTCACCTTCGATGCGCTGCAGGAGCTGATCCAGAAGCCCCACCTGAGCGCGGCCGAGGCGGTGCTGCTGTCGCAGATGCTGGAGGAGCTGCAACGCGAGCCGGCGCCGACCGCGCAGCTCGATGCGGCGCGCGTTCGCGCACTGGGCGAGGCGCTGGAGCGACGGCGCGCCGAGCTGCGGTTGACGGCGACGCCGGACGAGCGGTTGCGCGAGTACGCGCCCGGTCCACCGACTCCGCAGAGGGCCGAAGGGCCGGTGCTGCCGCTGCACGGCGACATCCTCGGCGCGGAGCTGGACGGTTTGAAGAAGGCGAACGACTAGTGCTGCCTGGAGAAAAATGAGCAAGGTCGGCGTTCTCGGCATCGACTTCGGCACCACCAACACCAACGCGGTCTGGGTCGACCGCAAGGGACAGCTCCACCTGGTTCCGGTGAGCGAGAAGAGCTACTGCATGCCGTCGGTCGTCTGGTACCGCAGCCGCGACAAGTACGTCGTGGGCGCCACCGCGCGGCAGCAGATCGTCGACGATCCGTCGCACACGGTGTGGGGCATCAAGCGCTTCATCGGCCGCCGCTACAAGTCCAACTTCGTGCAGCGCAACCGCGATCGGCTGTCGTGCGAGCTGTGCGAGCTGGAGTCCGGCGGCTGCGGGGTCCGCATCCACAGCCACGTCATCCCGGCGACCGAGGTCGTGTTTCACACCATCCAGCGCATCCTCGAGCTGGCCAACGTCGCTGCCGGTGTAGAGTTCACCGAGTGCGTGTTGACGGCGC
>JAFGSX010000537.1 GCA_016934455.1 Deltaproteobacteria bacterium
CCGGTTGGCAGGTCGCGCGGCAGGACCACCTCGACCGCGAGGCGCGTTCCGTCGCGCAACGTCAGATACTGCCCGCGCGACGTCCACCCGCGGTACCGGGGGGCTGCGGGCTGATAGGTGGCGAAAGGAGCCGGCCGGTCCATTGAATCCTCCTTGCTGTGACCTGATCGACCACACCTGTTTGTATAATACGCCAGAACGGCTGCTCGTGCAACGCGGGATCCCGCCCACCGGTCTAGCCGCCACCGGGCGGCTTGTCGCCATCCCGTGGCGGCCGTATAATTGCGGGTACGGACGACGCCCCGACACAAAGGAGAGCCAGATGGACCTGCAAACTGCCATCCAACAAACGCTGACCGCGCCCTCCCCCGATGCGCTGTGGGATCTCTATGGCTATCTGCTGGCGGTCGGGGCCGAGCCCCCCCTCCTGGAGACCGTGGCCGCCTTTCACCACTACCTCTGCGACCTGCAGAGCAAGGCGACCGCACGCCAGTACAGCGAATTCGCCTCCCTGCTCGACATCGGTGCCGTGGGCGGCGTCGCCGCCCAGAACCTGATCGGCGCCTTTGGCAACCGTGAGAAGGACGGCGGGCGCGAGTTGCTCGAAAAGCTCTTGCTGGGCACCGGCAGCGAATCCCTGATGGTCGCCGCCAGCCGCCAGTACATCAAGGCCTGGCAGGCCGAGCTCTACTCGGTTCACTGCCAGTCGGCCTGGTTCCTGGCGGGCGCCCTCTGGCAGCTGGCGGCGGCCGGCGGGGCCGGCCGCGAGGCGGTTGGCGAGCGCTGGGCGCGGATCCAGGCGCTCTTTGCCCCGATCCGCGACCCCGATGTCCCCAACGCCGAGAAGGCACTCCTGCTGGCGCGTACCTTTCAATTGGTGCTGGTCAGCCGGCTGATCACGCTGGTGCAGGCGGGCGGCCGGCCGGCGCCATGAGCGACCCGCTCTTTGACGAGAGCACCCTGCGCAAGCTGGAGCAGCTCTCCCTGGTCGCGCAGCGGGTGCGGGCCGGCGCCATCAAGGGCGAGCGGCGCAGCACCAAGCGCGGCACTGCGATTGAATTCGCCGACTATCGCAACTACTCCCGCGGCGATGACCTGCGGCGGGTCGACTGGAACGTCTACGCCCGATTGGAACGCCCTTTTGTCAAGCTGCTCGAGGAGGAGGAGGACCTCGCCGTCCACCTGCTGCTGGATGCCAGTGGGAGCATGGACTGGGGCGAGGGCGAGACCCACAAGCTGCGCTACGTCCAGCGGCTGGCGGCCGCGCTCGGGCAGATCGCCCTCAGCACGGGCGACCGACTGATCGTCGAGACCGTCGGCGGTGACCGTCCGTCGGCCCGTTTTGGCCCGGCCCGCGGCCGCGGCCACACCTTTCGCCTGTTCGACTGGCTGGCGGAGCGGGTCGCCGGTGGGACCACCGACCTCAACGCGGCCCTGCAAGCCTACGCCGCGAGCGGAGTCCGGGCCGGGTTGGTCCTGCTGATCTCCGACCTCTGGAGCCCGGCCGGCTACCGCGACGGCGTGACGGCGCTCCAGGCCCGCGGTCACGAGGTGGCGATCCTGCAACCCCTGGCACCCGACGAGCTCGACCCGCCGCTGGGGGGTGACCTGCGGCTGGTGGACGTCGAGACGGGCGCCGCCGAAGAGGTGACCGTCGACCGGGCGATGCGCGACCTCTACCGGCGACGGCTCGACGAGTGGCAGGCCGAGACGGGCGCCTGGTGCCGCGCCCGCCAGGTCCACTATGTGCCGATCTCAACCGCCGTGCCGTGGGAGCAGCTGGTGCTGCGGACGCTGCGGGCCGAGGGGATGGTGCGCTAATCGATGATCCAGTTCCTGACCCCGGCCGCCCTGGCGCTGCTGGCGCTGGCAATCCCGATCCTGCTGCTCTGGATGCTCAAGCTGCGGCGGCGGGACGTTACGGTAGCGAGCACGCTGCTGTGGAGCCGGCTGGTGCGCGACCGCGAGGCCAACGCGCCTTGGCAGCGGCTGCGGCGCAACCTGCTGCTGTGGCTGCAGCTGGCGACGTTGATCGCGCTGGCGCTTGCACTGGCGCGGCCGTTCCGCACCGTACCGGCCGTTGCCGGCGGCGCAGTCGTCGTCGTGCTCGACGCCTCGGCCAGCATGCAGGCGACCGACGTCGCCCCGTCACGCTTTGCGGTCGCCCAGCGGGCAGCGACCGACCTGGTGAGCGGGCTGGGGGGCGATGGGCTGATGACCGTGATTGCTGCCGGCGCCCAGCCGCAGGTCCTGGCGGCGGCGACGAACGACCGCGCTGCCCTGCGCACGGCGATCGACACGGCGCGACCGGAAGCGGGGACGGCCGATTGGGAAGCCGCGCTGGCCCTGGCGGCCGGTGCTACCAGCGGGGCGGCCGAGAGCACCATCGTCGTCATCTCGGATGGAAACCTGTCGGCCGACGTGCCGCCGGTGCCGGGCGAGGTTCGCTATATCCCGATCGGTGACCCAACCGGGACGCCCAACCTGGCGCTGACCGCACTCGCGCTCCGCGGGGGCGAGCTCTTTCTCAGTGTGGCCCACACCGGAC
Organism: Deltaproteobacteria bacterium; assembly: GCA_016934455.1. Taxonomy (GTDB): domain Bacteria; phylum Myxococcota; class JACRCW01; order JAFGSX01; family JAFGSX01; genus JAFGSX01. The sequence continues at coordinate 2,549 of JAFGSX010000537.1, forward strand.
CGGCCGGCGGGCCGGCCGCCGTGCCCTTGCTGGCCGTCTACGTGGATGGGACGCTCCACGAGTCGCGCTGGCTGCAGATTGAGCCCGGCGAGACGCTGCCGCTGAC
>JAFGSX010000538.1 GCA_016934455.1 Deltaproteobacteria bacterium
CCGCTGCTGGTCTCGGACCTCGGGTTGGTGCTCAAGGCGGCGCCGCGGCAAGCGCTGCTGTTTGCGCAGGATCTGCGCCGACTCAGACCGCTGGCCGGGGTCCGCGTTCTGCTCGGTGACGACGAGCGGACCATGGGTGAGGGGGTGACCGACGGCGAGGGCGTGCTGTTGCTCGACCTGCCCGAGCAAGAGATCGCGGGCGAGTTGCGCGCGATCGCCGAGCGCGGCGGTCAGGTCGCCTGGGCGGCCATCGGTGCGCCCGCCGAGCAGCCGCTCAGCGCTGCCTCCCCGCGCGCCTTTCTGTTGAGCGATCGACCGGTCTACCAGCCGGGAGACACCGTGCGCATCGCCGGCATCGTGCGCGATCGCGTCGATGGTCGTGGAGTCAACGGCTTCGATCCCGAGGCGCGCTACGAGTTGAGCATCCACCACGGCGACTGGACCGTGGAGCAACTGGCGGTCGGTCTCGACGAGTTTGGCGTCATGCGCGCCGCCGCCGCGCTCGATCCGATGGCGCCGGCGGGCCAGTACACCTTTACGCTGCGGCGGCCCAAAGGCGGGCAGACTTTCGATGGATCGTTCAAGGTCGAGGCGCACCGGCTGGCGCCCTACCAGATCCAGGTCTCCTTCGACCATCCGGTGGTGATGCGCGGCCAGCCGATCGCCGGCACCATCCGCGTCCGGCATCGCAGCGGTGCCGCGGCTCCGGACCAGGTCGTGATCTACAAGATCGACGACGGATCCGAGTGGCGTGCGGGCACCACCGATCGCAGCGGCTTCGTGCCTTTTTCGTTCAGCAGCCAGGGCTTCGAGGAGACGCGGCCGGTCAAGCTCGACGTCGAGCTGCGCGCGCACCACGTCGTGCACAGCGCCAACGCGCTGGTCGCGGTGCAGGGTTTCGAGATCGGGTTGCAGGTCGATCGCTCGACCCTGTTTGCGGGGCAGCCCTTCGACGTTGCGGTACAGGTGCGCGATCCGGAGCGCAAGCCGACCGCGGCCGCGCTCGAGCTCGAGCTGGTACAGCGGCTGCCCATCGGCGGCGGCGAGCGCCGCGTGCAGCGGTTGCAGGTGGCGGTGCCGACGGCCGGACGCGCCCGGGTGGCGCTGACCGCGCCCGAGGGCGGCCTCTACTGGCTGCGCGCCTTTGGCCGCGATCGCAACGGCCAACCGATCGCGAGCGAGCTGTCGCTGCGCGCGGTCGGGGTCGAGGAGCCGGGGATCTTTCTCGATGTCGATCGTCCGGTGCAGACCCTGGGCTCGACCGCGCGAGTCACGCTGCAGAGCCGTCTCGAGCGCGCGCTGGCCCTGGTCACCTACGAGACCGATCGGGTGCTCGAGGCGCGCAGCCTGCTGATCCGCAAGGGCGCCAATGCGCTGGCGGTTCCGATCGATGCGGCGCTGGCCCCCAACTTCGACCTCAGCGCCTGCGCCATGAGCGGGGAGCAGTTCTACGTCGCGACGCGCGCGATCGAGGTGTCCCAGCAACTGCGGCTCGCGGTCCGGTCCGACCGCGATCGCTACGCGCCGGGCGACGAGGTGAAGCTGACGGTCGAGGCGCGCGACGCCGCCGAGCGGCCGGTCGACGCGCGCGTCATCCTGTCGGTGGTCGACGAGGCGCTGCTGATCGCCTTTCCCGAGCAATTGCCCGATCTGCTGGAGACCTTTGTGCAGCGGCGTCCGACGGATGTGATCGAGACCGCCGCCTCCAACCGCTACCTCGAGGGTCAGCTCACGGCGCAGGAGGTGGAACAGGCCGAGGTGGTGGAGACCGAGGGCTCGGCCGCGATGGCGGCGCTGAACGAGCGACGGCGCGAGCTGACCGAGAAGGCGGCCGAGCGCTTCGGCGAGCTGGCCAAGGTCGAGGTGCGGCCCGGACTGGCCGGAGGCGGGATAGGATACGGCCGCGGTGTAGGCGGACTGGGCTCCAGCGGCTATGGCGCCGGCGGCGGTGGAGCAGCCAAGATCCAGGTGGGCAAGGCGGTCGTCATGGGCGCGCTGATGCGGCGCTTCTTTGCCGAGACCGCGGCGTTCTTTCCCGATCTGCGCACCGGCCCGACCGGCGTCGCGACGGTGAAGTTCCGGCTGCCCGACGCCATCACGAGCTGGCGCGTGGCCGCGCGCAGCGTCACCCGCGACACGCAGCTCGGCGAGGCGCGGCACATGCTGGTCGCGGCGCGCGACTTCTGGGCCGAGTTGGTGGTGCCGGCCGAGCTGGAGGAGGGCGACCTGCTGCGGCCGGTGGCGCGCCTGTTCAACGACACCGACCGGCCGCTGACGGTGAAGACGACGCTCGGCGGGGGCGTGCGCAGCGAGGCGCAGAGCGCGCAGGTGGCGGCGCGCAGCAGCCGCGAGTTGACGTTCGAGCCGATCGAGGTGCCGGCCGCGGGCAGCGGCAAGCTGGTGATCGAGCTCGCCGCGGATGCCGGCAAGGTCGCCGACAGGCTGCGCGAGGAGATCGCGGTCCGGCCGCGCGGCGTGGCCGATGAGATTGCGGTCGCCGGCCGGCTCGAACGCTCGGCGATCCGAACGCTGGCGCTCGACGCTGGCCTGAGCGCGCCGCAGCTTCGCATCCAGCTCGATGCCCGGCTGACGCACCTGTTCTTCGCCACCGGTCGCGACCCGCTGCTCTCCGCAGGCGGCGCCGACGAGGCCCTGACCGCTCTCAACCTGCTGGACCTGCTCGGACCGCGCGCGCATCCGGCCATGCTCGACCGGGTGCGCGGCGAGGCGCGCCGCTCGCTGGGCCGCCTGGTCGCGACCCAGCGCGACGGCGGCTGGGGATCCCGCGGCGGCATAGAGCGCGATGCCGTGGCGACCGCCGATGCCGTGCAAGCGCTGGCGCGCGGCCACAGACTGGCGAGCTCGATGGGCTGGGTGTTTCCTGCCGCGGCGTTCGACCGCGCGCTGGCCGCGCTCAAGGAGATGCTGCCGACGCTGCCGATCGACGACTGGCTCGCGCGCACCGCTGTGCTGCAGGCTCTGGCGCACGCCGGCAAGGACCAGGTGCCGCAGACCGAGTTACTGCGTCTGCACCGGGCGCGCGCCGAGATGCCGCTGGCCGCTCAGGCGCGGCTCGGACTGACCTGGCACCAGCTCGGGCGTGCCGAAAACGCCCTCGAGGTGGCGCGCGCGGTGCGCGACCGTCTCGGCGCCGAGGTGGTGCGCAACCGGCGGCTGTCGTGGCAGACGCCGGTCGAGAGCGTGGCCGACGTGGCCGATGGATTGCGCCTGGTGGCGTCGGTGAAGCCGACCGATCCGGTGCTGCGCAGCGGCGCCGAGCTGCTGCTCGACTCCGGAGCCATCTATTTAGACCACGCCCATACCGCCGCCTCGGTGACCGGGGCGCTGGTCAAGCTGCTGGGGGCGGCCAAGAGGGACGAGCGGTTTCGTGTGCACGCCAGCGTCAACGGCAAGGCCGCCGGCTCCGCCTTCGTGGTCGGCGGCACCCAGGGTGGGCTGTGGGAGATCGCAGTCGATCCCAAGCTGCTGGTCGTCGGTGACAACAAACTGGAGCTCACGGTCGAGGGCGCCGGGACCTGCTTCTACGTGGCGACGTTGAGCGGCTATCGCCGGCAGCCGCCGGCGCCGACCGCCGATTCGCCGCTGCAGATCCAGCGCGTGATCGAAGCGGTGCCGCCCAGCTACCGGGGCCGGGAGATCGCCGGCGGTTTCTCCGTCGCCGAAGCGGGCACCAAGGTCTGGCGAGAGCCCATCGACCGGATCCCGGCAGGCCAGCGCATATCCGTTGCGCTCGAGGTGCGAAAGGAGATCGAGGCGCGGTTGGAGAACCTGGTGCTCGAGGACCGCATTCCGCCCGGCTTCGAGCTGGTCGAAGGCAGCGTGCACGGCGCGGCCAGCCATCACGAGCGACAGGGCCGCCGGCTGGTCTTTTTTACCGACCTGGGTTCACGCACCACGCGCATCGAGTACCAGTTGGCCGCGCGCAACCCGGGCCGCTACCAGTTCACCGCGGCGCGCCTCGGATCGCCGGGAGCGCCAGAGCTGCGTCAATATGGCGGATTGCGCGACTTCGTCGTCGACGAGGCGGGAGCGCCCCCGCCCAAGGTGCGGCCGACGCCCGACGAGCTGTACCAGCGGGGCCAGGCCGCCGCCAAGGCGAAGGACCCGCAGCTCGCCATCGCGCAGCTCGAGGCGCTGGTCGATCGGTTCCGCCTCCGGCCCGAGATCGGCCGCGAGGTGCTGGCCACCCTGCTGTTCGCTGCGATCGAAGTCGATGACGCCAGCCGCATCGTCAAGTACTTCGAGCTGGCCAAGGAGAAGAACCCGGATCTGGTGGTGCCGTTCGACAAGCTGGCGCCGGTGCAGCGGGCCTATCGCCGCACGCAGGAATTCGAGAGCGGGCTGCACGTGGCGCGCGGCGCGGCCCGGGCGCGGCTGCTGGCGGCCATGCGCGGCGTCGGCGTGCTCGAGGTCGAGGACCAGGTGGTGGCGGCGCGGCAGTTGTTCGGCGAGCTGGTCGGCTGCTATCCCGACACCGACCTGGCGGCCGAGGCCAGCTACTCGTTTGCCCAGGTGCTGTTCGATCGAGCCGATCGCCTGCGCGAGGGCGAAGAGCTGCCCGACCTCGATCGCGGCCAGTTGCTCGACGACGTGATCGGGCTGCTGGGACGATATATCGGCCGCTACCCGGAGGTGCCGGACGCGCCCTCCGCCATCTACTCGCTGGCGTCGGCGCTGATCGAGCGCAAGCTGGCGGCCGATGCGGTGTCGTGGTGCGACGCCGGGCTGCGGCGCCACGGCGACTCGGACCTGGCTCCGGCGCTGACCTACCTCAAGGCGTACGGCCACTTCAAGCTGCGGCAGTTCGATCGCTCGCTCGAGCTGTGCCAGAAGGTGGCGCGCGACGACGAGGACGAGGAGAGCGCCGACATGGCGCGTTACATCATGGCGCAGATCTACCACGCGCAGGGCAAGCTCGACCGCGCGCTCGATCTCTACCGGCTGGTGGCCGACCGCTATCGCGACGCCGAGGAAGCGGTCGACGACGCCACCGTGCCGAGGCTGGAGATCCCGGAGGTGGTGGCGGTGCCGGTCGGCCAGCGGCCGCGGCTGTCAGCGCTGGTCAAGAACCTGCGCCGCGTCGAGCTGAGCGCCTACCGGGTCGACCTGATGAAGCTCTATCTGATCAAGGGCACGCTCGCATCGCTGGCCGAGATCAACCTGGCCGGCGTCAGGCCGGCGGCGACCCGCGACGTCGACGTCGGCAACACCACGGCCAGTGCCATGCAGCGCGAGCTGGAGCTGGCGCTGCCGGGCGCGGGCGCCTACCTGGTGCGGGCGCGCGGCGGATCCGAGCTGCGGCATAGCCTGCTGCTGGTCGACAGCCTGCAGCTCGACGTGCGCGAGGACGAGGAGGATGCGCGGGTGCGGATCTCGGTCCGAGACGCGCGCGGCCGCCCCGCGGTCGGGGCGCGCGTGCAGCTCAAGGGCGAGGGCGACGATCGTTTTGTCGCGGGAGAGACCGACCTGCGCGGCGTGTTCATCGCGTCGGATGTCGGCGGCCCGGTCACGGTCATCGCGCAGCACCAGGGTGCCTACGGGTTGCATCGGCCGAGCGGCGAGATGCTGGATGAGGAGATCGGCGATGCCGAGCCGGCCTCGCCCCGGGCCAAGGTCAAGGCCGACCAGTACGAATTCGACGACGACACGGTCGAGGGCCAGTTGGTCAAGCCGGAGGTCGACGAAAAGGCGCGCGGGTTCTTCCAGCAGGACGTCAAGGGGATGGCGATCGAGCAGGCCAAGTGAACGGCGGCTCGATCACGCTCTGCCGCATGCCGTTTCGCCTCTCACCTGGCACAGCGCGACTTTGAGGTAGTCGCCCTCGGGGAACTCGGGCCGCAGCGGGTGGTCGGCGGCAGCGCCCCAGCGTTCGGCGATGCGCAGCGGCCGCCGGTTGCGCTGCGCCGCCTCGGTCAGGGTCGTCTCGAAGGCGCGGCGGCCGACATGGCTCGAGCACGAGGCGGCCAGGTACCAGCCGCCGGGCGCCACGGCCGCGAGAGCAGAGCGGTGCAGCGCGGTGTAGGCGCGCAGCGCGGACGAGACGCTGCGCTGGCTGGAGGCAAAGCTGGGTGGGTCGGCGATCACGAGGTCAAACCGCTCGCGATTGCCGGCGAGAAACGGCTCGACTTCGGCGCTCACGGCGAGATGCCGGGCCGCGGGCAGGCCATTGAGCTGCCAGTTGCGCCGCGCCAGATCGATCGCAGGTGCCGCGCTGTCGACGGTGACGACGCGTACGGCGCCGCCGAGGCCGGCCGCGACCGAGAAACCGCCGGTGTAGCCGAACAGGTTGAGGACGCAACGGCCGGCCGCCAGCTCGCGCACGCGGCGGCGCGAATCGCGGTGATCCAGAAAGAGACCGGTTTTTTGGCCCCGCGCGACGTCGACCAGCAGCGCCATGCCGAGCTCGCGCACGGCGATCGGTGCGGTCGGAACCGCGCCCCACCAGGTCTCGACCGCCTTGCGCGAGCCGCGGCCGTGGCGCCGGAGCAGGGCGGTCACGCCTCGCGCGTCGAGCAGCGGCTGCAGCGCGGCCGACAGCGTCGGCCGCCAGCCATTCCAGACACTTCCGTCGAGCACCAGCACCACGACCTCGCCGTACTGATCGACGACCAGCCCGGGCAACCGGTCGGCCTCGCCGTGCACCAGGCGCAGCGCGTCGGTGTCGGCGAGATCCAGCCGGTCGCGCGCGGCGAGCGCCTCGAGCAGGCGCCGCACGAGCCAGGACTCGTCGATCGGCTCTTCGACCGTCGTCAGCACGCGCACTCCGATCGGGCCGGCGTCGACCAGGCCGCGGGCGAGAAAGCGGGAGCGGCGATTCAGCACGTCGACGATCGCGCCTGCGGCGATGTCGAAGGGCGCCAGCGCGTCGCGGAAGACCCAGGGGTGACCGCGCGCGACCGTGCGCTCCAGAGGCTTGATCAGGCGGACCGCGGAAATCGGCGATCTCACAGCGCGCGCACGCGCTCCCACATCGCGGGCGTGCGCTCGCGGCACTGGGCGGCGATGCGCTCCTCGTCGAGCGTCAGGATCTTCTTGTCGCGCATCAGCACGCGGCCGCGGCAGATGGTGGTGTCGACCGCCGCGTCGACCATGCCGAAGATCAGGTGGCCGAGCAAGTTGTCCGCGCTGAGAGGCGTGGGCGGCAGGTAGTCGAGCACGATCAGGTCGGCCGGGCCGCCAGCGGACAGCTCGCCGAGCGGCAGGCCGAAGATGCGGCGCGCCACCTCGGCCGAGCCGCCGAGCAGCATGCCGGGAGCCTCGCAGAAAGCGACCCGCGGATCGGCTGCCGCGTGGCGGTGCAGCAGGTAGGCGCAGCGCATCTGCGCCAGCATGTCCGAGGCCATGCCGTCGGTGCCCAGCCCGACCAGCACGCCGCGCTCGATCAGCTTGAGCACCTGGGCGGCGCCGACCGCGTTGTTCATGTTGGATTCGGGGTTGTGCGCCACCATGGTCCGGGTCTCGGCCAGGCGGTCTATCTCCGAGTCGTCGATGTGCACGCAGTGCACGAAGATGCTGTTGGGCCCGGCCAGGCCGAGTTCGGCCAGCCGGTGCACGACGCGCTTGCCGTGCTGCTTGAGGCAGTGGTCGACGTCGGCCTTGTCCTCGGCCACGTGGATGTGAAAACCGATGCCGTGCGGCGCGGCCGCCTCGACGCAGCGACGCACGGTTTTGTCCGAGCAGGTGAACGAGGCGTGCAGGCCAAACAGAGCCTTCAGGTCGTCGCGCTTCTCCTTGCCGCAGCGCGCGGCGAAGCGCGCGTTTTCCTCGACGCCGGCGCCCTCGGCGTTGCGATCCGAGACCTCGTAGCAGAGGCAGGCGCGCACCCCCGCCTGCGCCGTGGCCTCGGCGATGACGTCGAGGCTGCCGTCTCTGCAACTCGGGCTGGCGTGGTGGTCGACGATAGTGGTGGTGCCGTTTCGGATGCACTCGCACAGCGGCACCAGCGCTGACAGCCGCACATCCTCCATCTGCAGCGCGCGGTCGACCTTCCACCACAGCCGCTCCAGGATCTCGACGAAGTTGCTGGCCGGCTCGCCGGGCGGGTTCATGCCGCGCGCCATGGTCGAGTAGAAGTGGTGGTGCGAGCAGATCAGGCCCGGCATCACCACCCGGCCTCGGGCATCGATTACCTGGTCGGCGCCGCCGCTGACCGCCGGGGCGGGGCCGAGCGCCTGGATGGCGCCGTCCTCGACCAGCAGAGCGCCGTTGGCGATCACCTGGTTGGCCTTGCCGAGTGTGACGACGGTGGCGTTCTTGATCAGCAGTGATGACATGACCGCTCCTTGCACCGGCGCTCGTGCGCGCTGGCAGGTGAGGTCATACCGGGAAAGACCGGCCCTCGCAAGCCGGCGACGGCTATCCGCGTGCGACTGTGGTATGGATCGGCCATGCGGCGGATCTTCGTGACACCCGAACAGTTGCGCGCGGGATCGATCACGCTCGGCCCGGACGAAGCGCATTATGTGGCGCGCGTGCTGCGTCTCGAGCCCGGCGCTGCCATCGAGCTGTTCGACGGCGCCGGCCGTCGGGCCGCCGCGACCGTCACCGCGGTCGGGCGCGGCGATGTTCACTGCGATTGCGGTGCCCCGGTGTCCGATCTGCTGTCGGCCATTCGCGCGGTGCGCTGCGGCTTGCCGCTGCTCAAGGGCGAACGGCTCGACCTCGCGGTGCGCATGTTGACCGAGCTGGGCGTGGCCGAGATCGTGCTTCTCGTCTGCGCCCGCTCGGTGCCGCGCGATGCTCCGGGCTCGGAGCGCGTCGAGCGGTTGCGGCGCGTGGCGCGCGCTGCCGCCAGGCAGTGCGGCCGGCCGCAGTTGCCGCGGATCGATGGCCCGCTGACGCTGGTCGCGTTTGCCGCCTCGGCGAGCGGGAGCAAGTGGTACGGCGAGTCCGTCGGCAACCAGGCTCGGGAGTGCGCCCAGTGGCCGGATCCCGGCGAGCGCGCGGTTACGCTGTGCACCGGTCCCGAGGGCGGTTTCACCGCGGCCGAGACCGTGCAACTGCAGGCCGCTGGTTTCGCGCCGCTCAGGCTGGGACCGCACGTGCTGCGCGCCGAGACCGCGGCGGTGGTGGCGGCAGCACTGGCGCTGGCCGGTTGACATCACCCTTTTCGCCTGGCGCGCTGCGAGGTAAAACGCACAACGATGAAGTGCTTGCTGTGCGGTACTGACAATCCAGCGTTGGCCACGACCTGCGCGCACTGCCGCGCCCAGCTCCCGCGAGCTCCGGGTGTCGGCGCGGGACCGGCGCCGCGGCCACCGGAGCAGCGGCCACCGGAGCAGCGGCCACCGGCGCCGCGGCCACCGACGCCGCAGCCACCGACGCCGCGGCCACCGACGCCGCAGCCACCGACGCCGCAGCGCGTTGGCGCGCCGGTCGGCGCTCCGGCCGCTGGGGCGTCGCGCTCGGCGGTCGCCCAGCCCGGGGCGCGGCCGAGCATCCTGGTGGGCAAGGGCGGTGCTGGTGCGCCTGCGCGTGCACCAGCGGCCAGACCGGCCACGCAACCGATTGCCGCTACTACGAGGTCCGCGCCCGCGTCTGCGCCACGGGTCTCGGCGAGCGCCCAGGAACCGCCGAGGGCAGCGCCGTCCGCCGCGGGCGCGTACGACTTCGGTCCCACGGACCCGATGGGGCTGCCGCTCTCTCGTCCCGAGTCTCCACCTGCCGTTGTCGCACCGCCGCCGGCCGCGCCCGTGCAGGCTGCCATCTCGCCCGCCGCGGACGTGCCGGAGAGCGGAGAGGCGCCCGGCAACGGCGCGGCGCACGAGCTGCTGCAGATCATCGTCGATCGCGAATTGACGCTGGCTCCGGTCTGGCGCCGGATCGTCGGCGGCCTCATCGATCTGATCGCGATCGGAGCCGTGGCCGCGATGCACCTGGTGCTGGCGCTGGGACGACTGCCCAGCGACGTCGGCCCGGCGCGCGGCACCGGCTTCGACCGCCTGATCGACGCCATGATCATCTACCGGGGAGCGACGATCCCCAGCGCGCTGGTGTTTTTTGCCCTGCTGATCGCCTACCAGACGGTCTCGGTGGCTCTGCTCGGACGGACGCCCGGCATGTGGGCGCTGCGTCTGCGCGTCATCTCGCTGCGGTATCAGCGGGTCCGCTGGGACACGGCGTTGACGCGCGCGACCGTCGCCGCCCTCGGGTTGCTGCTACTCGGGATCGGCTGGTCGCTGCTTTTCGTCGACCGCAGGCGTCGCACCCTGCACGACCACGTGGCCAGGACCATGGTCGGCGATGCCGTCGATAAGGTGACGGCGATCTCGCGCCTGCGACCTCCGGCAGCGGGGCCCGAGCCACCGTCGGAAACCGACGCGACGCCGGAGGCACCGGTCGCGCCGCCAACCGACCCTGTCGACGACGCGCCAACCGCCGCGCCGTGACTCGACCGGGGACGGGTCAGGCCTTGGCGTCGGCGTCCGTGACGCCGTACTTGTCGAGCTTGTAGTAGAGCGCGCTGGTCTTGATGCCGAGCAGGCGTGCGGTCTCGGTCTTGACGCCCGCCGCCTTCCTGAAGGCGCGCAGGATCAGGCTCTTCTCCAGCGATTCGAGGATCTCGTCGAGCGTGCGGTTGTCGTCCTCGAGGTTGACCGTCGGCGCCGCCGCCGGCAGCGGTGCGCTGGCGCCGCTTAAAAACGGAGGCAGGTCGCGGCGCTCGACCAGCGGCCCGTCGGCGAAGACCAGCGCCTGCTCGATCGCATTCTCGATCTCGCGCACGTTGCCCGGCCAGCGGTAGGCGAGCAGCGCGGCCACCACCTCGTCGCTGAGCCCGGTGACGTGGCGGTTGGTGCGCGGCGCCAGCTTTTTGACGAAGTGTTCGGCCAGCAGCTTGATATCGCCCGGCCGGTCTCGCAGCGGCGGCAGCTCGATCGGCACGATGTGCAGGCGATAGAACAGGTCCTCGCGAA
>JAFGSX010000539.1 GCA_016934455.1 Deltaproteobacteria bacterium
CCGATCTCGATCGCGCGCCGCACCTCGACCTCGAGGATGCGCCTGCGCACATCGGCGGCCAGGCGGTAGTTGGGCGCGATTGCGACCTCGCCTGCGGCCTGGTGCGCGGCCTCGGCGATGCGCTTGGGCGTCAGCGGCCCGTCGCTCAGCATCTTCTCGGCTCCGGCGGCGCGCATCGGCCGCGGCCCGACCGCGCCGACGGCGATCGCCGCGTGCAGGCACCTCTTGTTCTCGACCTCGAGCAGCGCGGCCACCGAGATCAGAGCGTAGTCGGTGGCGGTCGGCCGGAAGCGGCGATAGGCGCTACCGCGCAGCTTGCTGCCCACCCCGAGCGAGACGCCGGTGATCAGCGCGTTGGCGGGCAGCGCGCGCAGCGGGTGCACCGCCACCAGCGCCGCCATCGGGATCGCGAAATCGCCGTTCTGGACGTGGGCGATCTGCACCTGAGCATCGAGCGCGAGCAGCGCCACCGGCAGGTCGGACCAGCTCGCGAGATGAAAGATATTGCCGCCGAGGGTGATCGCGTTGCGCAGCGGCTGGGTGGCCACGCCGGCCGCGGTCTCGCGCAGCAGCGCTCCCTCGGCGTTGGGCAGCGCGTTGGCGGCCGCGATCTCGGTGCAGCGGGCGGTGGCGCCGACGTGGATCACGTTGCCGTAGTCGACCGCGATGCGGTCGAGGCCGCAGCGCGTGATGTCGACCAGCAGCTCGGCGCCGCGCCGGTTGCCGTGGGCGAGGGCAGTGCCGCCGCCGAGGGCTATCGCGCGGCGGTCGGGATCGCCCAGGATGCCGACGGCCTCCTTGACGGTCGCCGGATAGGCAAACGCTTTGATCGTCATCTACAACCTCGTCGCTGGCGTCGCGCTGCGGCGGCGTGCAGGCAGCAACGACGCGCACCCGCACCAGGTTTTCGAGAAAGGGCACGTTTTGTCAACAGTGAGTTGGCGCGACCGTTCGGTGGCGCAGCGGATCGATGCCGGTGCGCTGCCGCATGCGAGCGATCATCTCGGCGGCCAGGCGGTTCTGCTCGTCGATCAGCGCCGGCACGTCGAGCCCGGGCAGCCCGCCATCGTCGACGACGACCTCGCCGTTGACCAGGACAAAGCGGGCGCGGGCCGGCCCCTGGCACATCACCAGCGCCGCCACCGGATCGTGCATGGCGCCGGCGTAGGCCAGGTCGCGCAGGTCGAACAGCGCGATGTCGGCCGCCATGCCGGGCGTGAGCTGGCCGATGTCGTCGCGGCCGAGCACCCGGGCCGAGCCGCGGGTGGCGAGCCAGAGCGCGCTGCGCGCCGGCATCGCCTCGACGCCGGTGCCGACGCGGTGCACCAGGCAGGCGAGCCGGATCTCCTGCAGGAGGTTGCTGCCGTCGTTGCTGGCGCTGCCGTCCACGGCCAGGCCGACCGGAACCCCGCGCTCGAGCATCGCGGGCACCCGCGCGATGCCGCTGCCGAGCCTCAGGTTCGAGGACGGGCAGTGCGCGACGCCGGTCCCGGTGCGCGCCAGCAGGTCGAGCTCGGCGTCGTCGAAGTGGACGCCGTGGGCGTACCAGACATCGCCGCCGACCCAGCCCACCTGCTCCATGTAGCCGAGTGGCCGCACCCCGCGTTGCTCGAGGCAGAACCTCTCCTCGTCGCGGGTCTCGGCCAGGTGGGTGTGCAGCCGCACCCCGAGCTTGCGCGCCAGGTCGGCCGCGCGCCGCAGCTCCTCGGCGGTGACCGAAAACGGCGAGCAGGGCGCCAGCGCGAGGCGGCACATCGAGAAGCGGCCGGGGTCGTGGTGCTCGGCGATCACCCGCTCGCAGTCGGCGCAGATCTCCTCCTGGCACTGCACCACGTCGTCGGGCGGCAGCCCGCCCTGGCTGCGGCCGAGGCTCATCGAGCCGCGCGTCGGGTGGAAACGCGCGCCGAGCCGACGCGCGGCGCGGATGGTCTCGTCGAGCAGCGCGGATTTCTGCTGGTGCGGAAAGACGTAGAAATGGTCCGCGACGGTGGTGCAGCCGGACAGCAGCAGCTCGGAGATGCCGACCAGGGCGCTGGCGTGGACCGCCTCGGCGGTCAGCTCGCGCCAGATCTCGTACAGGCCGACCAGCCAGTCGAAGAGCTTGGCGTCCTGCACAAACGGCACCGCCCGCTGCATGGTCTGGTACAGGTGGTGGTGAGTGTTGATGAAGCCGGGCAGGGCGACGCAGCCGGTGGCGTCGATCTCGCGGTCGAACGGGCCCGCGAACGGGCCGCGGCCGACCTGGGCGATCGCCCGATCCTCGACGACGATCGCGCCGTTGGCGATCTCCTGCTGTCGATCGTCCATGGCGGCGATGCGCAGCGCGTTCTTGATCAGGATGCGCACGGGGGGCCTCCGTCACACCGCTATCTAGCTGCTGCCGGGCGCCGCGACAACCGGCTCACGGCGCGGCCGGACAGCCGTCGTTGTCCGGCGTGCCGGCCCGGTTCGGGCAGCGGTCAAAGCCGTCGCGGATGCCATCTCCGTCGTTGTCGAACTCGGGACAGCCATCGCGATCCCGGTAGTCGTCAAAATCCTCGCGCTCCGCGGGACAGCGATCGTGTTGATCGGCGATGCCGTCGCTGTCGGCGTCGCGAAAGTGCGGCCCGAAGGCGATGCTCAGGAACAGGCGAAAGTCGGGCACCAGGTAACCGGGGGTGAAACCGATGGCCAGGCCGGGCTGCAGCGCGACCGGGCCGATCAGGCTGCGCAGCGAGGCCAGACCCTCGACCGAGGTCTCCTTGAGGTTCATGAACGGCCGCTGGGCCGCGGTGGCCGCGGTCAGCTCGACGGTGGCGGCGAGCGGAAGTCGCCAGATCGGGACGTCGGCGCCCAGCGCCAGCAGGATCTCGTTGCCGATGAACAGCTCGCCGATCGACGCACCCTGGCGAAAACGATACCCGATGTTGGCCGCGATCAGCGCCGGACCGCTCAACCAGCCCACCGCGGCGCGCGGCACGAAGGTGTAGCCGCGGTCGCCGAGCAGGCTGCGCCGGTCGCCCAGCGGCAGGCCGAGCTCGGGGATGAGCATCAGGCCAAAGCCGCGATAGCGCGGCTGAGGCCGCATGAGCACGAACTTGGCCAGCAGCCTGGGATCGCCGAAGCCGGCGTTGTTGACGTCGAGCGCGGGGGTGCCGCTGCCCTGGTAGAGCGTGGCCGGCAGGGCGAACGACAGCGCCAGCCAGTCGAAGACGCCGACGGTGCCGGTCAGATCGGCGGTGTACTGATCGGTGACGACGGAGGCATCGCCCAGGCCGTGCAGCGGCAGCACCACCGGCTCGCGCGCGTACTGCAGCCAGAGCGCGGCCTCGAGCCCGTAGCCGACCGGGGCCAAGGGCGGCTCGACCGCGACGAAGCTGCCGGCGGCGGTCGACGGCTGCCAGCGCTGCACGGCGACCTGGGCGCGGGCGACGCCGGCGCCGCTCAACGCGATCAGCAATGCCAGGGCCGGGAGGGCGCGCCTCATCGCGGCCGAGCCTAGCACTTTTTTGTGACGAGCAACTCCGAAGCAACGAGGATGTGCAGGTCTGGTGAAGGCGGTCGGGACCCAGGACCGACCGCCCTGAGCCGGTCACCGATAGGAGCCCAGCACCTTCATGTACTGCGCGCGCTCGTAGGCGCTGGGCGTCTTGACCTTCTGCTGGCTCATCGCGCCCTGCATCTGCCGGACCGACGCATACCCGCGGCGCTCCATCCAGCGCGCGAGACCGGCTTCCAGCGTGCGCAGGTGGCTGGCACCGTGCGTCAACAGCGTCGCCACCAGCAGCGTGGCCCGGGCGCCGACGAGCAGCAGCTTGATCACGTCCTCGGTCTGGTGGATGCCGCTGGAGGCCGCCAGGTCGGCCTTGACCCGGCCGTGCAGGATGGCGATCCAGCGCATCGGCAGCCGCAGCTCGTAGTCGGTGGACAGCGCCAGGTTCGGCTCCACCTCCAGCGCCTCGAGGTCGATGTCGGGCTGGTAGAAGCGGTTGAACAGCACCAGCCCGGAGGCGCCAGCCTGTTCCAGGCGCGCGGCCATGTTGGCCAGGTTGGAGAAGTAGGGGCTGAGCTTGACCGCGACCGGCACCGACACGCTCCCCTTCACCGCGCGCACGATCTCGAGATAGCTCTCCTCGATGGCGGCGGCTCCCAGCGCGGGGTCGGTCGGGATGGCGTAGATGTTGAGCTCGATGGCGTCGGCGCCGGCCTGCTGCAACTGCTTGGCGTAGTCGGTCCAGCCGCCCAGCGTCGAGCCGTTGAGGCTGGCGATGACCGGGATCTTGACCGCGCGCTTGGCCTGGCGGACGTGCTCGAGGTACTCGACCGGCCCGAGCTGGAACTCGGCCGGGGTCGGGAAATAGGAGAGCGCCTCGGCGAAGCTCTCGCTGCCCTGCGCCAGCTTGTCCTCGAGGTTCTGCTCCTCGATCCGGATCTGCTCCTCGAACAGCGAGTGCAGCACGATCGCGGCGGCGCCGCTGTCCTCGAGCCGGCGGATGCCGTCGATCTGCTTGCCCAGCGGCGAGGCCCCGACCACCAGCGGCGTGCGCAGTTTGAGCCCCAGGTAGTTCGTGCTCAGGTCCATGTGCGATCTCCTGCTTTGGGTTGGTCGGCGCGCCAGGCCGACGGGCGGCGCGCCCGAACGGTATATATCAAAGATTTGCCGGCGGTGCAGGTGGCGCTGGTTCGACGCGGCTCGCCCTCAGGGCGCGGACGTCGGAGCGGCCGGCCGGCTGCTGGCGGCGGCGAGGTGCCGGCGGAGAAACAGCAGCGGATCGACGAAGCGCGCGTCCAGCTCGCGCCGGGTCATGGTCAACCAGCTCGCCACTCCGTAGTCGGCGAAGTCCTTTCGCACCTCGAGGTGCAGGTGATCGTAGTTGCCGCCGAGCCGCCGCGCCTCGTCGGCGGTGTAGAGCCGGCCGATCTTGGTCGCCGGCGTCACCTGTTGGCCATTGCGGACGTCGATCCCGCCCAGGTGCTTGTACGACGTGTACAGTAGCGAGCCGTCGGCGAGCCGGTGCTTGACCACCACCGTCGGGTGCGGGTCGCTCAGGTGGATCGAGCAGACCGCGCCGTTGGCCATCGCGTAGACGTCGACGTAGCCCCGCGGCTTGGGCCGCGGCACCAGGTCGAGCCCGGTGTGGCGATGGCCGCGCCGGTAGCTCTGGCGCGGTGCGCCGAACTCGCTGACGACGGCGATGGTCTTGATCTGCGACCGGTCGCGCGTGGCAAAGGGCAACTGCCAGCCGTCGACCGCCAGCGCCGGCTCGACTTCGACAGCGGCGTCCCTGAAACGCGGCGCATCGTCCTCGATCGGTCCCGCCCGCAGCGCACCTGCTCCGAGCGCGCCGACCACCGCGGCGATCCCCAGCCAGCGACGGGCCAGGGCGGAGATCCTAGCGCGGTTGGCGGGCGCGCGGCGAGGGCGAGTCTGCCCGGTCGTCACTTTCCAGCATCCTCCCGGCCGGCCGCGCTGCTCGACGGCAGCGCTCGCTCCGCCGGCTCGCGCACACCGGCCGGCAACACCCGCCGGACCTCGTCGAAGATGGCGCGCAGCAGACCGCCCTCCTTGGGCGGTTCCTTGACCTTGACCGAGACGCCGCCGAAGACGGCGATGCCGGTGATGCGCACCCACGGGGCGTCGCCGGTCGGCGGCTCGGCCAGCGCGCCGCCGCTCTCTTCGAAGCCGCCGAAGATGCCGATGCCGTCGACCTCGACGTAGAGGCCGGGCGGAACGATCACGTCGCAGCCCCCGAACACCGCCACCGCGCGGATGACGGTGCAGCCGGGCTGCAGCCTGGCCAGCCGCAGGTCGAGCTCGGTGCCGCCGAAGACGCACAGCGTGCGCATCCGCTTGGGCGGCCGCCAGGCGCCGGCCAGGTTGTGGCCGGAGAAGATCGAGATGATGTTGCGAGCTCCCGCGCGCACCGGCACCGGCTCGAGCGCGCTGCCTTCGGGGGCGGTCGCGATCGCCATGCCGGGTGCCGCGCCAGCGGCCGGCACCAGCGCGCCGGTCGAAGGCAGCTCGGGCAGATCGCGCAGCAGCCCGTCGAGATCGGCCGGCGCAGCCGCGCTCTCGGCCAGCCGGATGCGGTGGCCCAGCTCGGTGGCGTCGATGTGGCTCTGCACGAATTGCTCGCGCAGCTCGGCGATGGTGCGCTCGCGCTTCTCGTTGAGCACCCGCCTGGCCACCGGCCGCGGTGCCGGCTCGGCGCTGGCCGTCTCGTCTGCCGCGGGAGCGGCGAAGAGCGCGGGCGCAGACGTCGACCCGGCGGTGGGGGCCGCGATCGGATGCTCGCTCCACCATGCCTCGGCGCGCTCCGCGGTCCAGGGCTGCTCGAGCGGGATCGCGCGCAGCGCCGCTGCAACTTCCCGGGCGCCGGCTGGCCGCTCGTCGGGATGTTTGCGCAGGCAGGCCAGAACCAGGTCGTCAAAGGCGGCCGGCAACGACAAGCCCAGCCGCTGCGAAGGCGCGATCGGCTCCTCGCCGGCGTGGCGCATCAGCACCTGCAACGGGTTGGCGCCCTCGAACACGAGCTGGCCCGTGACCAGCCAGAAGGCGACGCAGCCCAGTGCGTACAGGTCGGCCCGGCCGTCGAGCGCGGTGCCGGCCGGCACCTCGGGAGGCATGAAGGCGGGCGAGCCGATCAGCGTGCCGTCGCCGGTGAGCTGGCTCTGCGCCGACGGCGCTGCCTCGAGCTTGACCAGTCCGAAGTCGAGTACCTTGAGGTAATCGTGCTGCAGGCCGAGCCGGCAGGCCAGCAGATTGCCCGGCTTGACGTCGCGGTGCACCAGCCCCAGGCCGTGCGCCTCGGCCAGCGCGTCGCACGCCTGCAGCAGGAGGTGCACGGCCCGCTCGACCGGGACCGGCCCGTGCACCGCGACCAATTGCTGCAGGTTGATGCCCTCGAGAAGCTCCATGGCATAGAAGAGGGTGCCGTCCTCGGCCGTGCCGATGTCGTAGACCGCCACGGTGTGCGGCGAGCGCAGCATGCTGGTGGCGCGCACCTCGCGTTCGAAGCGCTTGAGCAGCTCGCGCTTGTGCTCCGGCTCGACGCCCGACAGCCGGTCCGGCCGGATCAGCTTGACCGCCACCGGCCGACCGAGCGCGCCGTGGCGCGCGCGCCAGACTTCACCCATGCCGCCGCGGCCGATCGGTTCGATCAGCTCGTAGGCTCCGTAGCGCAGCGCGTCTGCCATGCCCGCGCTTGTAGCCGTATCGGTCGGCGTTGGCAACCAGCGCGGCCAGACAACCCACGGCCCGGTGCTGCACCAGCGGCGATGCCCCGGACCCGCCAATCTGCGCGGCACATCAATAATTACAGATAGAGGCCTGCGGCGCGGCCCGCAGTGTCGTCCTGCGTCCCCGGCGTCCGGAACAACGGAGATGGCGATGGCGAGTCGAGTCGACCAGAAGGCGCAAGCGGTGGCCAGCAACCGGCCGTCCCAGGCCGAATTCCGGTCGCCCAACGGGCCGGCTCCCGATGGCCCGGGCGAGCTCTACACCGTCAAGAGCGGCGACACGCTGCGGGCGCTGGCCGAGGAATTTCTCGGCGACGAGGATCTCTGGTCGGAGATCGCCAAGACCAACCCGCAGATCAAGAATCCGAACAAGATCTACCCGGGAGATCAGGTGCGCATCCCGGAGCTCGACGACGCGTTCTATGAGCAGTGGCTCGAGCGCCAGACCGGGATGGGCGAGAACCGGCAGCAGGTCGCCAACTTTGCCAGCGGCAACGAGCAGGCAGCACAGGTCGACAAGCGGCAGACCGGATCGCTCAGCTTTCTGCAGCAGAAGCAGGAGATCGACCGGACCGGCGAGATCCCGCTGCCGCGGACCCAGCAGCAGTTCGAGCAGCAGCGGCGCACGACCGAAGAACAGCCCCAGGAGCGGGTCGAGCGGCCGGACACCCCGCGCACCACCACCGGTCGCAGCGACGAGCCGCACTTCGACTGGGCCGGCTTTCCCGAGGAGGCGCGCTGCCCCGAGCTGGCCGAGCTGCTCACCGAGCTGCGGCGCATGGCAGAGTACTTCGAGAACGGCACCGGCGAGGTGGGCCGGCCGGTGAGCTACCCGACGGACGAGCCGCGGGTGAGCGTGCCGTCGGGCGGCACCGGCAGCGTGGGCCGGCCGGTGAGCTACCCGACGGGCGAGCCGCGGGTGAGCGTGCCGTCGGGCGGCACCGGCAGCGTGGGCCGACCGGTGAGCTACCCGACGGGCGAGCCGCGGGTGAGCGTGCCGTCGGGCGGCACCGGCAGCGTGGGCCGGCCGCGGACCACGCCGACCAGCGAGACGGGGGTCAATGTTCCGAGAACGAACGCTGGCCGCGTTGGCCGTCCGGCCGTGGGTGGCGGCAACGTGGGTCGGCCCGTGGCGATCGAGCGCGGCACGGCGGTGCGCGGCGGCCCGCACCCGCCGCCGGAGCCCGCTGCGCCACAGGATAGCGCGGCCGCTCAGACCGCCCAGACGAGAGCCGAGATCCCGGCGTTGCCCCTGGAGATCGCGGCGCGTGCGCAGCAGATCCTGGCCAGCATGAACACGGCGCTCACGACCGCCAGCGCGCCCTGGTCCGAGGGCGGCGAGACGCTGGCCCTCAACGAGGTCAACAACTTGCTCGCCCTGGCCCGGCAGATGCCCGCCGAGCTGATGCCGGCGCTGCAGCGGGAGATCGTCGGCGTCGCCAGGGAATACGAATTCACGGAAGAGGCGGCCGCGGCGCTGGTCAACTTTGTGCGCACGCCCGCCGCGCAGCCGATCGCCCCGACCGAGACCGCGCCCGCCAGCTTGAGCGCGGAGCAACGGCGCCTCGCCGCGCGCGCTCTCGATCGGGCCATGGACCGACTGGGCACCGACGAGGCCGCGATCTTCCAGACCCTCGAGGGTTTGACCGCCGGGCAGATCAAGGACGTCGCTTCCGAGTACGAGAAGATGACCGGCACGGGCCTCGACCAGGCGCTGCGCAAGGAGCTGTCAGGCGACGAGCTCAAACGCGCCGAGGCGCTGGTGCGCGGCGATCGCGCGACCGCCGATGCGGCCGCGCTGCACCGCGCCATGGCGCGCTGGGGCACGGACAAGAAGGGGCTGTTTGCGGCGCTCGAGAAGCTCGACGGCAGCAACGTGCAGGGCGTGCTGGAGGCCTATCAGCGCGAGTACCGGCAGAGTCTCGAGGCGGCGATCAAGGGCGAAAAGTGGGACGGCCTGTTTCCGGGCGACGTGAACAGGGCGATCGATCTTCTCGACCGGGCCGTGATCGCGGCCGAGAGCCAGGCCGAGGGCGAGGAGTAGCCTGGCTCGGCGGGGCTCCGGTCAGTCGAAGCTGCGGGCGAGGAGGGATCGTGCGCGCTAGCTGTGCGATCGGGGTCACTTTGCTGGCGCTGTGCTGGGCTCGCGCCTCGCTCGCGCAACTATCCTCTTCAGACACCGAGCCGCTCCCGGCCCCGCCGGTCTCGCTCGAGCCGCTCCCCGAGTCGCAGCCGGCGCTACCGGATTCGCTGCCGGACGAACCCGAGACCGCGGTCGAGCCGCCGGCCGAGCCAGTGCCCACCTCGCAACCGGTCGAGCCGCCCGCGGCTCCGGTCCAGCCCGCTGCCCCCTCCCAGCCCGCCCGGGTCGCCACCTCGCCGCTCGGCCCGATCGTCGGCGGCTGCGCCGGCTGCGCCCTCTGCGGCGGCCTGCCCGACGTCGTGGCCATCGCGGCCACCTACATGTTCGTGATGACTCTGCAGCAGGCGACGCGGGAGAACGTGTGCGGCGGGTTGCTGCTGATCATGCTCGGCACCATTTACTTCGGCATGCCGGCCATTATCAGCACGGTCATCGCCGGTCCGGTCGGTCCGCTCGGCGCCATGGCCGGCACCGCGATCGGCGCCGCCATCGCCGGGCGTCCCTTCTGGGTGCCGCTGCTCGGCGGCCTGCCCGGCCTGCTGCTGGGTGTGGCCGGCAGCATCGGCGTGGTGCTGGCGGTGGGCGAGCGGCCAGAATGGTTGCCCGATTGGCAGATCGCTCTGGACCGCACCTGGCAGGTGCCCGGCTATCTCGCGCTGGCTGGCGGGGCGGCGCTCGCCGGCGGGCCGGTGGCGCTGGTCGGCGCGCTCGCCGCCGACCTGATCTACGGCGCCGTGGCGGCCGAGTAGCGAGAGCGGTGAACGCCCAGCGCTCTAGACGATCAGCGTTCCCTTCTCCTGCATCACCAGCGGATCGAAGGTGGCAAAGTCGGCCTGCTTGATCAGCACGGTCTCGACCACCTGCGGTCTGCCCTCGCCCTCCTTGGCGTGGCAGGCGATGACGTTGATCAGCTCTTCGTCGAAGCCGAGCTTGCCGGCCAGCACCGCGCCCGAGATGGGGTGGCGCATGCACTTGCCGTTGCGGGTCTTGACCCACTTGCCGCCGGCGTCGCGGCCGATCTCTAGCAACTTGCCCAGGTCGTGCAGCAGCGCGCCGGCCGCCAGCCGGTCGAAGTCGATGGCGTAGGGCAGCGTGCGGTAGCACTGCTGCTGGGCGCGGCCGAGCGCCAGCGCGCCGTCGGTCACCGCCTGGGTGTGCTCGACGAAGCTGATGCCATGGCAGTCGGTCAGCAGCGTGAACGGCATGGCCTGCAGCTCGTCGACGCTGTCCTTGTTGCCCAGCCGGCAGGCCTCGACCCAGGCGCCGACCGTGCGCTGCCGCAGATCTGGATTGCCGATCTGCGAGAGCTGCCGAACGAACAATTTTTCGATATCTTCCCGCGTCACCATGGTGTGCCCTCTGCGATCCGTTGATCCGGGTCGGCTTTTCTTAGCACGGCCGCGGTCAGCCAGGGAACGGTCAGCGGCCTGGCGCCGGACGTGTTGGATCGCCCTGGTCGCCTGCGCCGCTTGCGCCACCGACCTCCCGGCGACGGCCGGGCCGCGCGCCCCGGCGTCGGCTCCGGCCGCCGTTGCGCCGACAGCGCCGGCTGCCCGGTCGGCGGCGGAGGGGCGCGCCGCGGCCGAGGCCGCGCGGCGGACGCCGCGCATCGCGGTCGCCACCTTCAACATCATGGCGGCCAAGCGCGGTATCGACGCGGTGGCGGCGGCCATCGCCAGGCTCGACGCCGACGTGGTCGGGCTGCAGGAGGTCGACGTCGGAACCCGGCGCAGCGGGGGCGTCGACGTGCTGGCGGCGCTGGCGCAGCGGCTCGGCTGGCACGCGGCGTTTGGCAAGGCGATGGACTTCGACGGCGGCGGCTACGGTGTCGGCCTGCTGTCGCGGGTGCCGCTGGAGGCGGTGCGCACGGTGCCGCTGGCGGGCGCGCCGGGCGCCGAGCCGCGCGCGCTGCTGCTGGCGCGCGTGGATCTGGACGGCGGCCGCTGGACCGTCGGCGTCACCCATCTGGCGTCGGTTCTCGACGGGCCGCAGGCGGCCGAGCTGCGGCGGCAGCAGGCCCGCACCATCGCCGAGACCCTGGGCGGCCGCGACGCGACCATCCTGCTCGGCGATCTCAACGCGCCATTCGACGAGACCACGCTGACGCCGCTCTCGATCGTGGGGGCCTTTGCCGGTCTCGACGCAGGACCGACCTATCCGGCGCCGGCGCCCACGCTGCGGCTGGACCACATCGTGTTCTCCCCTGACCTGTGGCAGATCGGGGCCCGCGTCGTCGACACCGGCATCTCGGACCACCGCGCCCTGGTCGCGCGCATCGCGCAGAAGCCGGCGCGATGAGGGCCGCGCTCATTCGATCGGCTTGATACCGAGGCCGAACGGCGCGGCGTCGGGCGCGGCGATCACGGCGCAGCGGCCGTCCAGGCAGGCCACCCGGCCGTGGCAGGTCGGATGGTCGCTGATCTGCGACGGGCAGATGACGTCGCGGCAGGCGGCGACGCGCGCCTGCGCAAGTTTCAAGAGCTTCCGGCGCGGCACCGCGGTGCAGCGGCCGCCTCCGGCCAGTCCGCAGCAGTCGGCGTCGACGCGCACGCAGTCGTCGTCGCCGGCGCAGCCCGCGGCCGTGGCCGGGTCGACCCGGAAGCGCGGTTCCGGGCTGGCGCCGTCGCGGGCTGGCGCTGGTGCGGCCGGGACCGCCGGAGCCGGGGCGCCTTTGTCGCCGCGGCGGCCGGATTCGACCCGCCAGCCGGCGTAGAGCAGCGCGAGGGCGAGGCCGATGAACAGCGCGAGCGCCGGTGTCGACATGAGTTTCATGGACGGGGATAGAGCGCCAGCAGCTTGCGCTCGGTCATGTCCTCGATGGCATAGCGGATCCCCTCGCGGCCGAGGCCCGAGTCCTTGATCCCGCCGTAGGGCATCTGGTCGACGCGGAAGGTCGGCGCGTCGTTGTGGATGACGCCGCCGACCTCGATCTCCTGGAAGCAGCGCCAGACCCCGGCCAGGTCGTTGCTGAAGACGCCGCACTGCAGGCCGTAGCGCGTGTCGTTGGCCTTGCGGATCGCCTCGCTCCAGTCGCGATAGCTCTCGAGCGCCACCACCGGGCCAAACGCCTCGTCGCTACCGAGGTGGCTCTGGCGCGGTACCTTCTCGAGCACGCACGGGGTGACGACGTTGCCGCTGCGGCCGCCGCCGCACAGCACGCGCGCGCCGCCCTGCCGCGCTTCCTCGATCCAGGATAGCAGCCGATCGGCGCTGGCGCCGTCGATCAGCGGGCCGACCACCACCTTGTCGTCGCGGGGATCGCCGTAGGGCACGCGCTGCCGCACCTGGTCGAGAAAGCGCGCCGCGAACGCCTCGTAGATCGGCGCGTGCAGCAGCACCCGCTGCACGCTGATACAGACCTGGCCGGCGTAGGCGAAGGCGCCGCTGGCGATGCGGTCGACCGCCCACGCCAGGTCGGCGTCGCTGTGGACGACGGCCGCGGCGTTGCCGCCCAGCTCGAGCACCACCCGCTGTCGGCCGGCGCGCGCCTTGAGATCCCAGCCCACCGCGGGGCTGCCAGTGAAGGTGATCAGCTTGAGCCGTGGATCGCCGATCATCTGGTCGGCGGCGGCGCGGTCGGTCGGCACCACGTTGAAGGCGCCCGCCGGCAGGCCCGCGTCGAGCCCGATCTCGCCCAGCAGGCAGGGGGTCAGCGGGGTCCGCGAGGCGGGCTTGAGCACCACGCTGCAGCCGGCGGCTAGCGCCGGCGCCACCTTGTGCGCCGACAGGTTGAGCGGGAAGTTGAAGGGCGAGATGGCGGCGATGGCCCCGATCGGGAAGCGCCGCACGATGCCGAAGCGGCCAGCGCCGGCCGGCACCGCGTCCAGCGCGACACTCTCGTCGGTGAGCCGCGCCGCTTCCGCGGCCGCCATGGCAAACGTCTGCTGGCAGCGCGTCACCTCGGCGCGCGCGTACTGGATCGGCTTGCCGGCCTCGTCGCAGAGGGCATCGGCCAGCGCATCGGCGCGCTGGCGCAGCAGATCGACCATTCGCTGCAACGCGGCCGCGCGCTCGTGCGCCGGCAGGGCGCGCATGGCGGGTACCGCCCGGACCGCCGCCGCGATCGCCGCGCTCACCTGGACGCTGCTGGCGTGGTCCACCTCGCCCACGGTGCGGCCGTCGAAGGGGCTGACAACCGGGCGGGTGCGGCCGGGAACCCGCTCGCCGCCGATGATCGGATAGCAGCGCCGTTGCTCGCCCATGGCCCGATCCCCAGGTTGATACCCTTTACCAATGGCATAGCCTGGCCGCGCTTGCGAGAGGTGTCGCGTCCATGCTATTTCGCCAGATTCGTTGGGGCAGGGACGGGGCCAATGGCGACCATCGCAGTGGACTGGGCCGGGCTCGAGGCGGCGTTTGAGAATCACTCGCCCGAGGTGCGCAGCTTTCTCGATCGCGAGACGGGCGAGGTGATCACCATCATCGGTGACGACGAGGGTGAGCGCGGAGGCGACGTGCGCGTCCACCCCGAGCGCTACCTGCAGGTCGAGCCGATCCCGAGCCGCGAGCAGTACCGCATCATGGAGCGGTTCATCGCCACGGTGCCGTTCCCGACGCTGGCCGAGCGGCTGTCGGATGCCATCGTCGGCAAGGGCGCCTTTCGCCGCTTCAAGGATTGCATCGCTCAGCATCCGGACGAGCGCAAGCGCTGGTTCGCCTTTCGCGACGTGCTGGTGCACCAGTTCATCCTCGACTGGTGCAAGGCCAACCACGTCGAGGCGACCGCCGCCCCGGACTGGGCGATCGATCTGCCGCCGCCGCCCGAGGTCACCGGCGAGGAGCTACCGCTCGCGGTCGACGACGAGCAGCGGCCCGAGACCGCCGATCTCAAGCGCTACCTGCAGGCCTGGGCGCGCGCCCACGGCGAGGAGTACCAGTACCTGTTCGGTCCCTCGGCGTTCGACCGGCTGGCCGAGGATCTGACGCAGGAGTTCAACCTCTTCCGGCGGCGCTAGCGGCTTTTTTAAGGGGCTGTCGGCCAGCCCCTCGCCCATCGAGAATGAATCTCGCCGGGCTTCACCCAAGCAGCAGCCGCTTGATAGGCAGCACGTGGCCGAGGTGATCCGCGATGTTGACTTATGCCGACGGAGTCCATCTCAACCTCGAGCTGCACCGCGAGCCCAGCCTGCTCGCCCGCATCGGCGCTTTCGGCAAGCTGCACGTCGAGCCCCAGCACCGCGGCCTGCTGCTGGGCCTGCTGTTTGGCCTCGACCGCGAGCGGGCCAGCGACCCGCTGCTCAGGCTGCTGCGCCGGCGCGGGTTGATCGCGGACAAGGACAGCCTCGACGATCCGGTGCTCGAGCAGCGGCTGGACGAGATCGGGTTTCACTGGCGCTGGCAGCGGCCGGCGGGCAAGCCCGGCGCGCTGTTCGATCGGCTGTACGCGGCGACCCGGCGCGCGCATGCCCGGCGCAAGGTGTTCGTCAAGGAGTTTGGCCAGACCCCGGCGCTGCCCGAGACCGTGGTGCGGCGCGCGCTGCTGCTCGGACCGGGCCGGCAGCGGGTGCTGTGCGTCGGCGATGACGACCTGGTCAGCATCCCGCTCGCCCTGCTCGGCCATCGGGTCACGGTCTACGATATCGACGACCTGGTGCTATTGCCGTTTTTGCGTCGGATCGCGCGCGACTGGAAGCTGTCGATCCGGGTCGAGCGCCGCGACCTGATGGAGCCGCAGCGGGGTGCGCCCCCCAGACGCTTCGACGCCCTGTTCACCGACCCGATGTCGACGCGCGAGTGCTTCGATCTGTTCCTGTCGCGCGGCCTGGCCTGGCTTAAGGAGGGCGGCCGCGGCCACTGCTGCGTGCACCCGCTGGCGCTGGAGACCTTTGGCGCGGTGCAGCAGCAGATGCGGTTCGACATCGTCGAGCGGCACCACGAGTTCAACCACTACTACGAGGAGGGGTTCTGGGAGAACTACTACCGCTCGGACCTGCTGGTGCTCGAGAAGAGCGCGGCGACCCGGCCCCGCTTTGCCCTCGGCGACGACGCCCACGTCGATATCTTCGCCGGCGAGCTCAACACCCGCCACCACGCCTGCTGCGACATCCGCGCCTTCGACCCGCACCACTTCGACCGGCCGCACGTCGAGGCGGCGATCGCGGCGCTCCGGTGCTGCGGCCTGTTCGACGTGGTCGCCGAGCAGAGCCATGCCGAGGCCGCGTCGCTGAGCTGGATCGCCGCGCTGCGGGGGGGCGGCTACCTCGGCCTGACCGCCTTTTTCGACGAGCAGCTCGTCGCCTACGACCTGTTCCCGTTTCAACCCAGGCGCGACCTGATGATCCGCGAGATCATACGGCGCGAGATCCCGCAGTCGTTCTGCGTGTTGGTCTACCGCGTGGCCAAGCCGGCGCGCAGCGTGGTCAGCGCCTGATCAGTTCGAGCGCGCCGGTGGTCAGCATCGGCGCGTAGGTGACCAGCAGCAGCACCGCGATGCCGATCAGCAAAAACGGCAGCGACACCCTGTACAGCCTCACCAGGGGCTGGTTGAAGCGGGTCGACGACAGGATCAGGTTGAGTCCCATCGGCGGCAGCAGGAAGCCGATCTCGAGGTTGAGCAGGAAGACGATGCCCAGGTGCAGCGGGTCGATGCCGTAGGCCAGCGCCATCGGCGCCAGCAGCGGCGCCAGGATGATGATGGCCGAGAAGATCTCGAGCACGCTGCCCAGCACCAGCAGCACCGCGTTGAGCAGCAGCAGGAACACCACCTGCGAATCGATGTGGGTCCTGGTCCACTCGATCAGCGCGTCCGGGATCTGGGCATCCACCAGGTAGCTGGTCAGCCCCATGGCGACGCCGAGCAGGATCAGCACCGCGCCGACCAGGGTGCTCGCGCGCTGCAGCGTGCCGGGAAGCTGCTCGCGCCAGTGCAGGTCCCTGAAGACGAAGCTCTGCGAGGAGATCGCAGCCACCACCGCCAGCGCGGCCGACTCGACGATGGTGGCAAAGCCGGTGACGATCGAGAACACCACGATCGCCGGGATCAGCAGCTCCCACTTGGCTGTCCACAGGGCGCGACCGAACTCGCGGCCGTCGAAGGCCTGGCGCCGGGCGCGGTCGCGCAGCCCGATCACCACCGCGTAGATGCCGACCGCCAGCAGCAGCGCGATGCCAGGCAGCAGGCCGGCCAGGTAGAGATCCTGCACGCTCGCCTTGGCCACCACCGCGTACAGGATCACCGGCAGGCTGGGCGGAAACAGCAGGCCGAGCGAGCCGGCGCAGGTCACCAGGCCGACGCTGAAGCCCTTGGGGTACTTTTCGGACAGCAGCATCGGCAGCATCAGGCCGCCCACGGCCAGGATGGTGACGCCCGAGCCGCCGGTGAATGCGGTGAAGCCGGCGCACACCACCACCACCATCAGCGCGATTCCGCCGGGCGCCCAGCCCAGGGTCGCCCGCGCCAGCCGCGCCAGCCGCTGCGAGGCACCGCCCTCGGCCAGCACGTAGCCGGCCGCGGTGAGCAGCGGGATCGCCGGCAGCGACGGCGACGTCACCAGGCGGTAGGTCTCGGCCGGCACCGCCGCGATGCTGACCCCGTCGCCAAAGAACAGCAGCATGGCCAGCCCGGCCATGGCCACGAACAGCGGTGCGCCCAGCAGCACGCCCAGCAGCAGGGCTACCGCGCCCGGCCAGACCAAGGCGCTGCCGTGGTCGCCCAGCAGTGCCAGCAGGCAGGTGCCGGCACCGGCGACGAGCGCGATGCCGCGGCCGGGCCAACCGCGCGAGGCGCGCCAGGCGAAGCGCAGCGCCATCAGGACCAGCGTGACCGGCATGATCAGCTCGAACCACCACTCGGGCGGCCCGTACGCGAAGGCGTTGCCGGTCGCGGTCGCATCGGCCTTGACCAGGGTCAGCGAGGCCTGGGCGAGCAGGATACAGACGCCGGTGCTCAGCGCGCCGACGTAGACCTGCGCGGCGTTGCGCCAGCGGCCGACGGCCAGGAACTCGCCGGTGGCCAGCGCCAGGTGCTTGCCCGAGCCGGCCGCGAGCAGCGCTCCCAAAAAGCCGATCCACAGCGTCAGGTGCTGGGTCAGCACGATCGAGTCCGGCACCCCCCGGCCCAGGGTGCGGCGGATGACGCTCTCGAGCGTCGGCAGCAGGGTCATCAGCAGCAGCACGGCAATGGCGAACCAGCGCTCGACGCTGGCCATCAGCGAGCCGGTGGCGCGCATGGTGCGGATGGTGGCCTGCACCGCAAACGGCGACTGGTCCGGCGTCGAAGGCGGCGCGCGTCCAGCCTGCTGCTGCGGTGAGCCGTTGGCTTCGGTCATGGACCCGGCTTGCTGGCCGGGGCGCGCGCTGCGTCCCGCAGCATGATCACGCGATCGATCAGCGCGGCGTCGATCGACCTGCCGCGCACGAGCTGCTGCGCCCGCAGCGCCTCGGCTCGCCACAGCTCGCGCTGCGCGTCGTCGAGCCGGTGCACGACCAGCCCGTTCTTGACCATGGCGGCGACGGCGTCGGCGGTCTGCGTCCGCACCTCGGCGCGCAGTCGCGCCCCGATCTCGGCGCAGGCAGCCTTGATCTGCGGCCGGCAGGAGTCAGGGATCGCGTCCCACGCCTTTTTCGAGATCACGATGGCGCCGATCACCGGCGCCCAGTTGACCTCGAGCATGTGCGGCGCCTGCCGATACGCCTGCACCGACAACGCCACCATCGGCGTCGCCGGCACCGCATCGATCATGCCGGTCTGCAGCGACGGGATCATGTCGACCGACGACAGCACCACCGGGCTGAAGCCGATCTGCTGGAACACCTCGACCGCACCCGGGTCGTTGGCCCACATCCAGATCTTGGTCCCCTTGAAGTCGGCGGGCGTCCGCGCTGGCTTTTTGCTGAAGACCTGCAGCCAGCCCGCGTCGCCCCAGGCCAGCACCGCGAAGCCGGCCTCGGCGAGCCGCCGCTCGAGCTCGGGCTCGAGCGCGCTGCGCACCCGGTCCAGCTCGGCGAAGCTGTCGAACAGCATGGGTAGCTGCAGCGCCATCGGCGCCGGCGAGATCAGGGACAGCCCGGTCGACGTCAGCACCGCGCCCTGAAGCTGGTTGACCCTGATCTTGCGCAGGATGGTCGGCTCGTCGCCGACCGTGCCCGGGTAGACCCGCAGCTCGACCTGGCCCGAGCTGTGGCGGTGGAAGGCCTCGGCCATCTCGTCCATGGCCTTGGCCCAGGCCGATCCGCGCGGCGCCACGGTGCCGACCTTGATCACCTGGGCCGCCTGCGCCGCGCCCGCGGTCAGCAGCGCGGCCAGCAGCACCATCGGCGTCGTCGCGGGGTGCATCGTCTTCATGCCATCGATCCCGGGCGCAGCATGGACAGACTGCAGGTTAGCGCGTTTACCTCGATCTCATCCACAAGGAATGGACGAGGCAGCGGCGCATCCGATTCACGCTACAGGATCAGGCCATCGACGTGGTCGCGCAGCCAGCGCGCGCGCTCCTGCGCGATCAGGTTGGCCAGCCGGTATCTCGGCTCGGCGTCGGGGTCGATCGCCAGCGCCCGCTCGATCAGCCGGTCGAACAGCGGCCGGTCCTGCTGCTTGATCGCGACCGCCTCGCAGAACGCCACGAACACCGACGCCTTCTGGCCGCGGGTGAGATCGCGCGCCCGCTCGAAGTGCTCGCGCGCCCGCTGCGGCGAGCCGCCCAACGCATCGGAACGGCCCTCGTAGCTGATGAAGAACTCGTGCAGCGCCCCCTCGTTCCAGTCCGGGTCGAGCTCGAGCGCGCGCTTCATCAGCGCCTCGGCCTTGGGCAGCTCGGCCACCAGCCGCATGTCGCTGGCCGAGATGGCGATCGCGGCCGCCAGCGGGGCGCCGGTCCAGTAGATGGCGTCGACCTCGTCCCGGCCCAGCGCCGCCACCGCGGTCGCGGGATCGGTCTCCCACTTCTTGATGAATCCCGGGTGCGCCAGCTCGAGCGCCTGCAGGCCGTAGCGGTGGCCGCGCAGGTGCAGCTTCTTGGTGCGCAGCTCGATCGCGTTGGCCACCTTGAGCTCGGCGTCGGTGGCGCGCGGCGCCACGAAACCCTGCGCGTACTGGGTGAAACCGGCGGCCAGCGCCACGCACAGGCCGCGGTGCTCGGGCGCCTCCCGGTGCAGCGCCTCCATCACCTTGAGCCCGAACGGCAGCGCCTCGGCCACCAGCTCGGGGTCGTCGTCGCTGGCGAACAGGCTGCCGCCCATGCCTCCGCCGACGAGCGCGTCGGCGGCGCTGTCGACGACGAACTGGCGGATGCAGCCCGCGGCGGCGGCGAGGACGAACAACAGCACAACGCGCAGAGAAGCCGTCATCAGGATCGGGTATATCCCGTTCCACGGGAGCGTGCCATAGTGTGACCCGCGAGGAGGACTACATGGCCCGCTACATCGACACCCTCAAGCGAGTAGTCGAGGGCGATTACACCGGCGCCACCGACCAGGAGAAAGACCAGGCCGTGGCCGAGGTGAAGAAGGTCGGCAGCGCGGCCGCGGCCGCGGTCGCGATCCAGCCCTTTCCGCTGATCGACGTGGCACTGGTGTCGCCGATCCAGATCCTGATGGTGCAGGGGATCGCGCGCGTGCGCGGCTTCAAGCTCGACCGCCGCGCGGTGATGGAGATCCTGAGCACCTTTGGCGCCAGCATCCTGGCGCAAAACGCGATCCTCGCCGCCGCCAAGTTCGTGCCGTTTGCCGGTTGGCTGGTCTCGATCTCGATGGCGTATGCGCTGACCTATGCGCTGGCCGAGGTGGCGGACTACTACTTTCGCTCCGGCCGCGGCGTCAGCGCTGACGAGCTGAAGCAGATGTTCGACCGCATCTACAGGCAAAAGCGCGCCGAGAAGGAGGCGCAGCACAAGGAAAACGCCACGCTCAAGGACAAGCTCAAGCAGTTGAAGGATGCGTTCAGGTCGGGGCTGCTCACCGAGGAGCAGTACGAGAAGAAGAAGGAGGACCTGCTCGCCTCGTTCTAGCCCGCCGCGTCCTCCGCGGTGCGTTCCGCGCCCGGACGGTCCTCGCCAGGGCGATCGCGTGCGCCGCCGTCCGGCCAGCCGGTGCAGATCCAGGCGGTGCCGCAGTACAGCGGCTCGCGGCAGGGCCAGGTGCGGCAGCTCTGGCCCGGTCCGGCCAGGCACCAGTAGCCGCCCGCCCCCGCCCCGCACTGGTAGCCGATCGCCGTGCAATCGACGCTCTGCACCGCGTCGTCCTCGCACCAGGTGAGCACGCCGGCGTCGTCGCAGTTGCCGGCGCTGGTGACGTCGCCGCAGCCGGACCCGGCGTCGCGCCGCGGAAAATGGACGTCGTAGCCGACGCTGCGGTCCTGGCCTGTCGCGCGATCGCCGACGCCGGCGTCCGAGGCGGCGCCCGCGTCGGCGGCCGGCTGTGGATCCGTGCAGGCGAGCAGGGCCAGCGCTCCGAGCAAGGCGGGCGGCGCGAGGTGGGCTATTCTCATCGCGGCGATCTCCCGAACCGATGATATCTGTTGCGCCGCGGGGTGTGCCAGTGGAAGCGAGCTACCTGCGTCTGTACCGGAGCGGCGAGCTGCAGCAGCGCGTGGAGCAGGCGCGCGCCCTGCTGACGCCGTGCCGGGTCTGCCCGCGGCGCTGCGGCGTCGACCGGCTGGCCGGAGAACCGGGGATCTGCGGCACCGGCGCCGCCGCCCTGGTCGCCAGCCTGCATCCCCACTTCGGCGAGGAGGCGCCGCTGGTCGGCCAGCGCGGCTCGGGCACGATCTTCTTCGGCTCCTGCAACCTGCTGTGCTGCTTCTGCCAGAACCACGACATCAGCCACCGGCCGCCACTGGCCGGGGCACGCCACGGCCTGCTCGACGACGGCGTGATCGAGGCCGCGCCCGGCCAGATCGCGGCCATGATGCTCGAGCTGGCAGCCCGTGGCTGCCACAACATCAACCTGGTCACGCCTTCGCACGTGGTGCCGCAGTGGCTGGCCGCGCTGCCGCTGGCGATCGCGGCCGGGCTGCGGTTGCCGCTGGTCTACAACTCGGGCGGCTACGACGCGCTCGAGACGCTGCGGCTGCTCGACGGCGTGGTCGACATCTACATGCCGGACTTCAAGTTCTGGGACGACGCCTGGGCGCGGCGGTTGTGCGGCGTCGACGATTACCGGGCGGTCGCCTGCGCGGCGCTGCGCGAAATGCAGCGCCAGGTGGGCGACCTGGCGATCGACGCCGACGGCGTGGCCCGGCGCGGGCTGCTGGTGCGCCACCTGGTCATGCCCAACGACGTCGCGGGCACGGCCGGGGTCATGCGCTTTTTGGCCGAGCAGATCTCGCCGCACATCTACGTCAACGTGATGGATCAGTACCGACCGTGCGGGAGCGCGCGGCGCGAACCGGGCATCGACCGCGCCATCACCGGCGCCGAGTACCGGGCGGCGCTCGACGCAGCGCTGCGGGCCGGGCTGCAGCGGCTGGACGACCGGGTGCGGCCGCGCCGGCTGCCGATCCCGTGGTAGAGTCGGCGCATGACAGACCGGAAGAGCTTTCCCGGGGTGCGGTTGCGGCCGGTGGCCGAGAGCGACTACGAGATGCTCGAGCGCTGGTGCGCGCAGTCCGACGTTTTTCAGTTTCTGGAGTACCCGGAGCCGCCCAACCGGTACGAGATCAAGAAGGCGGTGCTGGCCAAGAACGTCGAGATCCTGATCATCGATCTCGACGACGGCACACCGGTCGGTTTTTTCCTGCTCTATTTTCGCGGGCTGGTGCGCCATCGCTCGCGCGAGTTCGACATCGCCATCCCCGAGATCCACCGGCGGCAGAGCGGCCTGGCCCAGGCGGCGATCCTGGAGTTCGAGCGCTGGGCGTTCGAGGTCGAGAAGTACAGCAAGCTGTGGGCGGTGATCTTCGCCGACAACGCGCCCTGCATCGCGCTGGTTCACGCCTGTCACTGGCCGCTATCGCCGGTGCAGGAGAAGGCGATCAACTACCGCGGACGGCCGCGCGACGTCGTCATGACGCACATGACGCCCGAGCTCCTGATCGAGACCCGCAAGCGGCGGGGGTTCTGACCCCGCAGCTCGCTTGAATTGAGCCAATTTTCGGCAGGGGCCCGCTGATCGGCGTATGTCTTTTTATCTTCGCAGGCTCAGAAAAAAGCCTTCCGCCGGCCCCCCGCCACGCAGGATCAACTGCGTTGAGCAGCGCAATGAGGTGAGCGTTGGGTCTAAGACGCCAGGTGCTGACCCAGCGCCTTGATCATCAGCTCCTGATCGAACGCGCCGCCGGTCTCGCGGATCGAGTGCATCGACAGGATCGCGCTGCCGACGTCGACGGTCGGCACGCCGAGCCGGGTCGCGCTGATCGGGCCGATGGTGGTGCCCGCCGTCAGATCGGTGCGGTGGATGTAGCGCTGCACCGGCACCTTGGCGCGCTGGCAGCAGTGCTCGAACCAGTGCGCGGTCTCGGGGCTGGTGGCGTAGCGCTGCTGCGCGTTGATCTTGAGCACCGGCCCGCGGTTGAGCTCGACCCGGTGGTTGGCGTCGTGAAACTCGGCGTGGTTGGGGTGCACCGCGTGCGCGGCGTCGACCGAGACCTGAAACGAGCGCGCCAGCGCCCGCAGATAGGCCTCGCGACCGCCGCCGGCCAGCGCCGTCAGCCGCTCGAGCACGCCGTCGACCAAGAACGAGCCGGCGCCGGCGACCGTCTGCGACCCCACCTCCTCGCTGTCGAAGAGCGCGATCACGCTGCTCGCCGCCCCCGGCCTGCGCTGCTCGATCAGCGCCGTCAGCGCCGCGTGCGAGCCGGCCAGGTTGTCGATGCGGGGCGCGAAGATCAGGCTATCGTCCAGCCCTCCCAGCGCCGGCGGCTGCGTGTCGACCACCTCGAGGTCGCAGGCCACCACGCGCTTGAGGTCGACGCCGGCGCCGTCGGCCAGCAGCCTGAGCAGCCGCTCGAACTTGAGGTCGCGCGCGCCACCGACGCCGACGATCGGCGGCAGGTGCTTCTGCTTGTCGAACTTGAGCCCCTGCTCGTTGACGTCGCGCTGGAAGTGGATCGCCAGCAGCGGGATACGGCAGAGCGGCCGATCGCCGTGCACCAGCACCGGTCGCGGCGGCCCCTTGGGCTCGCGCACGAACAGCTTGCCGGCCAGGGTCAGGTCGCGGTCGACCCAGCTCGCCAGCAGCGGGCCGCCGTAGACCTCGACCCCGAGCTGCAGGTAGCCCTGGTTGAGGTAGGCGGCGTTGGGCTTGAGGTGAAGCCCGGGCGCGTCGGTGTGGGCGCCGGCCAGTCGGAAGCCGACCTGCGCCGGGTCGCCGCGGCCGACCCGGAAAGCGACCAGCGCGTGGTGGTTGCGCACCGTGTAGCAGGCGTCGCCGGCGGCGAGCTGCCAGGCGTCGCGCTCGTCGAGCCGGCGGAAGCCGGCGGCGTCGAGGCGGGCCGCGGCCGCGGCCACGGCGTGGGCCGCGGTCGGGCTGCAGGCGATGAACTGCAAGAGGTCGCGTGCGACATCCCGGGCGTGCTGTCTAGCCATGGGGCTCCTCCTGCGCGGCGCGAAGCGCGGCTGCGCTCCGACCGCTGGTCTCGCTGGCGAGCTGCGCCTTGAGATCGATCAGCTGCTGGATCAGCGACTGCAGGTGATCGAGCAGCTCGCTGCGCTCTTCGGCCGTGATCTGCACGCCGCCGGGCGAGGCCGGTGCGCGCGCCATGACCGCCAGGTGCTGCAGGTGGCCAAAGGCGGCGCCCACCGCCAGCAGCAGCTCGGTCAGCTCGCGGTCGCCCTTGACCCCGCGCGGGACGTGCACCAGCTCGCACGAGGCGGGGTGTACGAAGGCGTCGAACACCTGCTCGGGCTGGCCGGTGAATTCGGCCAGCAGCGGCAGCAGATCGGCCGGCAGGTGCGAGCGGCCGGCGATCCAGTGCGAGACCAGCGTGCGGTCGACCTCGATGCCGCGCTCGGCCAGCCAGCTAACGAAGGCGTCGACCTTGAGCAGACGATGCCGCCGCAGCTCCGCCAGCATGGAGCAGCTCCACGGGCCGTAGGGTCGCTTCACGCTCGCCATCGCCGCTCCTCTCACGGACTTTGCGTTTCTCGTGAGAAACAGGCCGTGGCACAATCCTGTCGAGCTGTCGTTCTAAAACAGATTTTGCCCGGAGGACACCATGAAAACCCACGCCCGTCCGCACCCCGCTCTGCGCGGCCTGCCCGGGGCCGGAGCTGTCCTGGCCCTGCTGCTGTCGTCCAACGCCGGCGGCGCCAAGTCGCCACCGGCCGAGCCCACGGTGGAGGATCTGCTCAACC
Source organism: Deltaproteobacteria bacterium (assembly GCA_016934455.1). GTDB lineage: Bacteria > Myxococcota > JACRCW01 > JAFGSX01 > JAFGSX01 > JAFGSX01. The sequence continues at coordinate 24,589 of JAFGSX010000539.1, forward strand.
GCACCGACGACCTGATGCGCGGCAAGTCGAGCGTCGGCACGGTCACCATGCACGTCAAGACCGCGCGCTGGGACCGCAAGCTCACGCTCAAGAGCTGGTCCAAGGGCACCGACAAGACCCTGATCGTGATCGAGGCTCCGGCCAAGGAGAAGGGCACCGCCACGCTCAAGGTCGATCAGGACATCTGGAACTACCTGCCCAAGGTCGACCGCACGATCAAGGTCCCGGCCTCGATGATGTCCGGCTCGTGGATGGGCAGCCACTTCACCAACGACGACCTGGTCCGGGAGTCGCGCTTCGTCGACGACTTCACCTGCACCATGGAGTCGCGGCCCAAGGATAACCCGCAGCAGCACTACGTGATCGCATGCGTCCCCAGGCCCGACGCGCCGGTGGTCTGGGGCAAGGTGGTGGCCCGGGTGCGCGGCAGCGACCAGCTTCCGGATAACATCACCTACTTCGACGAGAAGGGGACTCTGGTGCGGACCATGACCTACGACGAGGTCAAGAAGCTGGGAGACCGCACCATCCCGACCCACATGAAGCTGGTGCCCGCGGACAAGCCGGACGAATTCACCGAGATGAGCTACGGCGACCTGAAGTTCGACATCGACCTGCCGGACTCGACCTTCACGCTGCAGGCGCTCAAGCGCTGACCGCGCTCGGGCGGGCCGGGCGGCCGGCCGGCGGAGCGGAAACGCCATGCGGATGCTGCTCAAGCTGGCCTGGCGCAACATCTGGCGGCAACCGCGGCGCACTCTGATCACGATCGCGGCGATGGCGATCGGGGTCGCCTTCAGCATGGCGGCCATCGCGCTGTCGGACGGCCTGTTCGAGCAGGGTTTTGACACCGTCGTCACGCGCAGCCTCGGGCACGTGCAGATCCACGCCCCCGCGTTTCCACAGGAGCGCGCTCTCTACGACACCATCGACGACGCGGACTCGCTGCTGGCGCAGGTGGCCGCGCTGCCGCTGACCGCGGCCGCCGCGCAGCGCCTGTTCGGCTATGTGCTGCTGGCCGCGTCCGATCAGGCCGCCGGCGCCCTGCTGACCGGCGTCGCTCCCGGCCGCGAGCAGGCCCTGACCCGCGTCGCCGAGCGCGTGCTGCGCGGCCGGTTTCTCGACCCGCAGCCCGGCTCGCAGATCGTGCTCGGCGAGGGGCTGGCCGAGACGCTTCAGGTCGACGTCGGCGGCGAGGTGGTGGCGGTGGCGCAGGCGGCCGACGGTGCGCTCGCCAGCGAGCTGTTGCGCGTGGTCGGCGTCGTGCGCACAGGCTCGGTGGCGACGGATCGCGCCGGTGCGTTCGTGCACCTGGCCGGCTTGCGCAGCATGCTGGGGCTGGAGCGCCAGGCCCACGAGATCGCGTTGCTGGCGCGCGAGCTCGATCAGATCCCGGCGCTGGCCGAAGGCTGCCGCACGGCGCTGGCCGGCCGCGGCCTGCTGGTGCGCGACTGGCGCCAGGTGCAGCCGGCGGTGGCGCAGTTGCTCAACCTGCAGTCGGTGACCGTGTGGATCGTGCTGTTCACCGTCTTTTCGGTCGCGGCGCTGGGCATCCTCAACACCTCGCTGATGTCGGTCTTCGAGCGGACCCAGGAGCTGGGCGTGCTGCTGGCGCTCGGGCTCGGTCCGCGCCGCACGGTCGCGCTGGTGCTGCTCGAGTCGTGCTGCCTGGCCGCGCTGGCCGCGCTGGCCGGCGGTGCGCTCGGGCTGCTCCTGGACTGGTACCTGGTGCGCCGCGGCATCGACCTCGGTTTCATCACCCAGGGTTGGAGCTGGATGGGCGCGCTGTTCGAGCCGGTCCTGCACGGTTCGCTGCAGGCTTACGGCGCGCTGGCCACCATCGGCGGCCTGTTCGCCGTCACCCTGCTGGCTTCGCTGTGGCCCGCCTGGCGCGCGGCGCGGCTGCAGCCCGTCGTCGCCATGAGGCAGGAGTGAGCATGACGCTTCTCGGGCTCGCCCTGCGCAACCTGCGTCGCCACCTTCGGCGCACGGTGATCACCGGTGCGGCGATCGGTCTCGGCCTGGCGATGCTGATCGTGTGGGTGGGAATCGCAGACGGAGCTCACGGTCAGATGATCGACTCGGGCGTGGGCGCCCTGGCCGGCCACGTCGTGGTGCAGGGCGCGGGTTGGCAGAAGACGCGCCGCGCCGAGATCGCGGTGCCCGGCACGCCGGCGCTGCGCCGGCAGATCGCGAAGCTGGTACCGGGCGCCACGCTGGTGCCGCGGGTCTTCGTGCAGGGTCTGCTCAGCTCGCCGACGGGATCGGTCGGTGTGGCGCTGAGCGCGGTCGAGCCGGCGCTGGAGTGCCGGGTCAACGAGATCTGCGATTACGTGGTCGAAGGCCGGCACCTCGACGGCGCGCGGCGCGGGATGGTGCTGGGACAGGCGCTGGCGCGCAAGCTGCACGTCGGCGTCGGAGACAAGGTGGTGCTGATGGCGCAGAGCAGCGGCGCCATCCAGAGCCGGCTGTTCCGCGTCAGCGGCCTCTTTCGGTTGGGTGTCGACGAGATCGATGGCTTTTATGCCCAGATCCAGCTCGCCGATGGGCAGGAGTTGCTCGGGCTGGGCGACGACGTCACCCAGCTTGCGCTGCACCTGGCCGACGCGCGGCAGACCGATCGCGCGCTGGCCGCCCTGCGGCGCGCGCTGCCCGCAAGCGTCGAGGTCTTGCCCTGGCGCGAGGCGCTGCCGCAGCTCTACGAGTTCGTGCTGCTCGACGACGCGGGTCTCTATCTGTTTGCCGCCATCATCGGCGTCATCATCGCCATCGGCATCATGAACACGGTGCTGATGTCGGTGCTCGAACGGCTGCGCGAGCTGGGCGTCTTGCTGGCGCTGGGCATGTCGCCGCGGCGCCTGTTCGCGCTGGTGCTGACCGAGGCGGCGCTGCTCGGCGTGACCGCGGCCGCGGTCGGCGCCGGGCTGGGGTTGCTGGGGCACTGGCCGCTGGCGGTGTACGGTCTCGACTACAGCGCGCTGGCGGGCGAGACGATGGAGGCGGGTGGCGCGGTGCTGCGCACGCGCATCTTCTCGCACCTGGTGGCCTGGAAGGTGGTGCTGTTTGCGGCGGCGGCGGTCGGCGTCACGGTGGCGGCGGCGATCTATCCGGCGCTCAAGGCGACTCGGCTGAGGCCGGTGCAATGTCTGCAACATCGTTGAGAAGAGGGAGCGGACGATGGCGATCGTGACGACGGAGAACTTGAGCAAGGAGTACCAGCAGGGCGCGCTCCTGGTGCCGGCGCTGCGCGAGGTCAGCCTGACCATCGAAGCGGGCGAGTTCACGGCGCTGATGGGCCCCTCGGGATCGGGCAAGACCACGCTGCTCAACATCATCGGCGGCCTGGACGCACCGACCTCGGGCCGCGTGGTGGTCGACGGCGTGGACCTGGCCAAGGTGAGCGCGGCCGAGCGCTCGCGGCTACGGCTCAACCGGCTGGGCTTCGTGTTTCAGGCCTACAACCTGATCCCGGTGCTGTCGGCTTACGAGAACGCCGAGTTCGTGCTGCTGCTGCAGGGCCGGGGCGAGGCCGAGCGCAAGAAGGCGGTGCTCGAGATGCTCGACGAGGTCGGGCTGAAGGGCCTGGGCGGCCGGCGTCCCAACGAGCTGTCGGGCGGGCAGCAGCAGCGGGTGGCGGTGGCGCGCGCCATCGCCAGCCAGCCGGCGCTGGTTTTGGCCGACGAGCCGACGGCCAACCTCGACAGCAAGACCGGCCGCGAGCTGATCGACACCATGCGCCAGCTCAACGCCGAGCGCGGCGTCACCTTTCTCTTCGCCACGCACGATCACAAGGTGATCGAGCAGGCGCACCGCGTCGTCAGGCTGGTCGACGGCCAGGTCGCCGAGGACATCAAGAGATGAAGAGGGCGTTGCTCCTTCTCGGCGGCGTGCTGCTGACCGCGCGCGCATCGGCGGTCGAGCTGTACCAGCCCGGCCTGACGGCGGTAGATCTGGGCGGCGACGTCAAGAGCTACTACATCGGCATCTGGCCCTACGACCACCCCCTGCTGCCCGAGGATCCGTGGGGGCAGGGTCTGCTCGACGCCCGGGTCAAGCTCGAGGCCGGCGTCGGCGACTGGCTGCGGCTGTCTCTGCACCACGACCTGGCGATCGCGGCCGGGCCGCGGCTGGCGGGATTCGGGCTGTCGCCGGGAGGAGGCGGCGGCGAGGCCATGCCGCAGGCGCTCGACCTTTCCTGGCGCATCGTCGACGCCACCGGCTACACCATCGACCTGCGCGTCGATCGCGCCGCGCTGCTGCTCAAGCTGCCGCACGTCGACCTCACCGTCGGCCGGCAGCCGGTCAGCTTCGGCTCGACCTTCTTCTTCACGCCGCTCGACCTGGTGGCGCCGTTCTCGCCGGTGGTGATCGACCGCGAGTACAAGCCGGGCGTCGACGCCGTGCGCGGAGACCTTTTTTTCGGCACCTCGGGCAAGCTGACCCTGGTGGCGGCCTATGCCGGCGACTGGGATCTGCAGGGCTCGATCCTGGCCGGCCGCGCCGGGGCCACCTTCTGGAACTGGGACGTCGGCATGTTCGTCGGCGAGGTGCGCGAGCAGGCGGTGCTCGGTCTCGACACGACGGGCGATCTGTTCGGAGTGGCGGTGCGCGGCGAGGGGACCGTCACCTTTGCCCGCGGCGAGGATCCGTTCGGCCGAATCGCGCTGGGAGCAGACCGGCGGCTCGACTGCGGCCTGACCCTGATGGGCGAGATCTATGTGCAGACCAACGGCGCGGCCAAGGCGAAGGAGTACCTGCGGGTGGCGACCGACGATCGCCACCGGCGCGGCGAGCTGTGGGCCATGGGCCGCTATTACGCGGCGCTGAGCGCCAGCTACGAGCTGCTGCCGATCGTCAACGTCTCGTTTTTCTCCGTCGTCAACCTGGCCGACCCGAGCGCGCTGATCGGCCCCGCCCTCGTCTGGTCGGTGGCCGAAAACGCCGAGCTGGCGGTCGGCGGCTACTACGGCCTGGGCGAGCGGCCCAAGGATCCCAGGCTGCCGGAGATCGATCCGGTGACCGGGCTGCCCGTCGGCTCGACCGATCTGGTCGACCTGGTCGAGGCGCGCAGCGAGTTCGGCCTGTCGCCGGCCGGCGTTTACGCCGAGCTCAAGGTCTACTATTAAGGCTCCATGGGCGATCTGCCACCACCAGCGCGCGGCCTCGAGCTGCAGTCGGTGCTTGGCGTCAGCGCGCACGCCGGCGGCCACGGCTCCACCGACGAGCTGCTGGCGATGTGCCATCTCGAGGACGGTGCCAGGGTGCTCGAGGTGGGCTGCGGCATCGGCGCGGGCGCGGTCTACCTGGCCCGCGAGCGCAACTGCCAGGTGACCGCGGTGGACCGCTCGCCGCAGATGATCGAGTGGGCCAAGAAGCGTGCGGCCGGGGCGGGCGTCGGCTACCGCATCGAATTCCAGGTCGCCAGCGTCGACCGGCTGCCTTTCGACGACGGGGCGTTCGACGTCGTGGTCGCCGAGTCGGTGCTGTCGTTCATCGACGACAAGGACGGCGCCATCGCCGAGCTGGTGCGCGTGGTCAAGCCGGGCGGCCGGGTTGGCATCAACGAGACCTTCTGGATCACCGACCCGCCGGCCGGGCGCGGCACCGAGGTGCAGCAGCTTGGCGTCGAGCTGCTCAGCTCCGAGCAGTGGCAGGCGCTGTGGGAAAAAACCGGCCTCGACCCGCGTGACAGCCGGTTCTACTCGATCGAGGCAGCGGAGGAGTCCAAAAACCTGCGGCGCTGGCTCGGCTGGAGGTGCGCGCTCAGGATCTGGTGGCGCGGCCTCGGCCTGCGCCTGCGCGACGGCGCGGCGTTCCGCTCGCTGCGCGCCCAGTTGCGGGCCCCCGCCGGCCTGGTCGATTGCCTGGGGTACGGTCTGTTCGTCGGGGAAAAGCAGCCTGCGCGCGCGCGCGCGGCCGGGTGATCGCCCGCGGCCGCTCTAGGCTGTCAGCTCCCGCACGAGCTGCTTGCCACCCATCTTCTCTCCCAGCTCGAAGAGGGCGATGGCGGCGCACAGCCGCACCTTCTTGGAGGGGTCCTGCAGCGCCTTCTGCAGCGCCGGCGCGGCCTGGTTGCGCGCCATGACCCCCAGCCCGCCGATCTTGCCGCCGCTGTCGCGCCGCAGCATGCCCAGCGCGCGTGCGGCGTAGGCGCGCACGTCGTCGACAGCGGACGCCAGCGCCTCGATCAGCGGTGCCGTCGCCTTGGGCGAGCCGATGCGGCCGAGCGCCTCGCAGACGTTGGCGGCCACGAAGCCGCCTCTGAGCGCCGCGATCAGCCAGGGCAGGGCGCGCTCGTCGCCGCAGCGGCCGAGCGCCCAGGCCACGGCCGAGCCGACCTCGGGGTTGTTCGTCTTGAAGGCCTCGACCAGGTTGGGGACTACGCTCTGGTCGCCGATGTGGCCCAGGATCAGGGCGGCGCCGACGACCAGCCTGGGGTCCGGGTCGCGCAGGCTCTTGACCACCTCGGGAAAGATCTGCTGGTCGCCGATCTTGACCAGCGCCACCGCCGCCTGCCGCCGCACGGTCGGGCTGGCGTCGTCGAGCTTCTTGCGCAGCGGCCGCAGCGCGCGGGTGTCCCGCAGATCGCCCAGCGCCTCGACCGCGTCGATGCGCCGCACCACGTCGGCGTCGTCGAGCGCCGCGATCAGCTCGGGCACGGCCTCGCGGCCGCGGGCGATCTGGGCCCGAAACTGGTTCTCGGCAAAGGTGGCAAAAGAGGGATCGACTCGGCGCAGCGCGCTCAGAACGGCGTCGAGAGCGGGATCGCGGCCGGCGGCCATCGCCGGCGCCGCGGCAGCGGGCGGGGCGGGTGCCACCGGTCTGGCCTTGGGCGCGCCACCGCCCTTGGATTTGGATGCCGGTGCCTTGGCCATGACGATCCCTCGCGCCCTGCAATCGTGCGCGTTCATCATGCCTGGATTGCGTGCGCTTGAGAAGAGGGGGAGCGGGCGGGTGCGGTCGCGATCAATCCTCGTTGAACTTGTCGTAGATCTCCTTGACCAGCCTGGGATCGACGTAGGGGTTGCGCTCGTTGGTGCCCGACCAGTCGTTGAAGTCGGCTGGCCGCCACAGGAAGTCGGGATTGCCGCTCTGCCAGCCGCTGTTGACCACCTTGCCGCTGGCGTCGTACTCGAGCCAGTATTTGTAGCCCGTGCCGCTCTCGCTGGGTCCGTAATAGAGATCCATGTCGTACGAGACGACCTTGTTGCCGTCCTTGATCGGGCCGTTGTGGCCCGGCTCGGTCGGTCGGTCGGCGCCGGTCAGCTCGGTCGCGTTCTTGAGGTTGGCCTTCCACAGGTTGTAGTTCCAGACGTGCGAGCCAGCGTCCTTGTCCGAGGCCAGCGGCCGCTTGTCCTCGCCCAGCCACTTGAGGATGGTGTTGTGGAACTCGTCGGCCGGCATGTCCTTGGAGTCCTCGCGCGAGATGGAGGCGATCTCGTTCGGCTGGTAGGTCTTGGTGGTGCCGTCGGGCTGGCGGATGGTGATCGGCTGGTCGATCTGGTTGAGGGTCATGACGTCGCCGCTGCGCCGCATGTCGGCGGTGCGGAACTCGACGTCGGTCTCGATGTTGCCGGAGATGGTGGCCCCGGTCTTGAGCCTGACCGTGTCGGCCTCCTCGTCGTAGCGGTTGCCGACAAAGTCGGTTCCGGATGCCTGGCTCTCGGAGACCGTGGTCAGCAGGCCCAGCATGTCCTGCTTGGTGAAGGTGACGCCGTCGATCGTGACCGCGTCTTTCTTGGGCTCCTTGAACAGGATGCCGGCGAGCGCCACCTTGTCGCAGCTACCCCACCAGCCGGTGCTCTGTCTGCCGTCGACCTTGCCGTCGCCGCGGCCCGAGGTGTAGTAGACCTCCTGCGCCTGGTCGGCCGTCAGCTTGGTGCCGTCGGGCTTGCTGAACTCGAACCCGGTGATGTTGCCGGCGGAGTCCCGGATCGCCTGCCGCGTCAGGTCGATGGTCCGGTCGCCCTCCTGGAGCTTGGGCTGGAAGGACGATCGGCTCCAGGCCGGCGCGAAGTTGCCGCGCGCGTCCAGGAAGTCGACCTTGACCCCCTCGCTCAGCTTGCCGTCGCCGTCGAAGTCGACGCCGGTGGTTATCTCGGCGTTCTGCTCGGACACCGACGAGCTGGGGATGTAGTGGCCCTGTTTGCTGTCGCCCACCAGCCAGTTGAGCGCCGGCTGCCGCTCGAACTCGAGCGCCTTGGCGCGGTCGTTCTGGCCGCGCGCCTGGAGCAGGTTGTCCAGCTTGTCGAGCGGCCCCTTCCTGGCCCACAGGTTGCTCGTCGGCGACCCGTCCTGCTCGGGATCGCCCGAGCCTGCCATCGGCCAGTAGGTGGTGGTCCACACCTTGTGGTCGGCCGCCATCTCGCGCTGATCGAACTTGCCCGCGTCGGTGGCGCGCGCGGCCTCTTTGAGGTCGCTGACGGTGTCGTGGTCGCGGTCAGCGGCGTCGTAGCCGCGCGCCGGGCTGTTGCGGCCCGCCTCCAGCAGCTTCTCGACCTCGGCGTCGACCCGGGTCGGATCTTGGCCCCGGCTCAACGCCTTGAGCTTGCCGCCGTACTCGGCAAACAGCTCCATCGCCTTCTCGGGCGTGTCGAACTCGGCGCCGCGCTCCTGGATCTCGCGGCGGAACGCCGGCGCCACGTCCTCCAGCTTGCTCAGGCGCGACACGCGGTCCGAGCGCAGCGCGGGCGGTTGCGGCGTGGCGGTCGGTGTCGGCGTTGGCCGCGGTGCCGGGGTCGGAGTCGGGGCTGGAGTCGTGGTCGTGGTCGGTGCCGGGGTCGGGGTCGAGGTCGGTGCCGGGGTCGGTACCGGTGCCGGCGTCGGGGCAATGCCCAGGAACGACTCGAGCTCGGCCCTGGCGTCCGGCTCGAGCTTGTCGGCGTGATCGCGCAGGATGTTGGCGAGGTCGGCTTTCTCGGTGCGCGACAGGCCACCGCCGTCGCGGAGCGCCTCGTCCTTGAGTTGGTTGACCTCGGTCTTGGTGATCTTGTTGTCGGCGACAATCGAAGGAAATAGATTGCGCAAACCCTTGTCGCGGATGATGGCCATTGCCTCTGACCTCCACTAAGCGGCGTCAAGACTCTATAGCGGGAAGAGCTTGAATTTGTCGCGGCGGCCGGTGCTCAACGGCGGCCGGTGCTCAACGGCGGCCGGTGCTCAACGGCGGGCGGTGCTCAACGGCGGGCGGCGGATCGGCGCTGGGCGATCTCGGCGGCCAGCCGCAGCGCCTCCAGCATGCTGCTCGGATCGGCGATCCCCTGTCCGGCCCGGTCGCGCGCGGTGCCGTGCTGGCAACTGGTGCGGATGGCGCGCAGGCCGAGCGTGAGCTGCACCCCTTCCCGGGGCGCCAGCGCCTTGAATCCAACCAGCCCCTGATCGTGGTAGCAGGCGAGCGCGCCGTCGTGCTCGAGCGCGCCGCGGCCGGCATTGGCGAAGTAGCCATCCGCCGGCCACGGCCCGCTGACGTCGAAACCGGCGCGGCGGGCTTCGTCGACGGCCGGCCGCAGCAGCCGCTCCTCGTCGTTGCCGATCAGCCCATCCTCGCCGGCGTGGGGGTTTAGCCCGAGCAAGGCGATGCGCGGCCGCTCCACCCCCAGGTCGTCGCGCAGTCCGCGGTCGAAGATGGCGATGCGGCGCACGATGCCGGTGACGCCGAACTCGGCCAGCAGCCGCGGCACCTCGCCGATCGGGATGTGCACGCTCAGCAGCGCGATCCGCAGCCGGCCCGCGACAAAGGTCATCAGCGGGGTGCCCTGAAAGCGGTAGCCCAGGTAGCCGGTCTGACCCATGAACGGCCCGCCGTCGATGTCGAGCAGCGCGGTCTTGTGCAAAGGCGCGGTGCACAGCGCGTCGGCGCGGCCATCGATCACGGCGTCGACGGCGCGGTGCAGAGCCTCGCCGGCGGCGTGCGCGGCCTCGGCCTCGGTGCAGCGGGCGACGTGCGGCGGCTGCAGCAGCGCCGGATCTCCGAACACCAGCGGCTCGAGCTGGTCGGTGATGCCGGGCGCGGCCAGCGCGGCGGCCACCACCTCGGGCCCTACTCCCCGGGGGTCACCGAGCGAGATCGCGATGCGCGGTTTCATGGGTGCGCCTTTGGCGGCGGTGCCGGTCGCGGCTGCTGCTCGGGCCGCGGTGCCGGCGTCTCCAGCCGCAGCTCGATGTGCGAGCCCTGCTTGAGCTCATCGATGTAGCGTTTGAACGCCACCTCGACCTCCTCCTGGTAGATCTGGTCGCGCAACTGTTGCTCGACCTGCGAGAGCTCGCCGACGTCGCCGGTCTTGCGCTCGACCAGCCGGATCACGTGCCAGCCCAGCGGCGTCCGCACCGGTTCGCTGATCTCGCCCGGCCTGAGAGCGAACGCCGCGTTCTCGAACGACTCGACTATGTCGCCGCGCCTGAAGAAGCCCATGTCGCCGCCGTGCTTGGCGCTGACGTCGTCCGACAGCTCGTTCGCCAACCCGGCGAAATCCTCGCCCGCCCGCGCCCGCTGTACCGCCTGGGCGGCGCGCTGCTGCTGCCGCGCCTCCTCCTCGGAGCTGGCGCCGGGCGCCAACGCGAACAGGATGTGCTGGACGTGGATCTGCACGTCCTGACCGGCGGCCGCGCGCTGCCGGTGATACAGGCTCTGCACGTCCTGCTCCGACACCTGCACCTTGGAGCGCACCTTGAGGTTGATGATCTTGAGCTTGAGCAACTGTTTGTGCATGCCGGCGCGGTACTCGGCCAGCGTCATGCCCTGGCTCCGCAGGATCTGCTCGAGCTGCTGCTGGGTCACGCCGTTGCGCGCGCGCAGGTCGTCGACCACGCTGTCGATCTCGCGCTCGCTGACGTCGATCTTGAGGATCCGCACCTGCTGATCGAGCAGCCGGTCGGCGACCAGAGTGTCGAGCACCTCGCGCCGGATCGCGGCCGTCTGCTGGACGCGCTCCGAAACGCCGAGGGTCGCCGGCAGCCGCGCCAGCAGCGGCGCGGTGGCCTTCTCCAGCTCGTCGAGAAAGATGATGTCGTCGTTGATCACTGCGACGATGCGGTTGATCAGGCGCTCGTTGCTGGCGGCTCCGGCGGCGGCGAGCGCGGCGAGCAGGCCGAGCGCGCTGACCAGCAGGCGGTTCACGGTGTGGCCTCCGCGTTCTCGGCGCCGACCAGCCGGGCCAGCGCGTCTACCTGGCGCACGATCTTGGCGCGCTGCTGCAGCTCGGCGAGGTAGCGCTGCACGGCCTGTCGGCGGCGCTCCTTGGCCAGCTCCAGCGCCACGTCCTCGCGCGCCTCGTCGAAGCTGCGCTGCTCGGCCGCGCGCTTCTCGACCAGCTTGAACAGGTGGTAGCCGTACTCGCTCGGCACCACGTCGGACATGGTTCCGGGCTCGAGCGCGAAGCAGATCTGGTCGAAGATCGGCGGCATCACGCCGCGGCCGAAAAAACCGAGATCGCCGCCCTGGCTCGCCTCGGGCGCGATCGAGTAGTTGCGCGCCAGCTCCTCGAACGCGGTCTTGGCCGCCCGCTCGCGCAGTTGCTCGGCCTCCTCGCGCGTGCGCACCACGATCTGCCGCGCGTGGACCTGTTCGGGCACGCTGAAGCGGCCGCGGTTGGCTTCGTAGTAGGCGCGCAGCTCATCGTCGCTGGCCGGCTGGCTGGCGGCGGCGTGGCTGCTCAACAGGCGCTCGATGCGCATGCGCTCGCTCACCCGCTCCCCGAGCAGGCCGGGCGTCAGGTAGTTGCGGTGCAGCATCTCCTGAAAGTCGCGCGGTCGATAGCCCCGCGCCACGCGCTCTATCTCCTCCGCCGTCTCCTCCGCGGCGACCGCGATCTGCTCGCGGTCGGCCTCGGCCAGCAGCAGCTTCTCGAGGATCAGATTCTCGAGCAACGCGCTGGCGACCTCCACCCGCGACTTGGCGGTCGCGTCGGGCGCGTGGAAGCGCCTTAGCTCGCGCTGCAGTTGGTAGGCGAATATCGGCGCACCGTCGACGGTGGCGACGGCCTCGGGCGGGGTCGGCTCGGTCGCCGACCGCGAGCAGGCGCCGAGCGCGATCGCGGCGAGGGCGCCGAGCGCGCGCAGCCTGGCAGCGCGCGGGTGCATCACTTGGTGGGCGGCGGCGCTGGCGCCTGGTCGACACCGGCCTGCTGCTGCGCGCCCGGCGGCGTCAGCGGCCCGGGCGGCGGCAATCCACCGGGCACCGCCTGCGGCGTACCGAGGATCTTGACCGCGGCCAGTTGCTGCTCGTCGATGGAGACGCCGGCCTTGGCCTTGAGATCTTCGATGAACTTGTTGAAGGCCTCGGTCCGCTTGTCGCGGTAGAGGCGGTTCTTGATCTGGGTCTTCACCTGGTCGAGGGTGCGGTCGATCGCCGGTCGGCGGCCGGTCTGCTGCAGCAGGTGAAAGCCCGCCTTGCCGCTGACGACGTCGGACTGGTCGTTGAGGTTCTTGAGCGCGAAGGCGGCATCGGCGAACGCCTTGCCGTACTCCTGCTCGAACTCGGCCTGCGTCATGTAGCGCAGATCGCCGCCGTTGTCCTTGGTGGCGGCGTCGGCCGAGTACTGCTTGGCCAGGGTGCGAAACGCCATCTGGTCCTGTTTCTTGTCCCGGAGCTCCTTGCGCACTTTGTCGGCCTGCTGCTTGGCAGCGGCCTGGTCGTCGCCGAAGGGAACGAAGATGTGCGCCACGCGCACCATCTCCGGCTTGTGGTACTCGTCGGGGTGTTGCTGGTAGTACGTCTCGGCCTCGGCATTGGAGATATCCTCGAGCTTGACCCGGTTGTCGAATTCGTCGCGGGTCAGCTTCTGGACGATGATCTTCTTCAGGCTGTCCTGGATCTCGGGGTCCTTGTCCAGCCCGCGGCGCAGCGCCTCCTGCGCCAGCAGCTCGAACCGGACCTGGTTGTCGAGGTACTCCCTGCGCTTCTCGACGTCGGCGTAGCGCGAGCGGATGAACGGGCTCTGCTGGTTGAGTTTTTCCTCGAACTCCTCGACCGTGATCACGGTCGAGCCGACCTTGGCCAGCGTGGTGCCGCCTTTTTTGGCGGCCGGGGCGCCGCCGGGCTTCTGCTGCGCCGGGCAGGCGAGCAAGGTGCAAAGGGCCACTGCCAAAACGAGACTGAATGCGTGCCGCATGATCGACTCCTCGCGCCGCACAACAGTTGTGCCGCCCCCTCGGTAGCAGACCGCTCCTCGCCGCGCAACCCCGGGCCTTCGCCGCACCGGCCCCGCCTCATTCCTTCCAGGTGCGCAGCGCGTCGCGCAACTCGAACAGGAATGGATTTTTCTTGAGCGCCAGCGCTGCGGTCTGCCGCGCGCCCGCGCCGTCCTTTTTCTCGAACGCCTGCTGGGCGACCCGGGCCAGCCGCTGGCTCTCCTCGGCATTGGCCGGGAACGCCTGCTCCCACTGCCGCTGCACCTCGGCCCGCACCCCGGGCCAGCGGGCGACCAGGTCGGCAAGCTGCTCGGGCGGCAGGTTGCTCGACCGGAACAGGTAGCTGCCGCGCCGGGTCGGATCGCGCAGCACGGCCGCCGCGCGCTCGGCCGCGTTCTTGGCGCCGGCGATGCGCTGGCGAAGCTGCGGCGTGACGTCGGTGCGCGCCAGCAGGGCGGCCAGCGCCCGGGTGCGCATCTCGACCGCCACCTCGATCTCGACCTCGTCGGCCTGGAGGTCGATGCCGAGCACCGCGTACAGATCGCCCCTGCGGTTACCGCGCTCGACCTGGTCGACGATGTGGGTGTCGAACGGTGCGTCGCCCAGCTCCTGGTCGAGCCGCGCCCGCACGCCGTCGAGATAGCTCTCCAGCCGGTCGCGTTTTTCCAGATCCAGGTCGCTGAACTGCACGCCGACCCCGGCGGCGCAGCCCCAGGCCGCAGCCTGCTCCCGGGTGACGATGTGCACCACCTCGCCCTCGATCTGCAGCGCACCGCCCTTCTCCACCTCGAGCGTGATCTCGATGCGCGATCGCAGCGCGAATGGCTGATCGGTCTCGACGAACAGGCCGCCGCGCGAGATGTCCTTGAGGTAGAGATCGAACAGCGCCTGCCGATCGGCAAGCTGGACCCTGGCCCGCTGGTTGACCGGCAGTCTCTCGTGCTCGCGGGTTCCCACCACCGCTCCGTTCCCCTCTGGTCACATCCAATCTACCGCGGGTTCTGGGTCTGCGGCCAGCCTTGCGCGCCGGCCGCGTCACGCAAGGTGGCGCTCGATGTCGCCGGGCAGTAAAAACGGGTAGACGTGGCGCCGCACCCGACGCTGCCACCAGCGATCGAGTCGCCGCAGCCGCTGCAGCAGCGCCCACATGCGGGCGTCGCTGCGGTAATAGCTCATGGTCTCGTCTCCGGTGATCGGCGGCGCCAGGTGCGCGTTGGCCACCGGCAGCAGCGGCGCGACCAGCGGCCCGAGCCGCTCCTTGTACAGGTTGCCCAGCAGGTCGAGCACCACGCCCCGCCGATCGTAGTATTTGTCGAGGATGGCGTGCAGCATAAAGCGGCGTACCAGGCTGCGCAGCGCCCACGGCAGCGAGGCCAGGAAGAGCCCGGTGTCGAGCGCCTCGCGGCCGTGCGCGTCGCGCAGCATGGGGGTCGATACGTCGAGGTAACGCAGCGCGCCGTCGACCCAGGCCCAGTTGGAGAGCTGTCCGTCCAGACCCCGGCTGGGGCCGACGCAACCGTCGACCGCGGCCAGGATGCGCTCGAAGTCGCGGATCACCAGCGCCTGGTCGCCGGCGGCCCAGCGCGCCGGCAGCAGCGCCTCAGCCGAAAGCACCGGCTGTACCACGTAGGCGGCCAGCTTGCCGTCGTCGTGCGCCAGGTGCTGGACCGCGGTCGGCACCGGCTCCACACCGCCCTCGCGCAGCGCGGCCAGATAGCGGTCGACGCAGTCGCGGTAGCTCGCCAGCGCGCGCTCGCTGTCGAACAGCGGAAGCCGCTTGCAGGCCAGCGTGCCGGCGGCGGCGGGCCAGGCGGCGACCAGCGAGATCTCGCCATACCCCAGCACCCGCAGCGACCCGGCGTCGGCGCGCACCAGCGCTGCGCCGACCGCAGCCTCCAGCGCGGCCAGCTCGTCGTCGCGCAGCAGCGCGTTCATCGGAACGCCGCCCTCACCCTGTCCACCAGATCAGCCGCTTCGTCGTCGCTGAGGATCAGCGGCGGCAGGAACTGCAGCGCCGAGGTGTCGTTGTTGGCCCAGACCGCGAACACGCCGCGATCGAACAGCAGCTTGGCCGCCATCAGCCCGGCGCCCTCGACCGGGAACTTGAAGGCCATCATCAGGCCGCGCCGCCGCAGCTCGAAAGGCAGACCGGCCAGGTCGCGGGCTATGCGCTCCGACAGCTCGTTGACGCGGTCGAGAAAGCCGGGCGCCTCGACCAGGTCGAGCACCGCCAGCGCCGCGGCGCAGCCGGGCTCGGCGCCGCCGAAGGTAGAGATGTGGATCAGCGGGTGCGCGTCGAAGGATGCGTGCATCTCGCGCGACAGCAGCGTGGCCGTGATCGGGTAGATGCCGCCGCTCAGCGCCTTGCCGGTGACCAGCGCGTCGGGCGCCAGGCCGTCATGCTGGTACGCCCACAAGCGGCCGGTGCGGCCGAGACCGGTCTGCACCTCGTCGACGATGAGCAGGGCGCCGCGATCGCGGCAGAGTCGCTGCACCGCCGGCAGGTAGTCGGGCGCGGGCAGCGGCATGCCCAGGGTGGCCGGGATCGGCTCGAGCAGAACCGCCGCGGTTCGGTCGTCGACAGCAGCGGTCAGCGCCGGCAGATCGTTGAACGGCACCTGCACAAAACCGGGCAGGTTGGGGCCAAATGGATCGCGGTACTGCGGGTCACCGGTCGCCAGCGCCAGCCCGGTGTGGCCGTGGTAGCCGCCGATGATCGAGATCACGTTCGGCCGCTGGCTGGCGCCGCGCGCCACCTTGATCGCCAGGTCGATGGCTTCGCCGCCGCTGACGCCGAAGACCACGCCCGGCAGGTGGCCGCCGGTGGAGGCGGTCAGCCGCGCCGCGAGACGGGCCCGGTGGCCGGAGACCAGGTGGTGGTTGCCGACGTCGAGGTGGCCGAGGGCCTGCTGCACCGCCGCCAGCACCGCCGGGTGGCGGTGGCCGAGGTTGAACACGCCGCCGTTGCAGTGGCAGTTGAACCAGCGGCGGTCCGAATAGGCGTCGCCGAAACGGGCGCCGGCGCGGTCGCCCATCACGAGCTGCAGGTCGAGCTCACGGAAGAGCGCGACCTTGCTGGCCGAGATGTGTGCGGCATAGGCGGTCATGGCGTCGTCGATCGTGGCGTAGGGCTGTGGTGCGATCATGGTCGTACCCCCGGCTGACGGCTAGAAGGGCCGCAGCCTGCTCAATGTGCCGTCGTCCATGGCCGCGCGCACCCGCGCGCAGTCGGCGCCGTCTGCCAGCCGCGCCTGTTCCCACCAGTTGACCTTGGGATCTGGGTGCTGCTCCGCCTGGTCCGACGGGATCTCGCCGGTGTGGACGGCGATCGGGCTGGCCGTGCTCTCGAGCACCGACCACGACGAGCGCAGCCGGTGCAGCCCGAGCACGCGATCGGCGCTGGCGATCACCCCGGTCAACTGGTGAAACTTGCGGCAGACATAGTAGTCCTCGCCCTGCAGGTAGCCGCTGAGCAGCATGGTGTGGCCGACGTGGCCGTCGTTGTCGGCGTCGTAGATCCAGTCGCGCTGCGGTGCGTCGCGGTAGTTGTCGGGGGTCGGGATCGGCGTGTTGTGCAGATCGGGCAGGTTGCGCAGCGCCCACAGCTCGGTGTGGTCGGCGGTGCCGAACTCACCGCTCGCGTGGTCGACCCGGGCGCGGGTGTCGAGCAGCACCACCGAGTCGCGGGTGGCGTCGGGCGTGGTCATCAGCAGGCCGGCCGACTCGAAGTTGATGTCGGCGCACAGCCTCCAGCGCTCCAGGTAGTCGCCGGCCGTCGCCTGCCAGGTGCGCTCGAGCAGGTAGTACTTGTCGCCGCCGCTCTGGACCTCGTGGCCCAGGACCGGCACGTAGGCCACGGTGATGTAGCGCAGGCGCACGGCCCAGCTTCCGGCCAGCTCGCCCTCGGCGGTGGCCACGCCGGGGATGCCGATGTCGTCGTTGTAGTAGGGCTCGGGACAAGCCGCAGCGAAGAGCAGCAGCGGTAGCGCACAGCGCGATCGCGCTCGGTCAGGATACATTCACGCAGTCTAGCAGACCTGTGGCCAGAGCGTGCTCGCGTGGTTCATTCTGTAATCGACGACTGAGCGCGCTAGCGGGCTCGCCGCTGCCGGCGGCGCGCCGCGCCAAGCATCAGCAATCCCAGCGCGACGCCTGCCGCCGACGGCCGCTGCGCGCTGCAGCCGGCCGGCCCCGGCGGGCCCTGCTCGCCGGTTGCGCCGTCCGCGCCGGTCGCCCCAGTGGCGCCCGTGGCTCCAGTCGCCCCGGTCTCGCCATTGCAGACGTAGATCGTGTCGTCGATCTCGCCGCTCTGCAGCACGCCGTCGTTGGCGATACCGCTGCCGTCGCCGTTGTCCTGGCCGAGGTCGATGCGCTGGCCGCCGGCCGCGCAGTTGGCGCCGGCGTGCTCGACGGTGGCGCTGACCAGCGTGCTCGGACCGGACGCCACCGTGATCTCGTTCGTGCCACAGCGCAGGGTGTGCGAGGTGGTGCCCGATGCAACCAGATAGCACGCTCGCGGCGCCTGATCGCCGGGAACGATGTCGGTCACGGTGAAGGAGGTCGTACGTCGATTGGCCCCCTCCGCGTAATAGAGGTACACGCCGCAACCATTGGAAAATTGCGGCAGCGCGAGATCAGCGGGAATGGCGTCGCTCGAGAACGTCGAGGGTTGACCAGCGCACACCACCTGGGCCACCGGATCGGCGAATGTGGCGTCGAGCGCCACATCGAGTCCGGCAAAAATCTGCAAACTGTCGTAGGTTGATTCGTCGTCCACGGCGAGGGCGAGGATGTTGTACGGGCCGCCGATGGCAATGATCTCACCCCCAATGTGGACCCACAGACCATTGGGTTCGATCGGTGGTTCAAAGTTGTAGCGGCCCCAGCGCGCGTCGGCATTGCTGTCAGTTGCCGTGTCGTCGTACGAGACGACCACATAGATCGGTCCAGAGGTGTCTCAGGAACCAGCAGGGTCGTCGACGGTGTCGACGACCGCGGTGAAGGTGAAGGTGCGCTGGGTGGCACCGGCCGCAGCAGCCAGGCCGAGCGAAAATAAAACGACGAGCGCATAGCGAAGCATGAAATCTCCCTTTTTTGTTCCGTGGCAAATTTGCGCTGCTCTGGATAGTCGCAGCTCAATACTCGCCGAGTTAATGCGCTGCTCAGATTTCTTGAGCCAATTTTTGTCGGGGCCCCGCTGATCGGCGCAAGTCTTTTTGTCGTTGCTGCGCAACGAAAAAAGTCTTTCGCCGGCCCCCCGCCACCCGGGATCAACTGCGGTGAGCAGCGCTATCACAGCAGGCTCGGCTGCGCCGCGTACAGCTCGCCGACCGAGGTGGCGGGCAGCACCTTGCGCAGCCACTCGCCGGTGGCGCTGCCGGGGTGGCCGGCGATCTGCTCGGGCGTGCCCTCGGCGATGATGTAGCCGCCCTCGTCGCCGCCCTCGGGGCCGAGGTCGATCAACCAGTCGGCGGTCTTGATCACCTCGAGGTTGTGCTCGATCACGATCACGGTGTTGCCGCTGTCGGTCAGCCGGTGCAGCACCTCGAGCAGTCGCCGCACGTCGTCGAAGTGGAGGCCGGTGGTCGGCTCGTCCAGGATGTAGACGGTGCGGCCCGTGGCGCGCTTGCTTAGCTCCTTGCTGAGCTTGATGCGCTGCGCCTCGCCGCCCGACAGCGTGGTCGCCTGCTGGCCGAGGTGGATGTAGCCGAGGCCGACGTCGACCAGGGTCTCGAGCTTGCGCCTGATGACCGGGATCGCGCCCAGGAAGGCCAGCGCCTCCTCGACCGTCAGGTCGAGCACCTCGGCGATGTTTTTTCCCTTGTACCGGATCTCCAGCGTCTCGGGATTGTAGCGGCGGCCGCGGCAGACGTCGCAGGTGACGAAGACGTCGGGCAAGAAGTGCATCTCGATGCGGGTGAGGCCGGCTCCCTCGCACGCCTCGCAGCGTCCGCCCTTGACGTTGAAGCTGAAGCGGCCCGGCCGGTAGCCGCGCACCTTGGCGTCGGGCAGCTCGCTGAACAGGTCGCGGATGGGCTGGAACAGGCCGGTGTAGGTGGCCGGGTTGCTGCGCGGGGTGCGGCCGATCGGGCTCTGGTCGATGTCGATCACCTTGTCGACGTGGTCGAGGCCGGAGAGGCCGCCGTGCGGCGCCGGCTTGTCGCGGCTGCCGTGCAGCGCCGCGGACAGCGCGCGGTGCAGGGTGTCGAGCACCAGCGTCGACTTGCCGGATCCCGAGACGCCGGTGACGCAGACGAACTGGCCGAGCGGGAATTTCACGTCGATGTGCTTGAGGTTGTTGCCGTGCGCGTTACCGATCGACAGCCAACGGCCGTTGCCGCGGCGCCGCTGCCGCGGCACCGGGATCGCGCGCTGGCCGCTCAGATACTGGGCGGTCAGCGAATCGGGGTGCGACTGGATGCCCTCGGGCGTGCCGGCGCAGACCACCTGGCCGCCGTGCACGCCGGCGCCCGGGCCCAGGTCGATGACGTGGTCGGCGCTGAGGATGGTCTCGGCGTCGTGCTCGACGACGAGCACGGTGTTGCCGAGGTCGCGCAGCCGCATCAGCGTGGCGAGCAGCCGCGCGTTGTCGCGCTGGTGCAGGCCGATCGACGGCTCG
>JAFGSX010000540.1 GCA_016934455.1 Deltaproteobacteria bacterium
CAGCAGCGCCGCGAGCGCGGCTGCGAACTGCTCGGCGCTTTTCAACAGCAGGGTCACCTGGTCGCCCTTGACCGAGAGCACTTGGGTCGGATGGGCAGTCGGCTCGACCCGCGCCCCGACCGCCAGGTGAAGAGCGAACGGCCCGGTATTGGGAAGCTGCCCCTGGCAGCGGAGCGACAGGCCGCCCAGCTCGCGCACCTCGGTGAGCACACGCTCGATGTCGTCGCTGCTGGTGAAGGTGAGGGTGTTGTCGATCAGCAGTGGTGCCACGCTCTTCCCCCCGAATGGCGAGCTCGGCCGCGGGTGCTCGATGCTCTCAAGCCACGAACGCCTCGAGCACCGCGCACCAGCCGGCCGCGATGTTGGCCAGGTCGTAGCCCCCGCCGCCCAGAGCGACGATCCGGCCCTGGCATCTGGCGTCGGCGATCTCGCACAGCCGGCTAGCCGCGTGGGCGTGCGCCTGCGCCGTGAAGTGAAGCTGGGTCAGCGGGTCGTGGCGCAGGCTGTCGGCGCCGCACTGGAACAGCACGAAATCGAACGGCCGGTCGGCCAAGAACTCCTCGATCGACGCCCAGACTTTGAAAAATCTGTCGTCGTCGGCCAGCGGCAGCAGCGGCAGGTTGAGCTTGCTGCCGGCCGCCGGCCCGCGGCCGGTCTCGTGTGCGAAGCCGGTGCCCGGGTAGAGAAACCGGCCATCTTCGTGGAGGTCGGCGATCAGGACGTCCGGGTCGTCGGCAAAGGCGTAGTAGACGCCGTCGCCGTGGTGGGCGTCGATGTCGACGTAGAGCACGCGCCGCACGCCGTGCTGGCTGCGCAGCGATTCGATGGCCACGCCGCAGTCGTTGAAGACGCAGAAGCCGGCTGCGCTGTCGCGCGACGCGTGGTGCAGGCCCGCGATCGGCACGAAGGCGCGCTGCGCGCTGCCGCTCATCACGGCGTCGACCGCGTCGATGGTCGAGCCGACCACGGTGGCGGACGCCTCGTAGATGCCGACAAAGGCCGGCGTATCGCCGGCGTCGAGATAGCCGACGCCATCGTTCGAGGCCTGGATCACGCGCTCGACGTAGGCGGCGCTGTGAAAGCGCTCGATGGCGGCGCGCGACGCCTGCACCGGGGTTCGGATCTGCACGCGCCGGTCGAGGCCGCGGCGCTGCACCTCCCGCCAGAAGGCGTCGTGGCGACCCGGTGCAAACGGGTGTTGGTCCGGAAAACCGTAGGCGGCGAGCGCATTGCCGACGTAGAGCGCCACCGCGCGGTCAGCCATGTCGGCGGCCTTAGCGGTAATTCTCTATTGTCCAGTGGCGGTCGGTCTCGGGCAGCAGGTCGCGGCCGTTCTTGAGCAGGTGGTAAAGACCCTTGAAGGCGTCGAAGTAGTCGTCCTCGACTCCGCCCGGCACCAGCTTGGCCACGTCGTCGTCGACGTCGACGTCGACCATGTTCATCGACACGCCCAGCCGCCGGGCCTGGCCGGTCTGCTTGTCAACCACCACCGCGCTCAGGATCGACTCGTCGTCGGTCTCGAGCACGCCGTAGACCGCGTGCCGCGCGGGATCGAACTCGAAGCTGTTGAGCTCCTGGATCTCGGGCAGCCGGGGATTGTAGTGAAACGCCTTGCAGACATCGATCAGGAGGGCGGCGTCGGTGGCGTCGAGCGCATAGGCGTGCAGGCCGACGTTGCCGCCGTTGAGGTCGTGCCACAGCTTGCTCCGGTCGGCATTGGCCTTGATGAACTCGAGCGCCTGCTGATCGGTCGCGCTGGTGCCGCCCTCGACCGCGGCCGCCTTCTTGAGCTCGCGCGCCAGCTCGACCGCCAGCTTGCCGGTCAGGGACATCTTGGCGATCTCGTCCCTGGACAGGCCGTTGCGATTGAGGTCGTACTTGTCGACGATCTTCTCCTTGGCATAGGCGACTGCGCGGTCGATGTCCTTCTGGGTGATGCGCGCCCCCGCCACGTGGTCGCGGTGGTCGATGAAGCGGTAGAAGATGTCGGTCAGCTTCTTCTCGGTGCCGTCGAGCTCGCCCAGCTTGTCCTTGATGTCGTTGCGGCTGACGATGCCGTCCGGAGTCTTGGCGTCCGAGATGTTCTTGGCGGCGCGCTCCAGCGCGGCATGGACATCGGCCTTGGCGATGCGCGGCATTTTTCCCTCCTGGCGCTCGCGATCGAGCGCGAGCACGCCGTTGGTTTCCAGCTCAGTATATGCAGCATACCCCGCTTTTGGCGTCGCGGCAGCCCCCGCCCGGTCGCGGTCGGGAGCGCGGTGCGGCGCGCCTGGCCTGACCGGCGAGAGCGCTACGGCCCGCAGACCCCGCCGCTGCAGCTCTCATCGTCGCCGCAGACGCGGCCGCAGCGGCCGCAGTGATCGACGTCGGCGTCGAGGTTGACGCAGCGCACGCGCTCGAAATCGATCGGGTAGACCGAGCAACAGGTCTGCCCCGCCGGGCAGCCGCCGCAGCACGTCTGCGGGAACTGCGCGATGTCGTCGAGCTTGACGCAGCGATCGCCGCACGCGACCTCGGATCGCGGGGCGCTGCAGCTCGCCCTGCAGTAGCCGTCGCTGCCGCAGTAGCGACCGCTGCCGCAGGCGCGCATGCAGTGCCCGTCGGCGCAGTACCAGTCGACGCCGAACCGCTCGGCGCAATCCGAAAAACCCTGGCAGCGGTACTCCTCGTCGGGGCTGCCGCAGTCGAGGTCGGCGTGGTCGTCGAACTGGAACGGCCCCGGGACATCGAATTCACCGCAGGCGGCCAGGCTGATCCATATCGCGGCAGCGGCGGCGATCCGTTTCATGGTCGATGCTCCGCGCTGGCACCGGTGGCGCCGGTTGTCGGTGGGGCGGCGCGGCCCTCGGTCGTCCGGGCGGGCAGCGCGAACAGCACGACCGTCGGCACCAGCAGCACCGCCGTGGCGTACAGCCCGAGGTTGGCGGTCGCGGCCGCGATCGGTCCGGCGCGCTCGGCATCTGCGATCGCCCGCGGGTCGTAGTCGCGGCTGCCCTTGCTGCCGATGAGTTGCTCGCTGAGAAGAGAGCTGGTGGCAGCGGCGGCCAGGGTGGTGGCGAGCGCGGTCGCGGTCAGGACGGCGCCGGCCCAGGCCAGCGCGCGCCAGGGCGAGATGCGGGTGCCGCGCCGCTCGGTCGCGGTCGCGGTCCCGTCGCTGTCGCCGCTGGCGTCGGCCGCGGTTGCCGGGGCGCTCTGGCTCGACGCGCTGCTCGGGGCAGCCAGGGCCGTGGCCGCGGTCTCCGAGGCCATACCGGGTGTCAGCAGCACCATCCAGGCGAAGATCGGATGCATTGGGTGCTCCCCCCTGCTGCCGTGCAGGGTGGGTCTCTTGTATCCGCTTGGATCGGATCGCGCAATCGCCGGCCTCGTCTTCCGGAGGCCGGCGGTGATGACTCCCGGCGAGCGTGGTAAGCTCGGGCGCGGGGGACGCGCCCGTGGCCATCGACTTTTGCCGCATCGAAGCTGCGCTCGTCCGCGACCGCGATCACTACGTGCACGTCGTCATGGAGGCGATCGCCGAGGCGCGCGTGTCGGTCTGGATCGCCAGCGCCAATGTCAAGGATCTGCAGCTCGAGGCGCCGCGCGGCACGCGGGCGCGGGCGCGCGATCGCTACCTCTCGATTCTCGATCAGTTCGAGACGCTGCAGCAGCGGGGCGTCGAGCTGCGGTTGCTGCACGGTGGCCCGCTGTCGCGGCCGTTTCTGCAGGAGCTGCGGCGCCACCGCTCTCTGCAGCGCCACGGCCTGGCCATCCGGCACTGCCCGCGCGTGCACTTCAAGGTCATCGCCGTCGATGGCGGGCTGCTCTACCTGGGCTCGGCCAACCTGACCGGCGCCGGCCTCGGCGCCAAGCACCAGGGCCGCCGCAACTTCGAGGCCGGGATCCTGACCCGGGACGAGCGGTGGCTGGACGAGATGCAGGCCGCGTACGAGGCGGTCTGGTCCGGTCGCGAGTGCGCCGCGTGCAAGATGCGTCACCTCTGTCCGGCCCCGCTGGATCGGCCGCCCGGCGCCAGCAGATAGCGGCGGGCCCGTTCAGCGCACCTTGATGGCGCGGCCGCGCCAGAGCACGGTGCCCCTGACCGAGTGGTGGTAGAGCGCGCGCAGCGTGCAGCAGGTGACGACGACCACCACCAGTGGAAAGAACAGCAGCGCCACCGGCCGTACCCGCGCCAGGCTGCGGCCGTGGCCGTAGAGCAGCGCGAACTGGAAGAGATGGGTCGCCAGCCCGGCCCCGATCAGCAGCGGGCTTGGCCGCAGCGCGCCGACGACAACGGCGATCCACGGCGCCCAGAACAGCAGCACGCTGATCAGCACCGCGGCCAGCGCTAGCTGCGGCTTGCCATTGCCGATCATCATCACGTTCTTGGTGGTTCCCCAAAAGGCCTGCCGGTTGTTCTTGAACGCCTGCACCCGCAGCAGCCGCGGTGCCAGACGCGTCACCACGCGCCGGCCGTTTCGTTTGAGCAGCCGCGCCAGACCCACGTCGTCGAACATCTCGCTGCGCACGGCGGTCATGCCGCCGAGCTCTTCGAAGAGACTCTTCTTCATCAGCATCAGCGCGCCCGAGGCAATGGCGTCGGGCGAGGCCGGGTCGTCGATCGCAGCGTTCGCGTACTGGGCGAAGCCGGCGACGTACATCGGCTGGATCACGTTTTCCCAGAAGGTGCCGATGACCAGCCGCGGCACCAGGCTGACCAGGTCGGCGTCGCGGTCTCGCAGCAGTCCCATGGCCGAGGCGAAGCAGCGCGGCTCGTGCACGATGTCGGCGTCGGTGAACAGCAGGTACTCGCCGCTGGCGAGCGTCGCACCGCGCTGCATCGCGTTGGCCTTGCCCAGCCAGCCCGGCTCGAGCGGTGGCCGGTGCAGCACCCGCAACCGTCGATCTGCAGCCGCGAGGCGATCGGCGATGGCGCCCGTCCGGTCGGAGGAGTGGTCGTCGACCACGATCACCTCGACCTCTACCCCCTGCTGCGCCAGCACCGAGCGCAGCCCGGCCTCCAGGTCGTGTTCCTCGTCGCGCGCCGGGATGACGACCGAGATGCGCGGCGCGGGGTCACCGTCGCGCGCGTCCGGCGCCAGCGCGCCGACACGGCGCACGGCCGCGCCAAAGCGCGTCATCAGCAGCAGCCACAGAGCGGCCGCCAGCCCGCACAGCGCGAGCAGGACGTGGCCCGTCAAGCCGTCCTCCATTGCCCGGGTCAGTGGGTCGCACGATTATATAGGGGGCTCTGCGGCGAGGTCGCAATGCGAGCTGCTGCCGTTCGGTCGACATCGACTTGTGCGCGGTGCGCCGCGTGA
Source organism: Deltaproteobacteria bacterium (assembly GCA_016934455.1). Taxonomy (GTDB): domain Bacteria; phylum Myxococcota; class JACRCW01; order JAFGSX01; family JAFGSX01; genus JAFGSX01. The sequence goes on from JAFGSX010000540.1 coordinate 5,301, forward strand.
TCGCCGTGCACCAGGTGACCGTCGCCTCCAAGTGGGCGCGCGCCTATCGCCAACTGGCGCGGGAGCTCTACGCCGCCGATCCCGGTGCGCCGCCTGCGGTCTCCGGCCGCAGCGATGCGGCGACCGACGACCGCCATCCCTTCTTCGGCTACGGCCGCGGTCGCCGCTTCATCGCGGTCGACGGCACGCGACCGGTGGCCCGGGTGGCCGCCTACCTCAACCCGACGGCGCGCGACCGGCTGGGCGCAGCGGTCGGTTTTGTCGGCCACTTCGAGGCGCAGCGCGATGCGGCCGCGGCCCGGCTCGCGCTCGACGCCGCCTGCGCCTGGCTGGCCGACCAGGGGGTCGCCAAGGTGGTCGGCCCGGTCGATTTCTCGATCTGGCACCGCTACCGGCTGGTCAGCGGCGGCAGCGACGGGGCGCCGTTTTTTCTCGAGCCCCACAATCGGCCTTACTACCACGAGCTGTTCGAGGCGGGCGGCTTTGTACCCGAGCATCACTACGTCTCCCACCGGGTGGTGGATCCGGTGGCGATCGTCGAAAAGGGCCGCGCCGCGGGCGAGAGGCTGCGGCGCGCGGGCTATTCCCTGCGGCCGTTCGACCGGCGCCGCTTCGACGCGGAGCTGAGGCTGCTGCACCAGTTGAGCGGCCGCACCTTCGTCGACAACGCCTACTACACGGCCTGCCCCTACGAGGAATTCTGCGACCTCTGCGCCGGCCTGCGCCAGGCGCTGCCCGCCGGCTTCGCCTGGTTCGCCCACGCGCCCGACGGCCTGGCGGCCGGCTTCGTGCTCGGCCTGCCCGATCTGGCGGGGCCGCTGCGCGCGATGCGCGGCCGCTCGGGCCTTAATGGCGCGGCGCGCTTCTGGTGGGCGAGGCGTCGCGTCGACACCAACATCGCCAGGGCGCTGGGCGTGGTGCCCGAGCACCGGCTCGGCGGCCTCGGTAGCTGGCTGCTGGGCGCGCAACAGGAGCAGGCGCTCAGGCGCGGCCTGACGCGCACCATTCACGCCCCGACGATCGCCGACCAGCCGGCGCGGCGCCTGGCGCCGGGCGGGGCGCAGCCGCTGCGCAGTTACACGCTTTATTGCCGCGGCGGCGCGGGCGCGGATTGAGAAAGGCAATCGAATTCTAACTCGACAACCGGCGTCCGCTGGCGCGCTCGACAAATACCGGCATCAGCCGTCTTCATCGATGCGATGGGCCGCCTTCGGCGACGTTCGTGAAAAAAACGAAACCGCAACCCTCCAAAAATGGAAAAGAGAAGCATGTTGTCGTCGTGTACAGCCGACGACCGATTCCCGATGCTTTGAAAATCGACTCCGCTACCCCTTGTGCTGGAAAACTCGATTGCCCGGGCCGAGAAATGGGCTCGCGCGAGGGGCGCGACAGCGCGACTGCCGCGGGGGGACTACCAAATATAATAGGAGCCGACGCTGCAGATCTGCATTGCGTACCAGCACCAGAGCGGCAGCTCGGCCTGGTAGCCGCCCTGGTTGGCCGCCTCGAGCTGCGCCATGGGCGCCGCGGCCAGCGGGATCAGCGCCGCCACCAGGGCATAGGTCATGAGCGCGGTTGTCTCGCTCTCCTCGCTCGCGTGCGCGGCGGCGAAGAGCGTCGGGATCGTCAGCGGCACGCCGGCCACGATACCGATCAGCGCCGCGTAAGCGCCCGCGATGAGCGCGGTGGTGAGCAGCGCATCTTCGGGCACCGGCGGCGCCTTGAACAGCCCGTCGACCAGCGGCA
>JAFGSX010000042.1 GCA_016934455.1 Deltaproteobacteria bacterium
ATCCGCGATTCAAGCGATTTCTGTGGAGCGCGCGCGATTTTCAGCCCGTCGCGTGGGCGCCAAAGGCACTTTGAAGACAGGCCCTAGTTGGTCTTCTCGGCGAACTCGAAGGTGTGGTTGACGGTGAAGTTGTCTCGCGGCGGGGCCGGGAAGCTCCAGCCGCCGATCGCGCGCTTGATGCACTCCTCGACCTGGCCGTTGTTCATGGTCGAGTTCTTGACCTCGACCAGGTCGACATTGCCCTCGCTGCGGATCGTCCACTCGTAGCGGACCTTGCCGGACAGTGTCTTATCGCGCACCTGTACCTTGTCAAAGCACTCCTGCACTTCGTCCATCCCGGCCTCGACCTTCTCCTTGACGCTGGCCAGGTAGGCGCTGTCATCGCCGGCCGCAGCCTTCTCGTCGCCACCGGTCTCGGCGACCGCCGTCCCCGTACCCTTGGAGCTGCCCTTGTCCGAGGCGCAGCCCGCACCCATCCCCAGGCACAGCAGCATCGCCACGATCGCGGATCTCTTGTGCATGACGTCTTCCCCATCCCGGTTTTGTTAAATGGCGGCGCGGGTCGCTCGCGCGCGGCCCGGCCGCGGTGCGACTCGCACTCTCTGTACCACCGGATAGCTCACGGTCGGGTAAAAGTAAACGCGCGGCTGGAAGCGATCGCCGACAGCCGCCGCGCCATGTCGGGTCCGGCCTGTGCCTGGCCGCATCGCTTGACGCCGCCGGGGTCAGTCGCAAGGATCCACTGCTTACCAACCTGGCGGCGACGATGGCGCATGCCGCTCGAGGTCCTGATGAAGAAGGCACTTCTCTTGCTGCCCTCGATCGCGGTCGCGTCGCTGCTGTCCGCGCCGGCGCGCCCCTGCACCAGCATCCTGGTCAGCCCTGGCGCCAGCAGCGATGACTCGACCATGGTCACCTACGCCGCCGACTCGCATCATTTCTACGGCGAGCTGGTGCTGCGGCCGGCCGGCCGCAACCTGCCGGGCACCATGGCCGACGTCTACGAGTGGGACAGCGGCAAGCGTCGCGGCCAGATCGCGGCCGCGCCGACGACCTATTCCGTCGTCGGCAACATCAACGAGCACCAGCTCGTGATCGCCGAGACCACCTACGGCGGCCGCGAGGAGCTGGTCGATCCGACCGCTGTCCTCGACTACGGCACGCTGATCTACGAGGCGCTCAAGCGCGCCAGGACCGCGCGCGAGGCGATCGAGGTGATGACCGGCCTGGTGGCCGAGTACGGCTACGGCAGCTCGGGCGAGTCGTTTTCGATCGGCGACCCGCGCGAGGTCTGGCTGCTCGAGATGGTGGGCAAGGGGCCGGGCAACAAGGGCGCGCTCTGGGTGGCGGTGAGGATCCCGAACGGCTACATCTCGGCCCACGCCAATCAGTCCCGCATCCGCCAGTTCGCGCTGAACGATTCGCGCAACGTGCTGTACGCCAAGGACGTGATCTCCTTTGCGCGCGGCAAGGGCTGGTTCAAGGGTCGCGACCAGGACTTCAGCTTTGCCGATGCCTACGCGCCGCTGGACTTTGGCGCGCTGCGCTACTGCGAGGCGCGGGTCTGGAACGTCTTTCGCCGCGCCGCGCCGTCGCTCGGTCTCAAGAGCGACTGGGTCAACGGCGATCCCAGGGCCGAGCCGCTGCCGCTGTGGGTCAAGCCGGACAAGAAGCTGTCGGCGCAGGACGTGATGGCGCTGATGCGCGACCACTTCGAGGGTACCGAGTTCGACATGCGCGACGACGTGGGCGCCGGGCCCTATGCGCTGCCCTACCGCTGGCGGCCGATGACCTGGGAGGTGGACGGAGCCAAGTACCTCCACGAGCGCGCCATCTCGACGCAGCAGACCGGCTGGTCGTTCGTGTCCCAGTCGCGCAGCCGGCTGCCCGACCCGATCGGGGGCCTGCTCTGGTTCGGGGTCGACGACACCTACAGCACGGTCTACCTGCCGATCTACGCCGGCATCCGCAGCGCGCCACCGGCGCTGGCGCCCGGGGTCGCCACGCTGTACCGCTTTAGCTGGGACTCGGCGTTCTGGGTCTTCAACTGGGTCGCCAACTTCGCCTACAGCCGCTACCGGGACATGATCCTCGACGTGCAGGTGGTGCAGCGCGAGCTGGAGGGGGATTTCTTGGCCCGCCAGGCCGCGGTCGAGAAGGCGGCGCTGCGGCTGCACGGCCAGTCGCCCGAGCTGGCGCGCGACTACCTGACCGAGTACTCGACCGCTCAGACGCAGCGCGCGGTCGAGCGCTGGCGCAAGCTGGGCGAGGATCTCGTCGTCAAGTATCTGGACGGCAACGTCAAGAGCGAGCTGGGCGAGGTGCTGCACCCGCCCTATCCCGATGCCTGGTACCGCCGCATCGTGGCCGAGCGCGGCGAGCAGCTCAGGATGCGGCCGCTGCCGGGCGAGCCGCCCGCCGACAAGCCGTTGCCGGTCGTCGGCTACTTTCACTCGCGCGACGAGCTGGGTGACCTGGCGAAAGCGGTGCCGGCAGATTTTGACTTTGAGGTCGAGAAGCTGGTGCTGCTGCCCGGAGAAGACCTGTGCCATCGGCCGCCGCGCTGCTGCCTGAGCCCGGCCGAATCGACGCGCAGCGACGGCGTGGTGGTGGCCGTGCCCAGGCCCGGCAAGGATCCGTGCGGCCCGCCGCGCTGGCTGGTGCGCCTGCCCAGGGGCGAGAACCGGCCGCTTATCAAGGAGTCCGAGCGGTGAGCGGTTTCAGGCCCGCCACACCAGCTCCCGCCACTCCCCCTGCTCGAACACCTCGGGTCGGCGGCCGTCGAGCAGCGGGCTGAAGCGCGCGCTGATCGCCGGCACGTCCGTCGCCACCAGCCCCGACAGGAGCAGCGCGCCGCCGGCCGCCAGGAGTCCCACCAGCCCGACCGCGTGCTCGAGCAGCACCGGTCGCAGGATGTTGGCGACCACGAGATCGAAAGGTCCGACGGCGCCGTCCAGCGTGTGCGCAAAACGGATCCGGTCGTCGACCGCGTTGAGCCGCGCGTTGCGCTCGGCCTCGGCGATCGCCGTGGCGTCGATCTCGATGGCGTCGACGGAGGCGCCGAGCCTGGCCGCGCCGATCGCGAGGACTCCGTTGCCGCAGCCGAAGTCGAGCAGGCGCCAGCCGCTGCGGCCGCGCGGGGCCAGCGCCGCGATCGCCTGCAGGCAGAGCTGCGTGGTCGGATGCGTGCCGTCGCCGAAGCTGGCGCCGGGCGCGATGACGATATGGAGGCGCCCGCTTCCGGGTACCTGTCCCGGTGCCACGATCTGCCAGCAGGGGGAGAGGGAAATGGGCGGTGGCAGGTCTCGGACGGTCATCAAGCGATGCGCTGGTCGTCTTTCAACTGCACCGAGCCGGTATGGCTGCCGTTGCTGAAGAACGCCAGGTTAGTGCCGTTATAGTAGCGCGCCGTGGTGCGATGACCGGTGTCCGAGTCGCTGTAGGCGTTCTCGTTGGTGTTCTCCTCACGCCTGAGCCACGTTTGGCTGTTGCCGCGATTGAGGCGGATCACACCCTCCGGGAACATCTCGACCACGATCGGGTCGTTTGGCCGGTCGATCTTGTAGACGCCTGGTTTCAGCGAGCCATAAGGCGAAGTGGTGATGGGGGCCGGCGGTGCGGAGGTCGGCTGGTACTCGAACCGCTGCTGGTAGGTGTAGTAGCTCGACGAGCCCCGGCGGTTGTCGCTCGGCATGGGAATCTGGGTTCGGAGCAGGGCGTTGCCGGAGGGATCGACGAAGGAGAAACCCAGGCGGTTCGACATGGCCAGCCGCTCGACCTGGGAAGACGGAATGGATACCTCTCCGTTCTCCACGCGCTGCCCCTGGGACCAGACCTCGACGCGGTACTTTCCGTTAAGAGCCCCGGGCGCGAACTGCTGGGACGTCTTGACCAGCGTCTCCTTGCCGGTATCCATGTTGATGAGCATGACCTGCTTGCCCGGCGGCGGGGTGATGGTGACGGTCCTGGAGCGCTCCAGGTTCAACTGCCGGTTGCTCGTCGAGGTCCGGTAGTTGCTATAGGTAGCATCGGCGGTCTCGACCAGCTTGGTGTTGGTGGTCAGCTTGAACTGAACGCTGCCCGAATAGGGAATGTCCTGGGTCTCGACACCCGGCTTGGGAACCTCTATGCGCGCGGTCATGGCGGGCGCCGTCTTGCGGACCTCGGCGCGGATGAATGCGACTGTCTTTTTCATCTGCTCGATCTCGTCTGGCTTGAAGCGGGCCGCGCTCGCCGGCTCCATGGCGCGCTCGAGGTCCGGGAGGTTGATGGTGGTGGCATTGCTGTCGCTGTTGAGCACGAGCTGCACGCGCTTGGCGGTCTTCTGGACGTCCGCGGGAAGATCGGCGATGGCGAACTGCTTGTTGTAGTCCAGCATCTGAGGGCTGGACGTCAGGTCGCGCTCCGCCAGCGGCGCAAAGGGTGCCATCTCGGCGGCGGCCGCCACATCCGACCATTCGAGCGTTTTCCACAGGCCGGGCTGGACCGCGCGTTCGTCGGGGAACAGCGTCGCCGCGTAGTTGGGATCCTCGAGGCGCACCAGCTCGTCGACATCGGCCTGGCCGTTGGCCGGCAAGGCGGCGATGATCCCGTCAGCTCGCTCGAGCACACCGGTCTGCGCGTCGTTGATCGCGCCGACCTCCTTGAGATTGGCGATGTCGCGACCGTCGATGTAATTCTTGTTGGCGTCGACGTTGGCGGACGTGATGTTGTTTCCGGGAATGACGCGGACCATGGAGCCCTCCTCCGAATAGTGAATACCCTAGATAGCACGCGACGGTGTTTGCGTGCCAGCCGCCAGGGCGCTAGTTGGCGATCGCCATCCGCATCTGGGCGGCCAGACCCCAGTTGATGCCGAAGCCCGCGCTCAGCCCGCCCAGCCAGATGCTGACGTCGGCCGAGTTCTTGAAATAGTAGATCTCGCCGCCGATGGTCACGTGCATGCCAAAGCCGGCTCCGTAGTAGGGCTCGAACAGGTCGCCGATGGTCAGCGGGCCGCTGCTGCCTCCGTCCTCGTCCGCGTCCCGGCCGCCGTCCCGGTCCACGACGTGGTGCGCGTTCTTGATGTCGAGCCCGATGCCGGTGAGGTCGGCGCTCCCCTCCTCGAGCTCGGTCGAGTAGATGCCGACACCGCCCAGGCACGGGCCAGACAGCACGACCGCGAAGTCGTGACTGCCGCCCAGCGCGTCGACGGCGTGCAGGTGTGCGGTGACCCGCATACCGCCGATGGCCACTCCGCCGCCCGTGACCTCTGGTTCCGAGAGGGAGGCCGAGTCGAGGGGCAGATCCATCAGGTCGGCCGGCGGGTCGTTGCCGCAGCCGGCGAGCACCAGCAGGCAAAAGATCGGCATCAGCGATCGCATAGTCGGACTCCCGGGCGCGCAGCGGCGCGGTCTAGATTCCATTTTACCAGACCACCCGAGAAGATATCGTGATCGATCATGCTGGACCCGATCGCACGCACCTGCGCGGCGCTGGCCCAGCTCAACGACTTCGCGGCCAGGATCGCGGGCGGCGCCGACGGGCCTACACCACCACCCTGATCTCCCCGACCAGCCCGCGCAGCCTGGTCTCCAGCTCGCAGACGATCGCGTGCACCACGTCCCCGCTGCCCAGCGCATCGATCTCGAGCCCGTGCTCGACGATCCTGATGCACAGGTCCGGCGTCGCCTGGCGGCTGGCCCGGTTGCCCGGGCCGCGGTACTCGAACTCCCGGGTCTCTGGATCGTAGGCGGCGAAGTGCGGCAACCCGCAGATCAGCAGCTTGAGAGGCCGCCGGTCTTCGATCGCGAACCGGTACTGGTACTGGTGACCCATTGCCCCGCTCCGGACACTGCCATCCAGGCAGCAGTTGATGGCAGGTAAACGCGATAGTAAAGGGTCCATCCCCCAAGCGGGAGAGATTCTCGCCCCGGAGGAGGCGCTCGCAGATCAGCTTGTCGGCGTCAGCCGGCGCACGAAGCCGAGCACCTGCTGCACCACCCGCTCGCGCTCGCTGTCGACGAGGACGTTGTGCCCGGATCGCTCCAGGACGACCAGGGTCTTGTCGCGCGACCGCACGCGGTCGATCACGTAGGCGCCGCTCTCGAACTTGAGCGAGGCGTCGCGGCGGCTCATCACCACCAGCGTCGGCAGCTCCAGTTGCGGCAGGCGCCGCTTGACGTGGCGGTTGAGCAGGTGGACCTGATGCGCGGCGCGGCCCGGGATCACTTCGTAGCACCAGGTGCGCGCGTCGGCCTCGGGATCGTCGAAATCGGGGGCCGGCGAGGGCTGAGGCCGATCGATCGGCAAGAATGTGGCGAGCCAGCTTATCTTGACCAGCGGGCTGGCGAAGAAGATGGCCGGCGACAGCATGGCGAGCCCGGCGCAGGGTCTGTTGAGCGCGAGCTCGGCCGCCAGCAGCGAGCCGAGGGACATGCCGATGGCGAACACCCGATCGCAGCCGCGACCCGACAGCTCCTCGTAGGCGCGATGGACCGCAGCGACCCAGTTGGGCCAGGTCTGGTTGCGAAGCTGCTCCGGGCTGGTGCCGTGCCCGGGCAGCAACGGCGCCATCGCGGTGAAGCCGGCCCGGGCCAGCGCCTCGCCCAGCGGCCTGACCTCGGCCGGCGCGCCGGTGAAGCCGTGCACCAGCAGGGCGGCGGTCGATCCGCCCGCGAAGAAGAAGGGGCCGGGGTCGAGCCAGGCGTGCTGCGCCACGGTCGCGGCCTCCGCTGCGCGGGAGCTAGTAGAACATAAAGGGCCACACCGACGGCATCTGCCTGCCGTCGACAAAGGTCTGGCCCGAGCCGTAACCCGGCATGTGCCGGTACCACCAGATCAGAAAACCGCCGCCGCAGTCCGGCGTCTGCTGTTCCAGGTACGACCAGTTGGCGCCGCTGACCAGGGACAGGGCGTCGGCTCCGGCCGTACCGTGCCCGCGGCCAAAATCGTCGCACGAGGAGAGGGCCTGGTTCGGGTTGTCGTAGTCGTAGTGCCAGGTGGCGTTGGGCGGAAAATGCACGTTGCCGCAGGCGGGATCCCACGGCTGCACCTGGATGACGTTGCCGTTGCCGTGGTGGAGCCAGGCGGTGCCGAGGGCCGGGTACTCGAGGCACGGCGGATCGAGGATCCCGTCGTTGTTGGGATCGGTGCAGCGCAGATAATAGAGATTGGGCACCGGGAGGTCGTAGCGCCGCTCGAGATCGAACCTGGCAAATGGCACGAACCATTCGCTGAGCTGGGGCACCACGCCGCGCGCGCCCGTGAACTCTACCCCGTGGGAGTGCGAGTGCAGGTAGCAGCCGGGGCCGCGGTGGTAGTTGATCGAGCCGATGCGAACCGAGCGCTGGCACAGCGGCACGCCGGGATCGAAGCAGCCGTTGCCGGCGCAGGTATCGAAGCTGCCGCTGATGCGGTTGCCGGCGGCGTCGTAGCGCTGCTTGCTCTCGAGCACCTCGGCCATGCCGGAATCGTTGTCGTCGCCGGCGGTGATCACCCAGACCTCGTGCACCAGGCCCCGTTCGATCAGCTCGCACAGCGGCAGGCGTCGCCCGGGCTGCGCCGGGTCGTCGAAGCCGTAGTATCCGGCAAAGGTATCCGAGAACAGGGCGGCGTAGTCGAAGATGCGCTCGCCGCTGCCCGCCCGGGTCGTGCGCGGCATCAGGGTGCTGTTGAGGTAGGGCCAGCCCGCCGGGGCCGCGGGCCGCCCCAGCACGCCGTCGCGCAGGTCGACGATGCCGCGCGCCAGGGCGTACTCGAGCTGCGCCGGGCCGCCGCCGAGCTGGCTGCGGGATGCCTCGCGAAAGCCCGCGATCACGGCGTCGGTCAGGCTGGCGGCTCCCTCGGGAGTGCTGTCGTTGCCAAAGTTGAGCACCAGCACCCGGGGCCTCAGCAGGCGCAGCTTGGCGTGGTGGACCGCCAGCCACGGGTCGCTGTTGGCGGCGCTGACCGGATTGGGCCAGCTATCGTAATCGCCGTCGGCCGGGAGCTGGCAGCGATCGCCCACCAAGACGAAACCGGGCGCGCACTCCTGGCACAGAGCGCCCGCGGCGCCGAGCTGGCACTGGCAGGTCAGGGACGCCGCGTCGCACTGGCCGCGGCCGCTGCAATTGGTGGGGCAGTGGTAGGCGCAGTCGCTGCCGGCGTCTCCAAAGACCACCCCGTCGACGTCGATGGCAAAGCCCGCGCCCCAGGTGTCCGCTCGCACCTCGATCGCGCGCAGCCGCCCCAGATCCGGGGTGTCGCCCCGCGCGAGCCAGTCGCCGCCTCCGCTGACCGGCGCCCGCAATCGGCTCCAGTTGAAGCCGTCGCCGAGCAGGTCGCGCTGGAGCGGCAGCAGCTCGCGGCGGCGGCCCGATGCGTCCTCGATCACCAGCACCGGCCCGTTGCCCTGCCAGGACGGGGTGTTGCTGTTGTGGCCGCGCACCGCCAGCAGCAGGTGGCTGGCCGAGCTGACGTCGAAGGTGACCCCGTTCTGGATCTCGATGCGCAGGCCGGCCGAGGCGCCGGAGAGCGTCACCACCCGAAAGGCCGCAGACCCGTAGACCGCGTCCCGCGCGTCGAGCTGGTAGACGCTGGTCGCGGCGCCATCGTCGGCGACGCCGCGGTGCGCGATCCCGGTACCGGGCTCTCCGAAGTCGTGGCAGCTCGGAGCGATCGCGTCGCAGGCGTCTCCGGCGCCGTCTCCGTCGCTGTCGATCTGATCCGGGTTGTAGACCTGGGGGCAGTTGTCGTCGCCGAGCGCGACCCAGCCCGCTGGTCGCTCGCACGCGGTCGCGGTCTCGGCCAGGTTGCCGTGGCCGTCCCCATCGCTGTCGGAGAACCAGCGCTGTTCCTGACAGGCGGGACCGGCGTCGACCAGCGGCTCGAGATTTGGGTCC
>JAFGSX010000541.1 GCA_016934455.1 Deltaproteobacteria bacterium
GCTCGGCCCTTGCACGAGAACGCCACCACCCTTTCGGCCCCGCACTTTTCACAGACCAGGCGGCAGAAACCCCGGCTCAGGATGCCGCATTCGAGAAAACGCCGGAACTCGCTCTCGACGTGGGCGGGTAGAAAGTGAAGGTACGCAATGACCAAGGCCATTGTCATGCTGATCTCTTGCCTCAGGCACCACGCCACGGAGGCCAGCCTCGCGCCATTCATCATGGAGCGAGTGTCGCAGAATGCGACAGCCGGCGCCCACCCATCGACCGCCGCGCGAAACTTCTGCGCGCGGCCGATCGCGCGGCCGAGGCCGCGACCTCTTCACCGCTTGCGCCACGGAGCAGCCAAGGATGAAATAGGTCGCCTGATCTGATCTGACATCGGGCTGGGGTCTCTATGAGCAGCAGCGACCAGAAACCGTCGACCGCGGCTGCGGCCGGAGATGGGAAAAAGTCGAGCGGGCCGGCGATCGAGGGCGGTGCCTACGAGATCATCCGCGCCCGGTTGATCGAGGGCGCGGCCGAGCTGGGCCGCCGCGCCGGCGCGCTCAACCGGCAGCGGATCGAGGTCTTCGGCGGCATCGAGATGGCCGTGCTCGGCAACGAGCGGGTGCGCACCGAGAACAACTGCCTGCCGCGCGACATCGTCGCCATCGGCGACCGGCTGCTGTTCGGCTACAACGTCTTTCTCGGGCTCAAGAAGGAGACCGTCGTCGGCGACGTGCTAAGCCTGCAGCGCTTTGGCCGCACCGCCGACGGCTTCAGCTTCGAGCCGCTGCCGCCGCCAGAGGTCGGCTTTCTGGCCGATCCGCGTTTTCTCAAGGACTTCGGCGAGCTCTACGCCTACTACAAGGAGGCGCGGCTGCTGCAGCTTCGCTGCGTCGGGCAGAAGCTGCTGGCGGTGTTCCAGACCTCGGCCTCGTTCAAGGACGTGCGGGTTTTCCGCTGGGCGGTCGGCAACGACTGCACCCTGACCTACCTCGACAACCGCGGCGCCGAGGACCACATCTTCCCGGCCGCGCACGACTTCGAGTGGACCGCGACCGGCCGTGAGAACTTCGTCTTCGGCAAGCACCCCCACGTCAACATCCTGGACCAGGTGTTCGTCGAGACCGTGGGCGGCGACCTGACGGTCAAGGTCGAGAACAACACCGAGGACGGCTTTGGCATCTTCCGCGAGCCGGTGCTCGACCGGGACCAGACGCTCGACGACGCGCAGATCCACTACGCCAGGCTGGGCACGTTGATCGTGCTCAAGGTGCTGCCGTTCCGCGAGGAGCAGTACCGCTACCTGGTCTACAACACGCGGACGCGGCAGGTGTCGCGCATCGACGCCATCGGCCACTCGTGCCAGCAGTTGCCCGAGGACCACGGCATCGTCTTCCCGGGCGGCTACTACCTGCAGGACGGCGATACCAAGAGCTTCGACCTCGACGCAAGCGGGCTGCAGTTCCAGCGCGTGATCCGCTCGCCCAATGGCGAGGACGTGATGTTCGTCTATCGCCAGGCGATCGAGGGCCGCACCGTGCTGCTCTCGTACAACCTGATCCGCAAGGAGATCGAGAGCCCGATCCTGTGCAACGGTTTTTGCCTGTTCCCCGACGGCACCATGGTGGTGTTCAAGGCCGAGCCCGAGCCGACCCGCGTCCACCAGATGCGGATTTGGCAGACGCCCTACATGGACGACGAGCACGCCGCCGCGGCCTCGGCGGCGAGCAAGCACGCCGGCACGCTCTGGATCAAGATCGGCAACGCCGAGCTGGTGCGCGGCATCTCCGACTGCCACTCGCTGCGCCGCATGATCGAGAACCAGCAGCCGTCGATGGCGGTGTACGAGGATCTGGTCAAGGCCTGCGGCCGCGTGCTCGATGGCTACCGCTGGCTGGGCGAGGCGCTGGTCGGCGACCTGCGCAACGTGATCCAGGAGATCGCCCGCAACGGCGAGCTGTGCATCGACGAGTTCGAGAAAGTGCTCGCCATGCAGCAGACCGCCAGCGCCGCGCTCGACGAGGCGGCGCAGCGGCAGCAGGCGATCTTCGACGACATCCAGCCCGACACCTGGCAGACCGTCGACCACTTCGTCAACGCCATGGCGGCGCTGCGCACGCAGCGCGGCCAGTTGATCAGCCTGCGCGAGCTGCGCTACATGGACCTGGAGCGGGTGGCCGGGCTCGAGCACCAGGTGGTCGAGCGCTTCGACTGGCTGTCCGGCCGCGCGGTCGAGTTTTTACTCGGGCCGGACGCGCTCAAGCCCTATCGCGACCAGAATCAGAGCCTGATGCAGCGCATCGAAAAGGTCGACCGCGGCCTCGACGTGGCGCCGCTGGCGCAGGAGCTCGAGACCATGGCCACCGGCCTCGACCTGCTGACCGAGGTGGTGACCGGGCTCAAGATCGAGGACGCCAACGCGCGCACCCGCATCCTGGAGGAGATCTCCGAGGTCTTCGCGCTGGTCAACCGCGCGCGCGCCACGCTCGAGGGGCGGCGCCGCGAGCTGCTTCAGCGCGAGGGGGTGGCCGAGTTCGGGGCGCAGTTCAAGCTGTTCGGGCAGAGCGTGCAGAGCGCGCTCGGCCTGTGCGACACGCCCGAGAAGTGCGACGAGCAGCTCAGCCGGTTGATGGTGCAGCTCGAGGAGCTGGAGGGCCGGTTCGGCGAGTTCGACCAGTTCGCGGCCGATCTGGCGCAGAAGCGCGAGGAGGTCTACACCGCGATCAACGGCCGCAAACAGACGCTGCTCGAGGAGCGGCAGCGCCGGGCCCAGAACCTGGTCGCCGCCGCCGACCGCATCTTGCAGGGCGTCGGCCGGCGCGCGCTCGGGTTCAAGACCCTGGACGAGCTCAATGCCTACTTCGCCTCGGACGCGATGGTGCTCAAGGTGCGCGACCTGGCGGAGCAACTCGCCGCGCTGGGCGACAGCGTGCGCGCCGAGGAGGTGGTGGGCCGGCTCAAGGCGGCGCGCGACAACTCGTCGCGCCAGCTTCGCGACAAGACCGAGCTGTTCGAGGAAGGAGCCAACGTCATCAGGCTCGGCCAGCATCGCTTTGCGGTCAACACCCAGCCGCTCGAGCTGACCATGGTGCCGACCGAGGGTCGGCTGGCCCTGCAGCTCACCGGCACCGACTACATCGAGCCGGTGCAGGACGCCGCGCTCGACGGCATGCGCGACTACTGGGAGCAGCTCCTGGTCAGCGAGACGCCCGCGGTCTACCGCGGTGAATACCTGGCCGCCTGCATGCTGTTCGACGCCGACGTCGGCGCGGCCGGGCTCTCGCTCGAGCAACTGGCGCTGGCGGCGACCACCGAGAGCGGCCTGCTCGATGCGGTCCGCAAGTACGCGGCCAGCCGCTACGACGAGGGCTACGACCGCGGCGTGCACGACGCGGACGCGGCCGCGATCCTGGGCAAGGCGCTTGCCCTGTACCAGGTCGCCGGCCTGCTGCGCTATGCGCCTCGCGCACGCGGCCTGGCCTGCCTGTTCTGGGCCTTCGTCGACTACCGCGACCTGAAGGAGCTGCTGCAGCGCAAGGCGCGGAGCCTGGGCCGGCTGCGCTCGGTGTTCAGCCATAGCCCGGCCCACGACGCCTTTGCCGACGAGCTGGCGACCGAGATCGGCCGTTTTCTGGAGGCCGAGAAGATCCCGCATCACGCCGATGACCTGCGGCCGGCCGGGGCCTACCTGGCGCAGGAGCTGGCCGTCGAGCTGCCGCGTTTTGCCACCAGCGCCGAGGCGGTGGCGCTGCGCGACGCCTTCTGGCGCCACCTCGACGACGCCGGGGGCCGCGCCGCATTCGAGGCCGACCTGCGCTCGCTCGAGGGCGATCTGCGCACCCGCTTCGAGCTGACCGCGGCCTGGTTGCAGGCCTTTGTGGCGCGCAGCGACAAGCCGGCGGTGGCGGCGCTGTCTCCGGTGCTCGACGAGGCGGTGGTGCTGGTGTTGAGCGAGACCCGGCTCGACCGCGACCAGAGCGCGGCGCTCAGCGCGGTCGAGGTGCCCGGCCTGCTCGGCCAGCATCCGCGCATCGAGAACCGGACGCTCGGGCTCAGGCTCGACGAGTTCCTGACCCGGCTGACGCGCTTCAGGCAGATTCGGGTGGCCGGCTTCAAGGCCTTTCGCGAGGCGCGCAGCGCCGTGCTCGAGCGCGTCCGCTGCGACCTGCGGCTCGACGAGTTCTGCGCGCGGGTGCTCACCTCTTTCGTGCGCAACCGGCTGATCGACCAGGTCTACCTGCCGCTGATCGGTGACAACCTGGCCAAGCAGATCGGCGCCGCCGGCGACCGCAAGCGCACCGACCTGATGGGGCTGCTGCTCCTGATCTCGCCGCCCGGCTACGGCAAGACCACGCTGATGGAGTACGTCGCCAACCGGCTGGGCCTGGTCTTCATGAAGGTCAACGGCCCGGCGCTCGGCGTCGACGTCAAGTCCTTCGATCCGGGCGAGGCGCCCAACGCCACGGCGCGGCAGGAGGTGGACAAGATCAACCTGGCGTTCGAGATGGGCAACAACGTGATGCTCTATCTCGACGACATCCAGCACACCAACCCCGAGCTGTTGCAGAAGTTCATCTCGCTGTGCGACGCCCAGCGCCGGGTCGAGGGCGTCTGGCGCGGCCGCACCAAGACCTACGATCTGCGCGGCAAGAAGTTCTGCGTCGTCATGGCCGGCAACCCGTACACCGAGTCGGGCGCGCGCTTCCAGATCCCGGACATGCTGGCCAACCGAGCCGACATCTACAACCTGGGCGACATCCTGGGCGGCAAGGAGAGGGAGTTCGCGCTCAGCTACCTGGAGAACGCGCTGACGTCGAACGCGGTGCTGCAACCGCTGGCGTCGCGCGATCTCAACGATTTTTACCTGCTGGTGCGGATGGCGCAGGGCGAGGAGATCGCCACCACCGAGCTCCGGTACGGCTACTCGGCGGCCGAGATCGAGGAGATCGTCGGCGTGCTGAACAAGCTGTTCTACCTGCAGCAGATCGTGCTCAAGGTCAACTCGGCCTACATCGCCTCGGCGTCGACGGACGAGCGGTTCAGGACCGAGCCGCCGTTCAAGCTGCAGGGCTCGTACCGCAACATGAACAAGATGGCGGCCAAGGTGGTGTCCGTCATGAACGAGCAGGAGCTGGAGCAACTGGTCGACGACCACTACCAGGGCGAGGCGCAGACCCTGACCAGCGGCGCCGAGCACAACCTGCTCAAGCTGGCCGAGCTGCGCGGACGGCTCGACGCCGGGCAGCAGCAGCGCTGGGAAGAGATCAAGAAGAGCTTCGGCCGGCTGCAGCGCAGCGGCGGCGCCGAGGACGATCCGGTGGTGCGGGTCACGGCGACCCTGGCGAACATCGGGGAGGAGATCGAGCGCGTGCACACCGCGATCTCGGACGTCGGCAGGGTGGACGAGCAGGCGGCGTCGGCGCGGGCGCAGACCAAGCTGCAGCCGCTGGTCGACGGGCTGGCCGCGCTGCAGAAGTCGATCGAGCGCGCGGCCAAGGCCAAGCCGTCCGCGGCGCCGGCGCCGGCACCGGTCGCGCTGCCGCCGTCCCCGGCGATCGGTCCCGAGCAGCTCAACCAGTTGTTGTCGGAGCTGGGCAACCTGCGCGGCGCGCTGATGTGGGCGGCGCAGAGCAGTCAGCAGGGCGCGCGCGCTTTCGAGGCGCAGCTACAGAAGTCGCTGGCGGCCGAGATGGCCGAGCTGCGCGACGTCATCGTCAAGTCGGCGCAGAGCAACGTGCGGGTGCAGGCCAACCTGATCGGCAGCGGCAACGAGCAGACCCAGGCGCTGCTGCAGTTTGTCGACCGGCTCGGCCAGACGCTGGCCGCGCTGGGGCAGCAGCAGGCGGCCGCGGCCGGCATGGGCATGAGCGACCTGGCGACGCTGCTGGCGCAGCAGACCATGCTGGTCGAGGGCACGCTGGTGCCGCTGGTCAAGGCCATTGCGCGCGGCGTGCGCACCGACAAGGGCACCACCGAGAAGCTGGACCAGGCGCTCGAGCTGCTCAAGACGATCGAGCAGAAGGCCAAGACCGGCGCGCTCAAGGCCGGCTACTTCTACGTGCCGGTGGGGACCACCACCAACAAGTGACGGCGCTCCTGTCGTCCAGGTGGGCGCGCTTCGCGTGCCAGCTCGCCGCATGGTATCCTTGATTCCAGTGAATCCAACAAAGCGCTGGAGGTAGCCGTGCGCCACCGAAAGACGCGCCGATACGGTGCCGAGCGCGGGGTTTCGGGTCGATCGAGCCCGGGCTGGCGGGGATGCGTCGCGGTGGTACCGCTGATCGCGCTGGCCGGTGCCCTGGCGTCGGCGTGTTTTTTCGACACCACGGTGGCGCCGGCATCGGACGGCGGCCTGCCGCAGATCAACTGCAACGACAGCCGGCAATGCCCGCCCGGCTGGATCTGCAACGCGGCCTTGCACCGCTGCGTCCCTGCCGACGCGGTCGACCGGGAGGCGCCCGGCCTGGCGGGCACGCCGGTGCTGACGCCGCAGGTGGGTGGCGTGGGACAGGACTTCACCCTGCAGTTCTCGGTCAGCGAGCACCTGGCCAGCGATCCGGTGGTCAAGCTCGACCTCGGCTCCGATCGCCAGGCGCTGTTTGCGATCGACCTCGAGCAGAGCGACGCGGCCGGGCGTCACTATTTTTATAGTTACACCGCGACCGGCTCGGAGCTCGAGGGTGCACGGGTGATCACCGTCGACCTGGTCGATCGCTCCGGCAACCAGGCCAGCGGCCTGAATGCAGGCCTGCTGTTGCTGGACTTCACACCGCCGCACGTCGCCACGAGCGCGCTCGAGCCAGCGCGCGCCCGGGCCGGGGTCGAGCTGACCCTGTACCTCGAGATGAGCGAAGAGGTGGACGGGCTGCCCGCGATCTCGATGCAGGGACCGTCGGGGGGCAGCCTGCCGTGGTCTGACCATCAGGCAAGCGGGGCGCTGGCACATCTGTTCAAATACATCGTCCGCGGTGACGAGGTCGAGGGCATTCAGATCGTGCGCGCGCAGGGCCGGGATCTGGCCGGCAACGCGTTCGACGACGACCAGTTGGCCAAGGTCGTGCTCGACTTCACCCCGCCGGCTCTCGCGGCCGGCCGGGACGCGACCATCGTGCCGGTCCTGGCGACCCGGGGGCAGCGGGTGGTGGTCGAGGTGGAGGTCTCGGAGGAGCTGGCGTCGGTCGGCGATCTGACCGCGATCGCGGAGTCGGGCACGCTGTCGCACAACTACGCTGCTCTCGGCGGCACGTCGCTGGTGCTGCGCTACGAGCACGTGGTGCAGGACGGTGAAGACGGGCGCTACGCCTTGCTGCTCAACGGGCTGGTCGACCTGGCGGGCAACACCACCGAATCGATAGCGCTGGGCGCGGTGGTCTACGACACCACGCCGCCTTCCCTGGTCGACTTTTATCAGAGCCACCAGGCCTTGCTCGTCGACGACACGCTGGAGGTCCGGTTCGGGACCGACGAGCCTCTCGGGCGCGAGCCGGTGGTCAAGCTGGGGGCGCTGTCCATGGTGCGCGACGGCACGGCGGACGACCCCTACCGCTACCTGCTGTCGATGGCCGGCACGCAGGTGGTGGGCGCCCAGATCTTGACGGTCTGGCTCGCCGACGTGGCCGGCAACGAGCAGATCCTGGCGCCGGCGATCATCGACGTCGATGCTGTGCCGCCGTCGCTCATCGACGTGGTCTTCACGCCGCCGGCCGCGCGTCTGGGCACGACCGCCGTGTTGACGATCACGGCCAGCGAGCCGCTGGGCGCGATCCCGGTCGTCGACTGGATGCAGCCGCTCGGCGATCCGGGATTCGAGTACCTGGACTCCACCGGTCTGGGCCATGTCTGGGCGATCGAGGTGGCCGAGGGGATGAGCACGGGTATCTACCGGGTGACCAGCGTCACCCTGACCGACAGCGCAGGAAATGTCGCGGAGGTCGAGGACTCGAGCGGCCTCGCCCTGTTCGATATCGACAGCGTGCCACCGCAGATCAGCCCGCTGGAGGTCAATGGCGAGAGGTTCAGCGCGATTGCACCCCACGATCTGATCGCCGTCGAGTTCGACGTCAGCGAGACGCCGGCGGGCGGCGTGCACGGCATCACGGCCACCATCGCGCACGCGCCGCTCGACTGCCAGGAGCTGGCTTCGAGCCCTCCGCGCTACCGCTGCACCTACCAGGTCAGCAACGCCGATGCAGAAGGAGCTCTGCCGGTGCTGGTGGTGGTCGGGGACGCCGCTGGCAACAGCGGCATCGCCAACACCGTCGTGGTCGTCGACCGGACGCCGCCTCAGGTCATCCCCGAGACCGTCTCGGTCCGCATCTATGCCCCGCCGACTAGCCTGATCAGCGAGGTCACGGCGCTCGGTCCGGGCGCCGCTTTTCAACTGGCGTTCTCGCTCGACGAGGCCGTGGCTCCGGGCAGCGAGCCGCGGGTCGCGACGCGCAGCCCCGAGGTCCTGGACCTGGCGCGGGAGCGGGGAACGACCAGCTCGTTCATCTATCGGTACACCCTGGATGCGCAGCCGCACGCGCAGGGGACCTACGCGGTCGAGGTCGAGGCGGTCGACGACGTCGGCAATGCGGGCCTTTCGATCCTGGACCTGCCAGCTCCGGGCTTTGTCGTGGACACGCTGGCACCGGCCGCGCCCCCGGTCGACGTGGCAGGAGCCGTCTCCTACCTCCGCGTGCCGTGGGGCAGCGATGCCACCGGTCCGGGGCCGCACATGTCCGTCGCGGTCGCGGCCGACGCCGTCGAGGCGGGATCGGTGCTGGTCGTGCACAGCGCTGCCGCGGCGCCCCGGGCCGAGCTCGGCCGGGCTCCGGTGCAGGCCGGCGTTGCCACGGCGATCGAGCTGCTGCCCGCGGATCGCGCTCGGGTCTACGTCACCGCGGTCGACCAGGCCGGCAGTGCTTCGCCGAGCGTGCGCGTGCGCGACGTCGAGTGGGTCGCCACGCTCGGGGGCAAGATCGTGGGCCGCACGCAGGAGAACCCGCATCGCCACAGCGCGCACCCGTGGTTCGTGGCCGCCCTGCAGCAGCCCAAGGGCGCGGCGAGCGGAAACTTCGAGGTGGGCGCGGCCGAGATGTCGGCTGTCGACGGGACGACCGTCCGCGTGACCGGTGCCGGGCGCTGGGAAAACCGACACGAGCTGCAGATTCCGGCGGTCGGCTGGGCCAACTCGGTGGTCGAGGATCCGGCCGCCGGTATCACCTACCTCGTGGATTACTGCATCCACGGATCAGGACCGCACGGCTGCGACCAGCGCTATGGCAGTATCGCGGTGTGGGACGGCTGGCGCCTGCACGAGGTGGTGACCACCGACGAGGAGGGCGACGGCGATCCGTCATCCCGAAACGGCCTGTCCTACTATGATCCCGTGCAGTCAGCGCTGATCACCGTCGAAACGCCGACGGTGGAGTGGGTGTACTCGCCGGAGCGCCGAAGCTGGGGCAAGAGAGCCATCGCTCCAGCCCCCGAGGGCGCTCCCGATGATATCTATGCCTTCGCGGTCGATACCTGGACCGGTGACCTCTATGCCGTTCGCGTCGATGGTGCGCTGGTGGCGACGCTGTGGAAACTGTCTCGGCAAACCTGGCAGCAAGTCGATGTCTCGGCCGCTGCCCCCGGTGTCCCGGACTACCCGATGCGGCAGGGCGCGGTGAACCCGGCCACGGGCGAGATCTATTTCTTACGTGACTGCGGGGAAGTGGGCGGCGACTGCGCGATCCATATCTGGAACGGCGCGCAGTGGACCATGCCCGCCATCGTCGATGCCGAGGCCGACGGCGAGCCGACCGAGGTCCGGCTTATATACTGGCAGGATGACGCCGGCGAGGTGCGGGCGCTGTCGCGAGAAGAGACAGACTTGGTGGTCTGGCGCTGGACCGGCCACAGCTTCGAGCGCCTGCTCACGCTGTCGCTCGTCGCCTACTACGCCAATGCGATCCCGCTGCGCATGGGTGCGGGCGACCTGAGCGGGTTGACGCTGCTCGCTCGCTCGAACAGTTGCCCCCCGGAGTACAGCGAGCCGGCGCGCGTCTATGACTACGACGCAAGTGCCGGGCTTGTGGTGCGGCTGACGGCCGATGTCTTGAACAATGTTCCGACAATGATGCCCAGCATGCAGGTGGCCTATCACGGCGCCATGCAGACCGCCATTGCTTACCATGCGCCCAACATGTGGGCCTGGACCGGACTCGACTGGTCTGCCGTCACGCAAGCCGGGAGCCCGCCCTCCACCTACCGGTACGATGGATACATGTTCGTCCAGCGCGATGCTGCACAGCGCACCGTCGTGTTTGGAGGCTCTATCTCGGACACGCGGACCTACGAATGGGACGGCACGACCTGGCACGCATTTACGGCCAGCGGCCCGACGCCTCCGTCCATGCTCAGAGCAGCCGGGAACGCCTGGGACAGCGATCGCGACCGGCTGGTCGTTTTTGGCGGTCGCGATGCCAGTGGCGTCGCGACCGACCAGACCTGGGAATGGGACGGCGCCTTCTGGTCGCTGCGCATTCCCGACGATACCGAGGGCGACGGCAATCCGTCGCCGCGGGACCAGGTCGCGATGGAGTACGATCCGGTTCGCGGCCGCACCGTGATGTTCGGTGGACAAACCGATGACACACATTACGACGACACCTGGGAGTGGGACGGTGTGGCCTGGCATCTCATGGTCCCTTCGGATCCCGAGGGGGACGGCAATCCGCCACCGCTGTGCGGCGGCTCGGCGGTCTACGATCCGGTCATGCGGCGAGTAGTCCTGTGGGGTGGCGCATTGCCCCCGTGGCAATGCTGGACCGGCAGTGCGTACGGCACCGAACGCTGGGTCTGGCTGTGGGACGGCGCGAGCTGGCGCAAGGAGTCGGCAGCCGATCCCGAGGGCGACGGCGATCCCCGAGCCCTGACAGGATTCGGCGGACCGAGGTACCTGGCCTATCACCCGGGGCGACAGGCCATCTTCTACAACATGGTACCAAACGAGGGTGGTGACTCGATCAACCAGGTCTGGGAGTGGCACCACGGCATCGATGCCCGGCCCGGCCAGGTCACCCGGTTCGATACCGGCGCAGCCGATATCGAGCAGGGCTCGTTGATTGAGAGCATCGCGTTCAGCCTCGTCGCTGGCGGCGATGGAGTCGCGGGCACGGCGCCGAGCCCGGGCGCCCGGGCGCAGATCTGGCTGCCGCGGAGCGGGCGCTGGGTGCCGCTGGGCTTCAACGGCGCCACTGCCGCGACCCCCGGCGCGCTGCACGTCGAGCTCGGCCCCGCGGACGCGCCCGCGATCTACGTCAACGACGAAGGCCTGAGCCTGGCGACGTTGCCGGTCGGCGACAACGGGCCGCAACGGGCGACGGTGAGCGTCGACTACGTCGAGGCGCGGTTGCGCTACCGTCTGCCGTGACGGCAAGCCACCGGAGGACGGTGCCGGTACTGCGTTGCGCCGGGCCAGCCTGCCCGGCGATAATACTGTTGCGAACAATTCGCCAGGGAACCAGCCATGAACGTCGACGAGGCGCTGCGCGCGCTCAAGCAACGCGAACGGCCAGCGAGCGAGCGGATGTCCGCGGTGGAGGAGCTCGGTCGCTCGAACGACCCGCGCGCGCAGCTCGCGCTGCAGGACGTGCTGGACTCGGAGACCGACGCCGCGCTGCGCGACGCCATCTCGACCGCGCTGCGCCGCAGCCGAGCCACCGTACTGGATCTCAAGCGACCCAAGCTCGATCGAGACGGGCGCTGACCCGGGCTCGATTCATAGCGCTGCTCACCGCCGTTGA
>JAFGSX010000043.1 GCA_016934455.1 Deltaproteobacteria bacterium
ACCGGACCTGGTGGTGATCACCGGTGACCTGGCCGACGGCACGGCCGCACGCCTCGCCGACGAGGTGGCGCCGATCAGCGCTCTGCGCGCCAGGCGCGGGGTCTACTTTGTCACCGGCAACCACGAGTACTTCGCCGACCTGGACGGCTGGCTCGAGCTGCTGCCGTCGCTCGGCGTGCGTGTGCTGATGAACGAGCGCGTGGCCATCGACGGCGCCAGCGGCGCTGGCATCGACCTGATCGGCGTGCCGGATCCGACCGCGCGTCGGTTCTCCCACGGCCCGGCGCCGGATCTCGACGCGGCGCTGGCCGGCCGCGATCCGCGGCGACCCGCGATCCTGCTGGCGCACCAGCCGCGCGAGTTTGACGCCGCCGCCGCGCGCGGAATCGCGCTTACCATCGCCGGCCACACCCACGGCGGCCAGATCTGGCCGTTTGGCGTGTTCGTCGAGCGCACCACCAAGTACCTGGCCGGCCTCTATCGCCAGGGCGCAGCCCAGCTCTACGTCAGCCGCGGCACCGGCGTCTGGGGACCGCCGATGCGGCTGTTCGCGCCGGCCGAGATCACGCGCCTGGTGCTGACCGCGGCGCGCGAATAGCGACCTGACCGCCGTCGATGGGCACGCATTGTCCGGCCCTGCGAATTCGACTATGCATGGCGGGGTCGCGTCCAGCGAGCCTCTGGAGCCGGGATGAGCCCGCAGTTCTTCATGCACCTCGCGGCGGCGTGCGGCGCGGTAGCGGTCGGTGTGGTGGCCGCCGCGCAGAGCAGGCGCTCGCCGCTGCTCCACGCGGTGCTCGCGTGCGTGCTGACCATCGCGGCCTGGAACACCAGCCAGGGCATCAACATCCTGACCGGCACGCTGTTCTGGAAGATCATGAGCCCGAGCCTGGCCCCACTGCCGCTGGCCGCATTTGCGACGCTGGCGGTGCGAGCGGCGCGGCCACCGACCGCGGCCTGGCGCCGCGTCGAGATCGTGGCCAGCGCCATCGCGATCGGTTTCGCGTTGCTGACGCTCGCCGCGTTTGGCAGCGCGCTGCTGCGCAGCTATGTGCTGTCACCGCGCTGGAACGAGCTGTGGGCGCTGATCGCCTTTCCCTACGTCGCGTTCACCGGCTGGCTGCTCGTCAGCAGCCTGTGGTTCGGTGCGCCCGCCAAGCGCGCGCTGCGCGCCACGCTGCTGGTCGCCGGCGCCATCGGTTTCTTCGGCGGGCTGACCGAGGTGCTGCCGCCTCATCAGCCGCTCCAGCTCGGCGCGCTGGCGCTGATGATCGCGGTCGCGATCGCAGCCGTCGGTGTGGTCTCGCGCGGCCTGGTCAGCGAGACGGTCGCGCTGCAGGAGATCCTGGTCACGCTGGCGGCGGTCGCCGCCATCATCGCCACGGCCGGCCTGGTGGTCTGGCGCAGCGACGAGGCGCCGGTGGCGATGGCGATCGCCCTCGCCGGAGCTGGCCTGGTCGCGCTCGGCGCCTACCGGCTGGCCGCGCGCGGCTGGCGCCTGCGGCTCGAGGACGCGGCGCGGCTGGCAGCGCTCGGCCGCGCCACCAGCGTGCTCGCGCACGAGGTGCGCAATCCGCTGACCACGGTCAGGGGCGCCATCGACATCCTGGCCGAAGACGTCAGGCGGGGCACACCGGCAGCCGACATCGAGACCTACCTGACCACCGCACAGCGCGAGATCGGGCGCGTGCTCGAGCTGGTCGAGGACTGCCTGGCATATGCCAGGGCGCCCGCGCCGAGCATCGAGCGCTTCGATCTGCGCACCCTGATCGATCGCGTCGTCGCCGCGGCGCGACTGCGCTTCGAGCAGGCCCACATCGAGTGGCAACCGCCGGAGCGCGAGATCGCGGTCAGCGGCGACGGCTCGCAGCTCGTGCGGCTGGTCGAGAATCTGGTCGTCAATGCCTGCCAGGTCAAGGAGCGGCCCGCGGTGCAGGTCGAGGTCGGCACCGCCGGCGACGGGCAGGTCTGGATCAGCGTGGCCGACGACGGGCCGGGCGTGCCCGACGAGCTGCGGGCGCAGATCTTCGAGCCGTTCTTCACCACCAAGGCCAAGGGCGGCGGCCTCGGCCTGGCCATCGCGCGGGAGATCGCGCGCCGCCACGGCGGCGACATCGCGATCGAGCGCGCCGCCGCGGGGGGCGCGCGCTTCGTCGCCCGCTGGCAGCAGACGCAGACCGGTTGAGGGAGGGAGCCATGAGCGGCAGCGAGCGCGGTCTGGTGCTGGTCGTCGACGACGAGCCGGGTGTGCGCATGATCCTGGGCGGCCTGCTGCGCCAGTTGGGCTACTCGAGCGTCGAGGCAGCGGGCGCCGACGAGGCGCTGGCCGCGCTGCAGCGCGAGCCGGTCGACGTCGTGATCAGCGACTACCTGATGCCCGGCCACGACGGCCTGTGGTTGCTCGGCGAGCTGCGCCGCAGCCAGGTGCAGACTCCGGTGGTGATGCTGACCGCCCACGCCACCGTCGACGTCGCGGTCGAGGCGATGCGGCGCGGGGCGTTCGATTTTCTGACCAAGCCCGTCGACCGCGACGCGCTGGCGCAGGTGCTGCAAAAGGCGGTTCCGGTCGCCGAGCAGCGCTTTCTCGAGGGCGGCCAGATGGCGCTGGTCGCCGCGTCGCCGCAGATGCAGGCGGTGATGCGGCTGTGCGAGCGCATGCTCCGCAGCAAGGCGCCGGTGCTGATCACCGGCGCCTCCGGCACCGGCAAGGAGGTGGTGGCCAAGCACCTGCACCGGCTGCGCTGCGGCGAGGAGCAGCCGTTCGTGGCGGTCAACTGCTCGGCCATCCCCGAGGCGCTGCTCGAGAGCGAGCTGTTCGGCCACGTCAAGGGCGCCTTCACCGGAGCCACCTGCGACAAGCCGGGCCGGGTCGAGCAGGCGAGCGGCGGCACGCTCTTTCTCGACGAGATCGGCGATCTGCCGCTGGCGATCCAGGTCAAGCTGCTGCGGCTGGTGCAGGAGAAGACCTTCGAGCGCGTCGGCGGCCTGGGCACCAAGAGCGCCGACATCTGCATCGTCGCCGCCACCCACCGCGACCTGGCTGCCATGGTGCAGCAGAAGACCTTTCGCGAGGATCTCTATTTCAGGCTCAACGTGCTGCCGCTGCACCTGACGCCGCTGCGCGAGCGCGGCGAGGACATCGCGCCGCTGGCGCGCGGTTTTCTGGCCCGCGCCGCCGCCGCCAACAGCCGGCCGCCACCCGAGTTGACCGAGGATGCCATCGCCCACCTGCGGACGTTGCCGTGGCCCGGCAACGCGCGCGAGCTCGGCAATCTGATGGAGCGCGTGGCGGCGCTGTGCGAGGGCAGCCAGGTCACCGTGGGGCAGATCGAGGAATGCCGGCAGCTCGGCCTGGCGTCCGCGGCCGATGGCGATCCGGGGCTGGCGGCCGGCGCGGCCGGCGACGAGCGCGCCCTGGTCGAGCAGGCGCTGGCACGGGCCAGGGGCAACCGCACGCTGGCGGCCAGGCTGCTCGGCGTGTCGCGGCGGACGCTCTACTACAAGCTCGAGCGCCACGGTCTGAGCTGACCGGAGAGGCGCGCGGGTCGCCGTCGGCCGCGAGCGCCAACCGGGCTTGCCGGGCTCACCGGTGCGACACGAATTTCTCGATGAACTGCATGGTACGCGCGAACACCGCCTCGGCCTCGAGATCCTGGCCCATCTCGTGGCCGGACCGCTCGAACCAGTGGATCTCGCGGTGCCGCGACGAGACGTCGCGATAGATGACGTTGGCGGCCACCGGGTCGACCACCTGATCGGCCTTGGACTGCAGGATGCAGATCGGCACCTGAAGCTGCTTGAGCCGCAGCTCGGTCTCGCGCGCGTAGTTGAGCAGCGAGACAAAGGCATCGGTCGCAAAGCGCGGATAATTGGTGCAGTGGGGCTTGAGCGCCTTGTCGTTGAACGACTCGGGGCTCGGCCAGTCCTTGACCAGCCGCGCCAGCAGCGGCGACAGCCCCGCCAGCGGATCCTTGAAGCGCAGCGCCGCGGCCCAGGTGACGATGCCGGCGATCTTGTCGGGGTGGCGAATGCCGAGGTCGATGGCGACCAGGCCGCCCATCGACAGGCCGACCACCACCACCTGGTCGACCTCGCCGGCCAGCTCGAGCAGCGCCGCCTCGGCGTCGTCGTACCAGTCCCGCGCGGTGACCCCGGCCAGCGCATGGTAATCGGTGCCGTGGCCGCGCAGCACCGGCATCCGGTACGACAGCCCGGCCCGCTCGAGCGACGGCGCCAGGCCGTCGACCGTGCGCAGGCTCGAGGTGAAGCCGTGCAGCGCCAGCACGCCGAGCCGCTCCACGCGCGGCAGCGGCTCGACCGGCACCTGGAGCGGGACGTAATTGCGCGCGTGGTCGACCAGCGACGAGATGGCGAGCATCACCTGCTTGGTCAGGTCGCGCAGCTCCTCGCGGCTGAGCTCCCTGCCGTGATACTGCTCGAACGTCAGCGGCTTGCCGTAACGCACGACCACCGGCAACGGCCTCGGCGCGTGCAACAGCTCGAGCCGCGGATAGACCTCGGGGGGAAACGAAGCGCCGGTGCCAGAGACGCCGATCGGCACGATCGGGACCCCGGCCTCCACCGCCAGCCGCACGGCTCCGGTGTGGCCGCGCAGCAGCCCGGTGTCGGGCTCCACCTCGTGGCGCATGATGTCCTCCTCGCCCGGGATGGTGCCCTCCGGAAAGATCACCAGCGCCTTGCCCTCGCGCAGCGACTGCACCGCCCGCTCCATGCCGGCCACGTCGCCGCCGCGGCGGATAAAGGGCGAATCGGTGAGCGCGATCAGATGGCGCAGCACCGGCCAGTGCTCGAACTCGGTCTTGGCCAAAAAGCGCACGCGGCGCGGCGCGGTGGCGCCGATCACCTGCACGTCGTTCCAGCTCTGGTGGTTGCTCGCGAACAGCAACCCGCCGTCGGCGGGAACCTGGTCCAGCCCCTCGGCGCGAAGCTGGTTGTTCTTGCCGTAGACCGCGGCCAACGCCCGCTTGGTGGCGCCGTAGACCGGATCGGTCACGCGCTCGAGCATGCCGGTCACCTTGAGCGCCTGGACCGCGCTGCCCAGCGCCAGATCCGCCGGCCGCAACATCGCGAACACCATCTTTTCTCGATTCATTTTTGTCCCTCGCCCCCTCATTACGCACTGCGTCATAGTGCCCGGTTGCGCGCCGGTTGTCCAGTGGTGCAAAAAATGGTGTGCTACAAGGCTCCGCATGAGCACGGTCCATCTCGCAGCCGCGTGCGCCAGCGATCGCCCTCAGGTCACCGCCGCCAAGGTGCGCGCTCTCTGGCATGCAGCGGGTTTCGATCGGGTGGTGGCCAAAGGCGATCTGACCGCCATCAAGCTGCACGTGGGGGAGCCCGGCACCAAGACCTTTGTCTCGCCCGACGTGGCGGCCGCGCTGGTGCGCTGCTGCGTCGACGCCGGCGCCAAGCCGTTCTTGACCGACACCGCGGTGCTCTACCGCAGCGAGCGCGACAACGGGGTCGACCACGCCCGGGTGGCGGCCGAGCACGGTTTCGGGCTCGACCGGGTCGGTGCACCGTTCATCCCGGCCGATGGCCTGATCGGAGCCGACGAGATCGAGGTGCGCGTCGACGGCAAGCACTTTGAGACAGTCGCCATCGCCGCCGCGATCCTGCAGGCGCGATCGATCATCGTGCTCTCGCATGCCACGGGCCACCTGGGCACCGGCTATGGCGGCGCGCTGAAGAACCTGGGCATGGGCTGCGCCTCGCGCAAGGGCAAGCTGCGGCAGCACCACGGCCGGCCACCGAAGATCGACTCCGATCGCTGCACCGGGTGCGGGAGCTGCGCCGAGTGGTGCCCGGCGCACGCCATCGAGGTCGACCGCGTCGCCCGCATCGACGCTGCCAAGTGCATCGGCTGCGGCCAGTGCATCGCGGTCTGCCGGGACCACGCGGTCGAGCACGGCTGGGGCTTTGGCGGCGCCAGGCTGCAGCAGCGCATCGTCGATCACGCGGCCGCGGTGGTGCGCAGCAAGCAGGGCAAGATCGGCTACCTCACGGTGGCCGAGCAGATCACCAAGGACTGCGACTGCATGGGCAAGTCGCAGCGGCCGTTGCTCCCGGACATCGGGCTGCTGGCGGCGCAGGATCCGGTGGCCATCGAGCAAGCGCTGCTCGACCTGGTCCGGGCTCGCGCCGGTCGCACGCTCGAATCCATGTCCTACCCCCGCCTCGACGGCAGCGCGCAGATCCGCTACGCGGAGGAGATGGGGTTGGGCGAGAGCCAGGTCGAGCTGGTGGAGCTACCCGCCTAGCTCGTCAATCGTCACACGACTGCTCAGAGCTCGCGCAGCTCTCATAGTGAGGCGTCAGCTCGACCAGCAGATCGCAGTCATCGCTGCAGAGATCGACCGTGCGCTCGGCATACCATCCGCCGTTGCGGCCCTCGTCGATGTCCCGGAAGAACAGGACGCAGGGTCTGTCGTACGGGATGTAAAAGTGGCCATCCAGGGCCGAGTAGGTCTTCGAGTGTTCCTTGTACTCCACGTCGCAACTGCAGCTACAAGAGTCGCAATCGCAGTCCTCGTCGCAGTCGCGCTGTTCGATCATGCACGCCACCTCTATGCCCACCAGCCCCTGTGCTGCCACGCTGTCGATGACGCGGCCCACCTTTGAAAAATGGTAGGGAATTCGCTCCTGGCAACCCGATCCCAGGAGCAACCCGGTCAGCGCGCCCAATGCCATCAGTCTGCGTTTCATCGCCCCATCCTCCCGCGCAGTTCATGGTGGTTGGTCGAGAGATCACCAGCGCACAGATTCCGGCGCCTCCCGATCGAGAGATTGGGGTCATCTGGTTCGATCCATCACGCAATTTGGGGGACCTCAGCCGCTCATGAGCTCGGTCAATACATCGCGCAACACTTCAGAGACCCTGGCCGAACTCGGTGCCTCGCCTCGTTTTTTTGGAGTCAGCGCCTCGTGCCCGTAGAGCGCTGCCGCGGCTGTCTCGTCAGCACCTGACCAGGTCAACGCATCGATCAGCGCCCGCACCACCTCCCCGTGTTTGAGCTCGCAGCCGGTCTTCTTCTCGATGTCACCGATCAGGCGATCGAGGTAGCTGAGCTGACGCTTGGAGAGCACGACCGAGACATGCGAATCCTCGTCGCTGGCGCTGAAGACATTGAGCCTCATGGTCTGCTGCTGGTCTAGATCGGACTTCTTGTTGCCTGGCATGTGCCCTCCTCGCTGCGACTCGTCAGCCGCTCTCGGTCGCCCTCCTATAGAAAACCGCTGCTCGGCCCCGAACGCAAATTACTGACGGCTCGAACCGACGGCGATCGGCACGGTCACGGCCAGCCGGCCGGCCAGCATCACCTCGGCCTCGGCCCAGCCGATCGACCCCTCCGGCCGCCGCGACAGCACCAGCTTGAGATGGGGATCTTTTGAGATGGTGCGGCCGGGATCGACCCGGCCGGCAGCGGTCGGATCCGAGGCGAACCAACCGGCGTCGACGCGAAGGCTCTCGGGCTCGCCTCCGGCCGCCGGATAGACCAGGTATCGCACCGAGGTCACCAGGTGCCGGAGCTGGTCGGGAAAGGTGACGCTGAGCTGCAACCCGCCCGGGCCCTGCATTGCGGCGCCGGAGACGGTCCCCGGGATGTGAGCGACCCTGAGCCGCGCATCCTGGCGCGGCAGCGCCACCGGGACCGACAGCGTTTCGCGCGCACCGCCGGCAAACACCACCTCGGCCTCGACCAGCACGCTGCTGGCCGCGGGTTGCAGGGCGACCGGCAGGTCGAAGACAT
>JAFGSX010000542.1 GCA_016934455.1 Deltaproteobacteria bacterium
GGTCTGGTAGGTCTGGCCTGCCGCGATGCTGCCGATGGCGGTCGCGTTGATCCTGATCCCGACCGGATCGCTGTCGAAGGTATTGGCGGTAAACTCCGCAAACGCGAAACCGGTCTCGAGGGCACCGACCCCGGCCTGGGCGCAGTCCTCGAACGTCGAGTCGGCGATCGCGATGCGGCCCGGATTGGGGGTGTTGATCGAGACGCAGCCGAAGTGCGATCCCGAATAGTACGCCTGGCCAGCGTGGCGCACGACCGCGTGGTCGATCCGGCTGCCGGCCAGCGTGCCGTCCTCGAACACGACGCCGACCCAGCTCCCCGGCGTGGCCGCGGCCTCGCTGCTCTGCAGCACCACCGGATGCGCCGCGTCGCCGGCGATGACGAGACCGCCGGCCGCAGCGCCCACGCTCAACCAGTGGTCGGCGGCGAATTGCAGCGTGCTGCCACCGTTGATCGTCAGCACCGGCAGGTTGGTGTCGTTTCTGACCTCGATGCGACCGTCGACGTTCCAGGGCACCGGCTGCGCGACCCAGGTCGCGCTCTGCTCGACCCAGTCGCCCTCGATGCGGTTGCGCGCCGTGTCGGTGTAGACCTGGTTGCCGGCGACGCTGCCGACGGCGGTGGCGTTGAGCCACATGCCGGCCGGGCAGTGGACAAAGGTGTTGGTCGCGAACGCATTGAAGGCGAATCCGCTATCGATCGCCGCTACGCCCGACAGCGCGCAGCTCTCTAGCGTCGTGTGATCGATCGCGATCCGGCCGCTGACGCTCGAGTTGATCGAGATGCAGCCGTGATGCGACCCCGAGTAATAAGCCTGGCCACCGTGGCGGATCTGGCTGTGGCTGACCCGGCTTCCGTTGAGCGTGTCGGAGCCGAAGACCAGCCCCACCCAGCTTCCGGCGACCGGCTGGACGGCGGCGCTCTCCAGCACCACCGGCGCGGCCGCGTCGCCGTCGAGCACCAGGCCGCCTGCCGCCCCGTCGCCAACGCTGAGCCAGTTGTCGGCGTCGAACTGCAGAGTGGAGCCCGCCTCGATGGTCAGCACCGGTGCCTCGACGCTGTCCTTGACCGCGATCCGACCCAGGACGTGCCACGGCACGGTCTGCGCCACCCAGGTCGCGCTCTGCACGACCTCGTCGCCCTCGATCTGGTTGCGCGGGGTGCTGATATAGGTCTGGTCTGCGGCCACGCTGCCGACGGCCTGGGCGTTGAGATACATGCCGACGGGACAATCCTCGAAGGTGTTGCCGGCAAACGACGAAAAGGCAAAACCCTCGTCGGTGGCGGCGACGCCGGCCTGCGCGCAGGTGTCAAAGGTCGAATGGTCGATGCTGATGCGGCCGGCATTGGCAGCGTTGATCGAGACGCAACCCTTGTTCGAGCCCGTATAGTAGGCCTCGCCGCCGTAGCGCACGACGACATGATCGAGCGCCGTGGTGGCGAGCGTCTGGGCGCCGAGCACGAGACCGACCCAGCTTCCGGCGCTGGGCTGCGACTCGCTCGACGTGAACACGATCGGATCGCTCGCGGTGCCGATCGCCACCAGCTTGCCGGCCGTGCTCGTGCCGACGGCGATCCAGTTGTTGGCCGCCAGGCGCACCTCGACACCGGGCTCGATGGTGAGCGTGGCGTTGTCGCCGACGGTGACCCGGCCCTCGATGATGTACGGGCTGCACGCCTTGACCAGCAACCGGTCGCTGGTCACGTCCCAATTGGTGTACTGGTACTGCGGCAGGCAAGCGCCGCCGGCATCGCTGCCGGCCGCGTCGTTGCCGGCCGCGTCCGTGCCGGCCGCGTCGTGCTGCACGCCGGCATCGCCGCCACCCGCGTCCTCGTCGTCTTCGGGTGGCGGGCAACCGACCGCGGTCACCACCAGCGCCGCCAACGCCCCCACCTGCAGTCTAGTTTTCCAGTTCGAGATGTTCATGATTTCTCCTTCTCCAAATGTGCAATATCGGTCCATATACTCGAACGAGCACGGCCTGGCCAGCCCTGTTACAGCCCGAGGCCTCCCCTCGGGATCGATCGCGGCGTGCAAACCGCCAGAGAGCTGAGCCGGTCATCTCAACCAGGAGAGCGCATCCTTGCCAGCGCCTGCGAGCTGTCGGGAGCCGGATCTAGAATACCGAATCTAATAGTGCCAAATGCAAATCGTAACGGTATTTTGCACGATTATCGCCAACGGCCACATTTCACAGACCGGCGAATAGTCGTAAATTTGCAATATGTTAGGCGCGACACAAGAAATGGCACAATAGCTGCTCTAAAAATATTCGTGAGAGTCGTTCTCCCGAGAGATGGTGACAGGATCTCACCGCTGCTCGACGCCGCTAGGTGCTTTGTCCTGGTGACTGCAGGACCTGCTGGCGCGCAGATTCGCAGAGAGGTGCTCGGGGATGACACCATCCGACCGTCTCGGCAGTCGCATTGGGAGGCAAGGGTCAACTGTTTGACCCGGGCTGCAGCGGGGAGAAAGGGAGCATAAATCACGATGAGCAACGAATACGGATCCAGTGGCAGGGGCTGGGGTATGGGCAGAGGCTTGGGCAGGGGTCTCGGTCGCGGA
>JAFGSX010000543.1 GCA_016934455.1 Deltaproteobacteria bacterium
GAGCAGCGAGATCTTCCGCACCACCCCTGGCTCCAGGTCCGTCGCGTGCAGCAGCTCGGTAACGCCGAGGCGATCGATGGTCTCGATCAGCTCCGGCAGATCTGCGGTCTGCAGCGCCGAGCACTCGCCGGTCGAGACGTCGATGGCGGCCAGGCCATAGCACGAGGCCCGGTCGTCTCCTGGCGCGGGCTCCGCGGTGTCGTCCGGCACGGCCACCAGCGCCGCCAGAAAATTGTTGCGCCGGGCGTCGAGAACCTCGTCCTCGAGCGCGGTCCCCGAGGTCACCACGCGCGTGATGGCGCGCTTGACCAGGCCCTTGGCCTGCCGCGGGTCCTCCATCTGGTCGCAGATCGCGACCTTGTGCCCCTGCTCGATCAGGCGCGATATGTACGAGGCCGCCGCGTGGTGCGGAAAGCCGGCCATCGGGATGGCGTCGTCGCCCTTGTCCTTGTCGCGGCTGGTCAGCGTCAGCTCGAGGTCGAGCGCCGCCCGCTGGGCATCCTCGAAGAACAGCTCGTAGAAATCGCCCATGCGAAACAGAAGAAGCGCGTCCGGGTACTCGGCCTTGGCCTCGAGGTACTGGCGCATCACGGGCGTGATCCGCGGTGCGGGTCTGGCCGACTGCGCAGCGCTGGCGTCGCCAGGTGTCATCTTTCCGCCGTCGAGCCCCGTGAGCCCGGCGCACGCTAACACAACTTTGCGGATCAGCAAAAGCGGCGCTGAACAACGTCGAGCTTGTGGAGAGCGCTTGCGACTCGCTCTCCACCAAGAAGCGCAAACAAATGATGCTCGACAGCTTTTTAGGTTGAAATGTCGCTGGTTGGACGAGGGAGAGCGGGTGGTCAGCAGGTCACGGCGTGCACACGCCGTTGGCGTCGCAGGTCAGGTCGCACGGCCCCCAACCCTCAGGCACATCGCACGGCGTGGGGAACTCGACGCACTCGCCGGTGTCGGGATTCATGGCCGGGGTGATGACCTGGATGCACTCGGTCCGCGCGCTGACGCACTCCGCGAAGACCTGGCCGGTACCGCAATCGCAGGGCGGGCAATCGTTGCTATCCCGGCACTCGGTGCACAGGCAGTCGACGTACAGGTAGACGGGCTCGCACTGCGGTGCGCTGGCCAGGCAGGCCTGCTCGTCGAGGCCGGCGCACGGGTCGATCGGCACGCACCAGCCGTCGATGCACGCCTCGCCGGGAGCGCATTCCCCGTTGTCGCCGCACCTCGGCTCGATCGGCTGGCAGATGCCCTCGGCCACCATGCCGTCGTCGCACATCCCGTCACCGTTCTCGTCGAGGCAGGGGCGCTCGGCGCCGCCGGAGTTGACGGTGTCGAAGAAGGCGCAGAAGAAACCGCGCGGGCAGTCTTCGTCGCCGAGGCAGCGCTGCGGCTGCTCGGCGTCCTGGCAACCGGCGAACACCCGCTGCGAGAAGCAGCCGCCTTGGCAGTCGGAGGAATTGGGCTCGCAGTCGGTGCAGATCATCTCTTCGATATAGATCGCCTCGCACTCGGGCCGCATCAGGCACGACCGCTCGTCCAGGCCCTCGCAGCCCTGCGGCTCTGCCAGGTGGCAACCGACGAACTGACGCTCGCACCAGCAGGGCGGGCAGTCGGAGCTGGAGGTGGGCTCGCACGCCGGGCAGGCGCACGCCTCGGCGTACTCGGCCTCGCAGCTCGGGTTGGCCAGGCACTCCTGCTCGCCCAGCAGCTCGCAGCGGTCGATCGGACCGCGCGGAACGCAGGCCCAGCCCGACACGGGGCAGGTGCAATCGCAGTTGGCACCGGTCTCGTCCTGGCACGGCTCGCAGTAGCACGACTCGTCAGTCGGCAGCTCGACCAGCATGCAGGCGGGATCGAGCTCGCACTCCTCCCGGCTCAGCGACGCGCAGTCGTCGACGCAGACCGGCGGCAGCGGGCAGCCGTCCGGGCCGATGCCTCCGGGCAGGATGTTGCCGCTGGGGCAGTAGATCGGCCCGTACTCGGGGCACTCGCGGCGCACGCAGACACCGGACCGCGCGATCATGCAGCCCGTCCCGTCCTCGTCGATGCAGGGCGCGCCCGCACCATCGTTGGTCGCCGCCTCGAGGAACTGACAGTAGAATCCCTCGGCGCAATCGGCGTCGGACCAGCACTCGCTCGGGTTGGTGGCCGGGACGCAGCGGCCATAGCAAACGGCCGGGCACGCCATGTTGGAGTCTTCGCAGCCGGGGGCTGGATCGCAGAAATTGACGGTGTCGCAGACCTCGCCGGGTCCGCAATCGCGGTCGCTCATGCAGGCCACGGGCGCTGGATCGCCGATGCACTCGCAGATGGCGCAGCCGTTCTTGTCGACCTTGAAACCGTCCGGGCACTCGAGATCCGGGCAGGCGATGTAGAGGTCAGGGCAGATGAGTTCTGGATAGCAGCCGCCGCGCAGACCGAGCAGCGCGGACAGCCCGAGACAGGAACAGGCGATGGCGAGGATCGAATGCGAGGTTTTCATCTCAGTTCTCCTCAGTGCAGTAGACGGTGGTCGAGTTGCACACATTTCGGGACACTTTGCAGCTTGCGGGCCACCTCGCACCGACTCGATTCGGGAGAAATTTTCCAAATGATTTCAATACGAAATCCGGGCCATGCGCGGCCAGGGGCGAGCGCGATCTGCCAGCGCTGCTGATACCTCGGCGCATCAGTCCAGCGATTTTTGGAATCGGCTGAACGCGCCGATGTGTTATCCGATGCATCCCCGCTTCTTAGTTGCCGTGTTCGGGGGTTCGCTTGGGCATTGGTTGGGCAATCGCCGCGATCTGGCTCGCTGTCCCAAACAGCGGCGACACCTTTGTGCCGCGCGAGCTGCGCGCGACCCGCGTCGACCTGCCGCCGCGCATCGATGGCGAGCTAGCCGAGACCTGCTGGCAACAGGCGCCAGTCGCGGACGGCTTTGTCCAGTCCTATCCCAGGTCGGGGGCCAAACCGACCTATCTCACCGATTTTAGGGTGCTGTACGACGACAGCGCGCTCTACTTCGCGATCCGGTGCCAGGATCCAGAACCCGAAAAGATCGTCGCGCGCATCACCCGCCGCGACCGCTGGGTCGAATCCGACCGCGTCCGGATCAACCTCGACAGCAAGTTCGACCGCCGTACCGCTTTTTTCTTTGCGGTCAACGCGGCCGGCGTCAAGGTCGACGGCACCATCGAGGACGATTCGTGGGAGTCGACCGACTGGGACGGCATCTGGCAGGCGGCGGTTCGCGTCACCGACTCGGGCTGGCAGGCCGAGCTGGCCATTCCGCTGCGCAACCTGCGATTCGGCACCGGACACGACGTCACCATGGGGATCAATGTCGCGCGCCGGATCAGCCGGCTGGACGAGAGCAATAGCTGGCAGTTCATTCCGCCGAGCGTCGGCGGCTGGGTCTCTCGCTTCGGCCGGCTGCGCAACCTGGATCTGCCACACCAGCCGCTGCGCCTCGACGCCACGCCCTATCTGGCGGCGCGGCTGACGGCCGGCCAGGGCGGCGTCGCGCTCGACCAGCACGCCGCCGACGTCGGAGTCGACGCCAAGACTGGCCTGGGCGGCGATTTCGTCCTGACGACGACCATCAATCCGGACTTCGGCCAGGTCGAGACCGATCAGGTGGTGCTCAACCTGTCGACGACCGAATGGTACTACTCGGAGAAGCGGCCGTTTTTTCTGGAAGACGGCGGACAATTCCAGAGCGGTGTCGTGCCGGATCTGTTCTACACGCGGCGCATCGGCCGCGGCGCCCGCCCGCCCGCCACGCGCGACGGCGAGCAGGTCGAGCGACAGCCGGGTGCGGTGCGGATCCTGGGAGCGGCCAAGCTGGCGGGTCGCACCGGGGGCAGGCTCTCGATCGGAGCGCTGCAGGCGGTCACCGGCCAGGAGTCCGCGCTGATCAGCGACGCCGCCGGTCGCCGCTACAGCAGGATCGCCGAGCCAGCGACGAGCTACAGCGTGCTGCGCCTCAAGCAGGAGATCCTGGGCGAGTCCGAGCTGGGGACCACGGTCACCGCCACCGGCACGCTCGACCAGGGTAGCGCGGTCACCGGCGTCCTCGACGGACTCTTCTACCTGCTCGACAGGGACTACACACTGAGCACGTCGGCGGTCGTGAGCGGCCTCAGCGCCGAGCGCTATGCCTGGCACGACGACTTCACCCGCGCCGGGCTCGAGCGGGACGGGCCGCTCGGCTACGGGGGCAGCATCGCGATCGAGAAAAGCGGCGGTCGATACTGGCGCGGCGGCGGCAATCTCCAGTATCGCAGCCCCAACCTCGCCCTCAACGACCTGGGTTTCTTGAGCCGGCCGGACGCGGTGGAGGCCGGCGCCTGGGTGCAATGGATGCGCCTCGAGCCGTGGGGACCGTTCAACCGGCTCTACCTGACCGGCACTCTGTGGGGCAGCTACAACACCGCTGGCCTCGACCGCGGCCGCGGCGCCTATCTCTCGGGCAGCACCAACTTGTCCGGCAATGCGGGCGGCGGCCTGTCCGCGGGGTACGATTTTGGTAGCTGCGACGATCGCGAGACGCGCTCGAGCGGGGCGGTGGCGTTGTGTCGCAGCTACGGCCAGCCCTGGTTGAGCATCTGGCTCTACACCGACGCCACCAAGCCGATCTCGTTCTCGCCGAGCGCCAGCGCGTACCCGACCGACCGCGGCTTCGCGGCGGCGATCTACCTGACCACGAGCCTCAACCTGACCAGCGCCCTCCAGCTCGACGTGCTGCCCTCCCTGCGCTGGTCGGACGGCACGCTGGCCTGGCTGACGACCGAGGAGACCGGTGCCGGGCAGCGCTTTCTGTTCGGCGCGCGCCACGCCGAGGTGTGGGACGTCACCTTGCGCTCGACCTATAATTTTAGCACCGACATCTCGCTGCAGGCCTATGCGCAGTTCTTCACGGCCGCGGTCGATCACCGCGCCAAGCTGGGCGGGATCCCGGTCGGCGATCGGGTCGACGCCAGCGAGCTGGTAGACGCCCCCGACACGCCGGACGATTTCGACTACAAGCTGAGCAACCTCAACGCCAGCGTCGTGCTGCGCTGGGAGTACCAGCCGGGATCGATCGCCTATCTGGTCTACACAGCGGCGCTCGAGCACGAGCTGGGCAACGCCGACTTCTTGATCGGCACCGCGGTCTCCGGTCTGCACGACAGCCCGGTCCAGCATGCGCTGATGCTCAAGCTGACCTACCTGGTGGATTGAAGAGAGGCGACAGACGCGGTCACCTGACGACGGGTTGGGCCGTCGGCAGCGGGCGCCTGGTCTTGAGGATGACGACGCCGGGTTGGCACTGCACCGCCACCTCGTCGCCGCTCAACACCAGATCCGCGCCGAGCTGCGCCGTGGCGTCGTAGGTCGTGGCGTCGAGCAGCCGCACCCGCTCGCCGTCGATCTCGGCCCACAGCGGCGCCCATTGCGCCAGGCCCCGCACCACCCCAAAGACGCGCGCCGCCGGCTGGTCAAACGTGATCTGCAGGTCGGCCTCTCCGGGCCGCGCATGCCGGGTCGCGGCCGCGGCCTGCTGCGGCTCGCCGCGCGCGGTGCCGGCGACCAGGTCGTCGATGGCCCGCACCATCAACCGGGCGGCGATGTCGGAGAGCTTGTCGAGCAGCTCGGGGCCGGTGATGCCGAGCGGAATCGGCGTCTCCTCGCGGTAGAGGATGGCGCCGGTATCCTCTCCGTCGTCGACCAGGTGCAGCGTGACCCCTCCCCTCTCCTCGCCGTTGCGCAACATCCAGAACAGCGGGGCCGGCCCGCGGTAGCCCGGCAGCAGCGAGGGATGGGCATTGAGGGTGCCCAGCCGGGGCACCGCCAGCAACGACGGCTTGAGCAGTTGATTGAAGAAGGCGATGGCGATGACGTCGGGCGCCAGCTTTCGCACCAGCTCGAGGGCTCTCTCGCTGCTGGCGCTGCCCACGGTGTAGCAGGGACAGCCGTGGAGCGCGGCGACGTGGAAGGGATCGGCCTCGTTGCGATCGATCTGGGGCAGCGCGTGCGTGAAATGGCTGATCGCGCGGTTGGCGACGCCCGGCATGTAGGTCGAGCGCGTCATCACGTTGCGGCGCCTGGTCTCGAGACCGGCCATCGGCTTGAACGCTGCCTGCACGCGATGGCCGCGCTCGATCACGGCGGCCAGGACCCGCGCCGAGTAGACGCTGTCCATGCCCAGGAAGACCACCGTAGCGGTCCGCGATTGCGCGCCCTGTCTTGCCATCGCCGTTTCGGTCGCCCTTCTATCCCTTGAGCGCCACGCGGCGCTTGCCGCCGCCTTGGTCCGGGTGCTTGGCTCCGCTCCCCATCAGCGCGCGTATCGATCGCCGTTCCTTCGCCGCCTTGGCCTCGGCCTCCTCGCGCTGCCGGCGCTCCTCCTCGGTCTCGGGCTTGGCCTGCTTGCGCTTCTTGTCGTCCTGATCCAGCACCTCGCCGAATCGGCGCTTGGGCGGCGGCCTGGTCGCGCGCTCGTACTGCTCGGCGCGCGTGGTCAGC
>JAFGSX010000544.1 GCA_016934455.1 Deltaproteobacteria bacterium
CGCTCAAGCTGACCGTGGCCCAGTACCTGACGCCGGGGGACATCTCGATCCAGAACACCGGCATCGTGCCGGACATCGATCTCGAGGAGGCGACCGTCGGCAAGGACTACGTCGACATGTTCCGCGACTCCGAGGCGGTGCGAGAGAAGAGCCTGGACAAGCATCTCGACGACCGGCGCGTGCGCGACCAGAAACCGGACTACAAGGTGCGCTACCTGGGCGAGCGCGAGGCAGCGGAAGACATCGACGCGGCCGCGGTGCGCGAGGCGCGGCGCCAGTTCAAGAACGACTTCCAGATCGATCTGGCGCGGCGGCTGCTCGCCGAGCACCAGGCGCGGTCCCGGCACGGGCTGCTGGTCGGCGCCCGCGGTCTGGTCGCCGACATCACGGCCGAGCAGGAGCAGAAGATCACCAGGGCGCTCTCCGAGATCGGCGTCGACTGGTCGCTCGGGCTCGAGAGCCCGGGCGCCCAGGCGACGGCCCAGGTGTTCTCGCCGACGATGACCGTGGCCGGCAACGACCTGACGGTCGAGGTGGAGGTCAAGAACACCGGCAGCGCGCCGCTGTACCGGTTGCGCGGCATCACCGAGTCCAAGAACTACGTGCTGACGGACCGCGAGTTCGTGTTTGGCCTGCTCCGGCCGGGCGAGAGCCGGCGCTGGACGGTGCGCCTGAAGCCCCCCAAGGACTCGCTGGCCCGGACCGACGAGATGGTGGTTAAGTTCGACGAGCAGTTCGGGCACGCCCCGCCGCCGCTGCCGGTCAAGATCAGGGTCCAGGCGCTGCCGCGGCCGCGCTTCGAGTTCACCGCGGTCATCGACGACAGCAGCGGCAATGCCGACGG
The DNA here is from genome assembly GCA_016934455.1 of Deltaproteobacteria bacterium. Taxonomy (GTDB): domain Bacteria; phylum Myxococcota; class JACRCW01; order JAFGSX01; family JAFGSX01; genus JAFGSX01. Next base: position 845 of record JAFGSX010000544.1, read on the forward strand.
GTTGCTCAACGGCGGCGAGACCGTCGATCTGGTGCTGGCCGTGCGCAATGCAGGCGAAGGCGTTTCCGAGGCGCCGATCGCGGTGCTCAAGAATCAGAGCGGCGAGGCGCTGTTTGTCACCACCGGCCGCGAGCGGATGGAGAAGATGCCGCCCGGCGAGACCCGGGTCGCGCGCATGAGATTCGAGGTCCGGCCGACCTCGCTCGGCCAGGTCGAGATGCTGGCCACGGTCGGCGATCAGGAGCTGGGGGCCTCGACGGTCGAGAAGCTGCGCTATACCGTCACCGCGGTCGGCCAGCGCTCGCAGGTGGCCAGCGGCTATGCCACGGCCAGCGCCGCCGTACCGTTGCTCGCGGCGGCCGCTCCCGACGCACCGGCGATCGGTAAGTTGGCGCCCGGCGAGTCGGCGCCCGCGGTCAGCCGCAGCGGCGGCTACTATCGGCTCAAGCTCGACGACGGCCTGTACGGCTTTGCCCCGGTCACCGGCGTGCAGTTGGCCAACCTCGCCAAGCCGCCGCGCCGCACCACGGTGCCCGCGGTGGGCTACGCGGTGCAGCCTCCGGTCATAACCGTCACCACCACCTGCGCGGGGAACGAGACCGACCGGGAAACGATCGCGCTCTCGGGAACCATCGACTCGACGGCGCCGATCCGAGACCTCTTCATCTTCAACAACAGCGGCAAGGTCTATTACACCGCGTGGCGCGGCCCGACCGGCACCCGGACGCCGTTTGTCGCGACCGTGCCGCTCGAGGAGGGTCCCAACGTCATCACCGTGGTTGGCCGCGTCGACGATGATCTCAACGGCCGGGCGAGCGTGGTGATCGGCCGTGTCAAGGCCAGGATCGGCGTTGCGCAGCCGACGCCCGAGGTCAGGTAGCGGCGTCGGTCCAGGACGGCCGGGGACTGCCGGGGGGAGGCCATGCCGCGACTCTTTATCGCGACCGAGCTCAGCGCCGAGGCGCTGCAGCTCGCGACCCAGATCGAGGAGGCGCTGCAGGCCGCGTTGCGGCGCAGGACGCGCGTGCGCTGGACCCGCAACGAGGGCCGGCACGTCACGCTCGCGTTTTTGGGGCAGGTCGACGATTCCCGCGTGGCCGAGCTTGGCCAGCTTGTGGCGGCGGTCGCCGCCCGCCACCAGCCGCTGGCTGTCAAGGTCGGCGGCATGGGCGCCTTCCCCAACACCCGGCGGGCGCGCGTGCTCTGGGTCGGCGTCGCCGATGCCAGCGGGGCACTCGAGCGGCTCGCCGCCGACCTGCAGCAGTCCCTGCGCAGCGTCGGCTACGAGCTCGACGAGCGCGAGTTTCGCGGTCATGTGACGCTCGGCCGTGTCGCCGACCGCCAGGGTGTCGACGTCAACGAGGCGCACGCCGAGGTGCCGGCGCAGTCGGTCGCGGTGCAGCTCGATGCGCTGGTGCTGTTCGAGAGCCAGCTCTCGCCGTCGGGAGCGCGCTATCGACAACTGCGCCGGGCGACGCTCGGCGCCGCCGGACACGCGGTTTGAGACGTCGGCGGAGGTCCCGCCCACCGGTCCGCGATCCCGACGCTGGCGCAATGACGCCCGGGGTGATAGCGATCCTCTCGCAGGCGTGGAGACGGCGTGTCTGATTTCGAGCACGAATCCAGCTCGTTTGAACGCATGCGACCGAGCCAGGTGGTGCGCCGCGCCTACGCGGTGCTGCGCCCGCATTTCGGTAACATCATCGCGGTCTCGATGGTCAAGACCGTGGCCGGTCGGCTCGGCCGTACGCCGGAGCAGATCACGCTGGCCGAGCTGCCGATCTTCGTCGACGCGCTGGTGGTGGCGGCGAAGCTGCTACCCAGCAGAGGTGAGGTCGAGCGAGAGCTGCGCGCGCTCCTGACGGAGGCACAGACATGGACCCAGAGCAACTGAAGGGTCTGCTGGCGCAGGCCCAGCAGATGGCGGCCGAGATGCAAAGCGATCTCGGCAACAAGACCGCGCAAGGAGCGGCTGGTGGCGGGCTGGTGACGGTCACGGTCAACGGTCACAACCAGGTGCTGGCGGTCAAGATCGACCCCAAGGCGATCGACCCGGGCGACCCGACCATGCTCGAGGACCTGGTGCGGGCCGCTGTCAACCAGGCCAACGCCAAGCTGAAGGAGCTGGTGGCCGACGAGCTGAGGCAGCGCGCGGGCGGCGTCGGGATCCCCGGACTGTTTTGATGGCCGTCGATCCTCTTCGCGAGCTGTGCGATCTGCTGGCGCGGCTGCCGGGTGTGGGCGAGCGCACGGCGCAGCGCCTGGCCTACCACGTCGTTCGCCAGAGCCCGGACTACGCGCGCGCGCTGGCGCAGGCGCTGCTCGGAGTGGTCGATGGCGTGCGCACCTGCTCGCGCTGCCAGGCGTTGACCGCGGTCGAGCCGTGCGCGATCTGCGGCGATCCGCAGCGCGAGCGCGGCGTCGTCTGCGTCGTCGCCAATCCGCAGGACATCGCGTCGATCGAGGCCACCGGGGAGTACCGCGGGCTCTACCACGTGCTGCACGGCGTGCTGTCGCCGCTCGAGGGCATCGGTCCCGAGGAGATCCGGGCGCGCCAGTTGATCGCGCGCTTGCCGGGCGAGCCGCCGGTGCGCGAGGTGATCGTCGCCACCCCGGCCTCGGTCGAGGGCGAGGCGACGGCGCTCTACCTGGCCGGCCTGATCCGCCCGCTCGGCATAGCGGTCACCCGCATCGCCTTTGGCATCCCGATGGGCGGCGAGATCGAGTACGCCGACAAGCTGACCCTGGCGCGCGCGTTGGGCGGGCGGCGGCCGATCTGATCCGGGCCCTTCCGACGGCCTGTCCGTATGCGGTTACTCCGGGGCTAGATCTGCACCGGCAGCGGCCGGAACTCGCGCTTGACCAGAGCGCGGTAGCGCTCGGCCTCGGCGCGCTGCTGCTCCGCGTTCCAGCCGAGTGTGTGACCGACCAGCTCGGCCGCGTCGTCGGCCTCTGCCAGCGCCTGGCCGCGTGCCCACAGCGCCACGCGCAGCCGCCGGGCCAGGATGTCCTCGAGGTGTACCGGACCCTCGGTGCGCGCTATGTAGGGTAGCTCGCAGCGCAGGAACGGCGCGCCCGCGATCAGCGGCTCGCACGGCGCGCGCCGCTCGCGCTGCTGTTCGATCGGCTCGTGGCTGCGCGCGCCATAGGTGCGCACCAGGTGCATCGCCACGTCGGTGCCGATGCCGAACCGCCGCTCGAGCTCGGCCTGCTTGGCCGCGGCGTCGACGCTGCCGCCCAGCGGTTCGCGGTCGGTGGCGCAGGGCTTGAGCTCGGCTTGCCGTTCGGCGGGCAGCCGCTCGATGACGAGATCGACGATCTCGAGCGCCATGGTCCGGTAGGTGGTCAGCTTGCCGCCGGCGATCGAGATCAGGCCCGACGGATCATGGTAGATCGCGTGCTCGCGCGACACGGAAGAGGCGCTGGCGAGGTTGGTGCGGGGATCGACGATCAGCGTGCGCACGCCGGCGATGCTGCTGATCAGCTCCTGGTCCTCGAGCGCGAAGCCCTTGAAGGATGCCCGCAGCGTCCCCATCACGTAGTCGTAGTCGGCGGACTCGGTGACCCGCACGTCTCCGTTGTCGAAGGTGTCGGTGGTGCCCACCAGCACCACGTCGTACCAGGGGACCGCGAACATCAGGCGGCCGTCGATGCGGTTGGCGTAGGCCACGGTCAGCTCGAGCGGCAGCCGCTCGCGCGGCACCACCAGGTGGACTCCCTTGCTCGCGCGCAGCATCGAGGTCGGCACCTGCTCGATCAAGCGGCGCACCGTGTCGCAGTGGATGCCGCAGGCGTTGACGACGTGGTCGGCGCGCACCACGGTGGTTTGCTGCGACTCCTGGTCGCGCAGCCTGACGCCCACGATTCGACCCTGGTCGGTCTCGAAGCCGATCGCCGCCGTGTAGTTGAGCGCGTGGCCACCGGCGGCCACGCCCGACAGCACGTTCTCGATCACCAGCCGCGAGTCGTCGACCGTCGAGTCGTAGTAGAGCGCGGCGCGGCGCAGGGCGCTGGTGTCCAGCGTCGGGGCGTACTGCGCGATCTGCGCTGGCTTGAGCAGGCGGTGCCGGATCGCGCTCGGTCCGGCCAGGAACTCGTAAAAACTCAGCCCCATGCTGACGACCGACGCCGGCAGGCCGTGGTCGCGGTAGACCGGGAACAGGAAGGGCATCGGCCGCACCAGGTGCGGGTTTAGCTGCAGCAGCAGCTCGCGCTCGCGGCAGGACTCGCGGGTGAGCCGGATGTGAAAGTGCTGCAGGTAGCGCAGGCCTCCGTGCACCAGCTTGGACGACTTGCTGCTGGTGCCGCTGGCGTAGTCCTCCTTTTCGACCAGCAGCACCTTGAGGCCGCGCAGCACCGCGTCGCGGAAGATGCCGGCGCCGGTGATGCCGCCGCCGATCACGACCAGTTCGTAGCGCGTGTCGGCCAGCGCCTGGAACCTGGCGCCGCGCTCGGCGAGAGAGAAGCTGGCGGTCATCGCCACACCCATACGCCCCCGTCCCGATTGAGACATTCTTGACGCTATGCGTCAAGTCGCGCCCCTGACAGTTGCGCCGTGACGCGCCGTGACGACGCGGGAACTCTGCTGCGCTGGCGGGTCGGGGAGGCCTGTTGGGTCAGTCCTCGGCGGTCAGGTCGCTCAAGCTGAGCGCGGCCTTCTGGGAGTAGTAGCGCCAGCGCGCATCGGCGTCGTTTTGCGCCAGCGCGGCCAGGCGCACCGCGTTTTCGGGCTTGAACTTCTTGAGCATGCTGAAGCGCGTCTCGGTCTCGGTGAAGTCCGTGATCTTGAGCCGGGGCGGGTTGCTGTCCAACTGCAGCGGGTTGAGCCCGTGCTGGGCGCGCAGCGGATTGTAGCGATAAAGCACGACATGGCCGGCGTCGACGGCAGCCCGCTGGTGCTCGAGCCCCTTGTTCATGTCGATGCCGTGCGCGATGCAGTGGGCGTACGCGATGATGAGCGACGGCCCCGGATAGGACTCGGCCTCGAGGAACGCCTTGACGCACTGGGCGTCGTTGGCGCCGAGGGCGACCTGCGCCACGTAGATGGTGCCGTAGGTCTGGGCCATCAGGCCCAGGTCCTTCTTGCCGGTCGGCCGGCCGCCGGCCGCGAACTTGGCCACGGCGCCGCGCGGCGTCGACTTGCTGGCCTGACCGCCGGTGTTGCTGTAGACCTCGGTGTCGAGCACCAGGCAGTTGATGTCCTGGCCCGACGCCAGCACGTGGTCGAGCCCGCCGTAGCCGATGTCGTAGGCCCAGCCGTCGCCGCCGAATGCCCACACGCTTTTGCGGATCAGCGTGTCGCACACCGACAGCAGGTTGAGCGCGTCGGCCGAGGTGTCGCCCTGCAGCTTCTTGCGCAGCTCGGCGACGTGCCGCCGCTGCTTGGCGATGCCGGCCTCGTTGGACTGGTCGGTCGAGAGGAGGGCGGCCACGAGCGGGTCGCCCAGCTTGCCCGCCAGCTTCCGGCACAGCTCGCCGGCGTACTCCTTGTGCTTGTTGAGGGTGAGTCTGAAGCCGAGCGCGAACTCGGCGCAGTCCTCGAACAGCGAGTTGTTCCAGGCCGGGCCGCGGCCGTCCTTGTTTTTCGTGTAGGGAGTGGTCGGCAGGTTGCCGCCGTAGATCGAGGAGCAGCCGGTGGCGTTGCCGATGATGGCGCGGTCGCCGAAGAGCTGCGACACCAGCTTGACGTAGGGCGTCTCGCCGCAGCCGGCGCAGGCGCCCGAGAACTCGAACAGCGGCTGCAATAGCTGGCTGCCCTTGACCGTGTCGATCTCGGGCAGCGCTCGGTCGATCTCCGGGATATCGAGAAAGAAATCGAAGTTTTCGCGCTCCTGCGCCCGCAGCGGCGGCTGCAGGTGCATGTCCAGCGCCTTGTGCGCGGTGTTGGTCTTGTCCTTGGTCGGGCAGGTCTCGCAGCAGAGCGTGCAGCCGGTGCAATCCTCGGGCGCCACCTGCACGGTGAAGACCGAGTTGGCCGGGAACTGCGCGTCGTTGGTCGGCCGCCACTTGAAGGTCTTGGGCGCCTCGAGCGCGTATTTCTTGTCGTAGACCTTGGTCCGGATCGCGGCGTGCGGGCAGACCAGCGCGCAGCGGCCGCACTCGATGCAGAGCTTCTCGTCCCAGACCGGGATCTCGATCGCGATGTTGCGCTTCTCGTAGGCAGTGGACCCGGTCGGGAAGGTGCCGTCTGGTGCAAAGGCGCTGACCGGCAACTCGTCGCCCTTGCCCAGGATGATCTGGCGTACCACCCGGTCGACGTAGGGAGGCGCGTCGGGTGGCACCGGCGCCGGCCGGCCGATCGCGGCCGTGACCTTGGCCGGCACCTTGACCTGGTGCAGGTGCTCCAGGGTCATGTCGATGGCCTTGTAGTTGAGCTGGACGATGCGGTCGCTCTTGGCGCCGTAGGTCTTTTTGACCGCCTTCTTGATCGCCTCGATCGCCTCGTCCTTGGGCAGCACGCCCGAGATGGCGAAGAAGCAGGTCTGCATGATGGTGTTGACGCGGTTGCCCATGCCGGCTTCTTTGGCCACCCGGTAGCCGTCGATGACGTACAGCTTGCACTGCTTGTCGATCAGCGACTGTTGCACCTCCTTGGGCAGGGTGTCCCAGATCTGGTCCGCGGGCGTCAGCGAGTTGAGCAGGAAGGTCGAGCCCGGCAGCGCGTGCTCGAGCAGGTCGAGCCGCTCGAGAAAGACCTGCTGGTGGCAGCCGATGAAGTGCGCCTTGTCGACCAGGTACGACGAGCGGATCGGTTTTTTGCCGAAGCGCACGTGCGACACCGTCATCGCGCCCGACTTCTTGCTGTCGTAGACGAAGTAGCCGTGCGCGTAGTTGTCGGTCTCGGTGCCGATGATCTTGATCGTGTTCTTGTTGGCGCCGACCGTGCCGTCCGCGCCCAGGCCGTAGAACAGGGCGCGGAACACGCTGTCGTCCTCGGTGGTAAAGCTCTTTTCCCACGGCAGCGACAGGTTGGTCACGTCGTCGTTGATGCCGATCGTGAAGCGCGCCTTGGGGCGATCCTTCTTCAGCTCGTCGAACACGCCCTTGACCATGCCGGGCGAGAGCTCCTTGGACGACAGGCCGTAGCGTCCGCCGGAGATGGTGGGCATCTGGGGCATGGGCGCCTTGCCCTCGGCGAACAGCTCGGACAGCGACGTCACCACGTCCTGGTATAGCGGCTCGCCATCGGCGCCCGGCTCCTTGTGGCGATCGAGCACCGCGATCTTGCGGGTGGTCTTGGGCAGCGCCCGCGCCATGGCGTAGCGATCCCAGGGTCGGAACAAATGCACCTTGACGAGCCCCAGCTTCTCGCCGCGCGCGCACTGGTGCTCGACCAGCTCGTGCGCCGCCTCGGCGCCCGAGCCCATGATGAAGATGACGCGATCCGCGTCCGGCGCGCCGACGTAGTCGAACAGATGGTAGCTGCGGCCGGTCAGCTTGGCAAACCGGTCCATCTGCTTCTGCACGATGGCCGGCGCC
>JAFGSX010000545.1 GCA_016934455.1 Deltaproteobacteria bacterium
CGCGCCTGGTCGGTATCCTCGATGCGCAGGACAAACCGTCCCTGGTTCTTCCTCGCAAAAACGTAGTTGAACAGACCGACGTAGGCAGTGCCGACGTGCGGATCGCCGGTGGGCGAAGGTGCCACACGGACCTTGATCAGCCGCGGATCGGTCACTATGGTCTCCTCGCTGCAAAACGCTGGGACGAGCGCCAAGTAGCAAGGCGCCGCCCGGCGGGCAAGAACAAACGCGCACCGCAGCGGCCGCAGCAGCCCATACCATTGCGCCACAGGCTGGTGTAAGAAAACCAGAGCTATCGGCCGGGCGCGCGCGCCGCAGATCCCCCAGCCCGAGGTGAAGACGTGCTTCTGTTCGAGAGCTTCGTGCACCGGCAGCGGCTGGCCGACATTATCGGCCGCTGGATGGTCAACCACCCGCAGCCCGGCGATCCGCGCGCGCTGAAGACGGTGGTCAACTTCAATTTCTACCTGAGCCGGCTCTGGATCGATAACCTGGCGACCTCCCTGCTGCGCGATTTTCACGGCGTCGAGCCGCAGGCTTTCATGCTGAAGACCAAGGGTCAGCTCAAGGATTTCGCGGTCGCCTACCCGAGCTACTCGACGCCGCGCATCGAGGAGATGCGCAGGAAGTACCTGCAGTACCCCGAGGACTTCTACCGGGACACGCCGGTCGACGGCGTCTACTACGTCAAGAGCGTGGATCAGGTGCCGCAGCTCATCGGAATGCACCGCCTCAAGCGCGCCCGCCGCATCGCCGAAAAGGGCGCGCGCCGCATCGTCGACTTCATGCTCAACCGGATCCGCGCCAACGCCGACGCGCTGGCCGACGAGCGCGCCAGCAAGCTGGGCATCCCCCGGGCCCAGCTTCGCACGCCGCAGGCCGAGATGACGGACGAGTTCCGCCACGCCGAGCGCCGCGTCATCAAGGCCATCAAGCGCGGCACCATGCAGGCCGAGCTGCGCAAATCTGCGATCCCCGACGTCATCGGCATGAAGCTGATCGTCGAGGACAGGGACCAGGCGCGGATACTCGACCTGCTGCGGTCGCACCCGGGGTGCCGCATCCTCGAGGTCGAGAAACACGACAGCGAGTACAAGGCGCTCAACCTCAAGATCGAGTACCGGATCCCCAAGGAGTTGCTGCTCGAACGGCCGCCGGAGGGCCGCTATCTCAAGCTGCTCGCCTACCGCGGCTTCGACCCCGCAGCGGTCGCGACCGACTACGCCAGGTTCGTGGCCGACGCCGAGGAGACGATCTCTTTCGAGGTCATCATCTCGACCTTCCAGAACCTGCTCGAATCCGAGATCGGCCGCTGCATGCACGAGGAGCGCGTGCTGTCGCAGCGCGCCAACGCCGAGTACAACGGCAACCTGGCGGCCAACATCCGCCACCTCATGAACTACGTCCTCTGGCTGTGCCGGGCGCCGACCATGGAAGACATCGGCGAGGTGCCGATCAAGCTCTGGGTCAAGTACATGCCCGACACCATCGAGTACCTGCAGCGCCGCCTGATCGTGTCGGACGAGTTCTTCTTCGACACCGTGCTCGAGCCACGGGTCATGCCCTCCGATCAACCGCAGCAGCCGCCCGATGCCAAATAAACGAAGAGAGTGAAAGGATCGATCTTGCGCCGGGGCGCGCTTCCGCGCCCGGGCTATCCCGGTTCACCCGTGCCGGGCTCGGTCTCTCCCTCGGTCAGCAATCTCGCCGCCGCCGCCACCTTGGCGGTCGAACCGACCAGGTAGACGATATCGTTCGCCTGCAGAGAGGTGTCCGGTTCGAGGTCGTCGATCAGCCGCTCGCCGCGCCGCAGCGCAAACACCAGGGCGCCGGTGCGTTGGCGCACGTCGAGATCGATCGGCGAGCGACCGCAGCCGAAGTCGCCGGCTCGGATCAGGATGCGCTCGATCTTGAGCTCGCCCAGATCAGAAGCCGAGACCAGGGTCTGGCGGGGCACCTTGAACGTGCGCGCGCTGGGCTGCACCGCCTCGCGCGCCGCGGCCACCGCCTCGTCTATCAGGTTGCGCGGTGACTCGAGGCTGCGCAGCAGGCGCGCCAGCGTCTCGACACCGGCCTCGACCTCCTCGCTCACAACGTCCACCCAGCGCAGATCGGCAAATCGTTCGCGATCGGTCAGGTAGCGCATGCGCAGGTGCACCGGGGTGTCGGGGGCCGCTCTTTGCACCGCCTCGACGATGCGGCGCGCCGCATCGGTGTCGTTGATCAGCACCACCACCGCGCGCGCGTTTTGCACTCCGGCGTGAGTCAGCGCCTCGGGGCTGGTGGCGTCGGCGTAGTAGATCGGCACACCCTCGGCTGCTGTAAGGCGCACCGTCTCGGCGTTGAGCTCGAGCACCAGGTAGCGCTGCTGAAGCCGATCGAGAGCCGTCGCCACCAGCCGGCCGGCCACACCGTAGCCGATCAGAACCACGTGCCGCTGCAACTGCCGATGCTCGGGCGCCGCGTCGTCGATGCCGCGTGATCCGAGCAACCTTTCGAGCGGCCTCAGCATCAGCTCTCCAGCGCGCGCATGCGGCGCCAGCCGCATCAGGAATGGCGCCAGGAACATGCTCAGCACGCCGGCCGCGATCAGCGGCGACAGCTCCTCGCCATCGGCGACCCCGCTGCGCTGTGCCGTGGTCAGCAGCACGAAGCCGAATTCGCCAAACTGCGCCAGCCCGATCCCTGCCAGCCAGGCCACGCGCGCCGGGAAGCGCAGCAAGATCGCGACCACGCCTGCGAGCAGCCCCTTGCCGAGCAGCAGCGCTGCGAGCAACAGCGCGACCGTCGCCGGCCGCTCGAACGCCACCCGCAGATCGAGCAGCATGCCGAGCGAGACGAAGAAGAAGCCGATGAAGACGTCGCGCAGCGGCAGCAGATCGCCGAGCGCGCGGTGTCGAAATCTCGTGTCGGCGACCACCATGCCGCCCAGAAACGAGCCCAGGGCGAGCGACAGCCCGACCAGGGAGGACAGCCAGGCGGTGGCGGTGCAGATCGCCAGCACCGCCAGCACGAACATCTCGCGCGAGCGCGTGGCGTCGACCAGCGCAAACAGCCGCGGCACCACAAAACGCGCGGCCACCAGCACCACTGCCACCAGCAATGCCGCCTTGCCCAGCGCCAGCGCGATGGCCACGCCGACCGCCCCGGCCTCGCCGCCGCCCAGCAAAGGCACCAGCAGCATCATCGGCACCACGCACAGGTCCTGAAAAATCAGCACACCGACGATGAAGCGACCGTGCGGCGCATCGACCTCGCCTCGCTCTGCCAGGCCGCGCAGCACCACGGCCGTGCTCGAGAGCGCGATCGCGAAACCATAGAGCACCGCGGTGCCCAGCGGTTTGTTAAAACCGAGGGTGCCCGTCGCCACCACGATCGCGATCGTGACGCCGACCTGCAGCGTGCCGCCGAGCAGCGCGCTGCGCGCCAGCGGTCGCAGCCGCTCGAGCGAGAACTCGAGACCGATGGTGAACAGCAGCAGCACGACCCCGAGCTCGGCCACCGCTTCCAGCTCGCTTGTGGACGAGACCCAGCCCAGAGCCGACGGGCCGGCGATAGTGCCGGTGAGCAGCAGGCCAGCCACCACCGGCAGCCGGAGCCGCGCCAGCGCCAGCGCCACCACCACGGCCAGCGCGAAGATAACGGCGAGCTCGCCGAGCAGTGGCATCTCGTGCATGGGCCGCCAGTGCCAAACCCGAAACCAGGGTCGACCGATCCGCGCACGGTAGAACACGTTTTCAGAGAGTGAGCAACTGCCGGAGGCAATGCAGGACGCGGCCCCGGACAGGCATTCTGCGCATCGACGCTACGTCAGGTTTCGAGCCAGCGCGTCCACGCGGCGCCCGACGCGCTGGCACCGAGCTTGCTTTGCCAGACCGTGCACTACCGAGCGCAATCGGAAAGGAGGCCTCATGTCCCAGACCAACACGCCGCCCGGGTCTGCCCCGCTCAATGACGTCGGCCTGAGCGGCCGGGGCCGCTACGAGATCTTGCGGACCCGGATCTTGCTGGCCGAGGACGATCGCCAGATGCGCCTCTTGCTCGCCCAGACACTGCGCGAGCAGGGTTACGAGGTGATCGAGGCGCACGATGGCGAGGAGATGCTGCGCATGCTCGACATCGATGCCATCGAGAACGGGTTGGTGCCCGCGGTGGACCTGGTGGTGGCCGACATCCGCATGCCGGGTGCCACCGGGCTCGATGTCCTGGCCAGCCTGCGCCAGATCGACTGGCACACCCAGGTGATCCTGATCTCGGCCTTTGCCGGCCAGGAGGTGCACGACGAGGCGCGCCGCCTGGGCGCGGTCGCGGTGCTGGCCAAGCCGTTCAGCCTCGATCGCTTTGTCGAGCTGGTGCGCGACATCGCACCGCCGCGCTGGGATTAGACCCTCAAGCTCACTTCAGTCGATCCCGTTCGGCAGGGCGCCGGCGAAAGGCTTTTTTCTGAGCCTGCGAAGAGAAAAAGACTTACGCCGAACAGCGGGCCCCTGCCGAAAATTGGGACAATTCAAGCGAGCTGAGGGTTTAGACCGCACAAAACAGATATAGTAGCGCTCGTGCGTCTGCCATCGGGGTGCTCGCCGCCTCCCGGCGGCAGCGGCAACGGGAGAAACCATGCACAAGCTCATGATCGGGCTAGCGGTAGCGCTGGCCGCGTGCCATCCATTCGAGCCGACTGTCGGCACCTCGAGACTGTCACGGGCGATCTCGACGACAGTGGTCATCTCGCAGTTCCGCACGCGCGGGCCAAACGGCGCCGCCGACGAGTTCGTCGAGATCTACAACATGACCGATGCCCCGATAGACATCGAGGGCTGGAAGCTCAACGCCAGCAACTCCTCGGGAATAACCGGGACGCGCGCGACAGTGCCCAGCGGGTTCTTTTTGCCTGCGCACGGCTACCTTCTGTTCACCAACAGCAGCATGTCAGGGGGCCCCTACTCTGGCCCGGTGGTCGGAGATCTGACCTACGCGACAGGCATCGTGGACGTGGGGGGTATCGCCCTGCTCGACATCATCGACACCGTCGTCGACGAGGTCGGCATGAGCAGCAGCAGCGCCTACCAGGAGGGCACGATTCTGCAGGCCCAGACCGCCAACATCGACTGGAGCTACCAGCGCAAGCCAGCCAACTGCGGGGCCGCGCTCGACACCGACGACAACAGCGCGGACTTCGACTACGTCTCGCCGTCCAGGCCGCACAACACCAGCAGCAACCCGTGCGACGCGCCCGACGACCCGCAGTGCCAGGCCGCGACCGGCACCTGCAGCGACGGCACCTGCGTCTACCTGCCGTACACCGACACCACCACCTGCACCCACCTCGATCCCTGTGTGCTCGCTGACCACTGCGACGGCGCGGGCCATTGCACGGGCACGCTGCTGGTGTGCGACGACCCGCCGGGACCGAGCTGCATCAACGGCGACACCCAGTCGCAGAGCTACACCGGCCCGGGCGCCTGCGTCGCCGACGAATGCTATTACGCGCCCAGCATCGCCGACTGCCAGTTCGGCTGCGACAGCGCCAGCGGGCTCTGCAACGCCGACCCCTGCGAGGGCGTCACCTGCGACACGCCCGACGACCCGCAGTGCCAGGCTGCGACCGGTGCCTGCAGCGACGGCACCTGCAGCTATCCGCCATTCTCGGCCACGACCACCTGCACGCACCTCGATCCCTGCATTCTCGATGACCATTGCGACGGCGAGGGCCTTTGCTCTGGCACATTGCTGGTGTGCGACGACCCGCCGGATCCGAGCTGTATCAACGGCGACACCCAGTCGCAGAGCTACACCGGCCCGGGTGCCTGCGTCGCCGGCGAATGCCAGTACCCGTCCAGCATCGTCGACTGCTCGCTGGGCTGCGACAGCGCGACCGGGCTCTGCAAGGTCGACCCCTGCGACGGCGTCACCTGCGTAACGCCGCCCGACCCGCAGTGCTACCAGACCACCGGCAACTGCAGCGACGGAGAGTGCAGCTATACCCCGCTGGCCGACAACACCACGTGCGAGGACAGCGACCCGTGCACCGTCGGCGACAACTGCGGCACCGACCACGTCTGCGCCGGCTCGCCCAAGGACTGCGCGGTGGCGCCGATCTGCGTCTCGGCGACGACCGCGCATTTCTATCTCAACCCGCGCTGCGAAGGGGGCGGGCAGTGCGTCAGCGACGAGGTCGACGCGGTCTGCCGCCGCGGCTGCGACCAGGCGACCGGCCGCTGCGCCGCCTCGATTCTGATCGCCGAGTTCCGCACGCGCGGGCCGCAGGGCGGCAACGACGAGTTCATCGAGCTCTACAACCCGACCGCGGCCGAGATCGACGTCGGCGGCTGGAAGATCAACGGCAGCAACGCCAGCGCCTCGGTCTCGACGCGGATCGTCCTGCCCGAGGCCACGCACATGCCGGCGCGGACCTTTCTGCTGCTCGCCAACTCCGGGACCAATGGCTACTCGGGCGCGGTGGCGGCCGACCTGACTTTCTCCAGTGGCATCGTGGACGACGGAGGCATCTCCCTGCTCGACAGCCTTGACGCCGTCGTCGACGAGGTCGGCATGAGCGCCGGCAGCGCCTACTACGAGGGGACGCCTCTCTCCCCGCGGACGAGCAGCGCAGAGCAGAGTTACCGGCGCCTGCAGCTCGGCTGCGGGCCCGACCAGGACACCGAGAACAACGGCGCCGACTTCGAGTACACCACCGAGCCCACGCCGCGCAACAGCAGCTCGTGCCGCCTCGCCTGCGCCGGCGAACCGTGCCTGGTGCCAGCAGCCACCTGCGACGGCGACATCTCGACCGCGCACGACGTCGCCTGCGTCGATGGCGCCTGCGTCGACACCCCGCAGATGACCACCTGCACCTTCGGCTGCGACGATGCGACCGGGCTGTGCAGCGGCGATCGCTGCATCGGCGTCACCTGCGACAGCCCACCCAACGCCTGCTACCAGGCGAGCGGCACCTGCTACCGCGGGATCTGCAGCTATCAACCGCTGGGCACGGCGGCGACGTGCAACGATGGAGATGCCTGCACGCTCAACGACCACTGCGACGGCAGCGGCACCTGCTCGGGCACCGACATGGTCTGCACACCGCCGTCGCCGATCTGCGTCGACGCCAACACCTCTCGCACCTCGTCGAACGGCGTCTGCACCGACGGCACCTGCACCTTCACCGTGGTCGACACCACCTGCGCCCGGGGCTGCGACGGTGCCACCGGCCAGTGCCGGCCCGACCCGTGCGCCGGCATCACCTGCAACAGCCCGCCGGGCGCGTGCTACGCGCAGACCGGGACCTGCTCCAACGGCACCTGCACCTATCCGCCGCTGGCGCAGGGGGCCTCCTGCAACGACGGCAACGCCTGCACGACCGACGACCAGTGCGACGGCAGCGGTCAGTGTGCGGGCAGCGCGGTCGTCTGCGGCGATCCGCCCAACGCCTGCTTCGCCGCCACCGGGAACTGTGTCAGCGGCGGCTGCCTCTACGATCCCCTGCCATCCGGTACCGCCTGCGACGACGGCGATGCCTGCACCAGCGGCGACACCTGTGACGGGTCGGGCAATTGCCAGCCGGGACAGCAGACCTGCACCGCGCAGGACGGCGGATCCGGCGACGGGCCGGGTGCGATCGGCGGCGGCGGCGGCTGCGACTGCGCTGGCGCTCGGCCAGGCCAGCAGTTCTCGCCGCTCTGGTCCATCCTCGCCGTTCTCGCGATCGGGGCGCGCCGGCGGCACGGCAGTTCCAGCAACCGCGCGGCGTTTGTTGCGCTGCGATAATCGAGATCGAGCGACGTGAGCAGCGCAGTGATTCGCCGACGTGTGGCACCTCGGACGACGTGATGCGTTGGCCTCGCGACGTGCTGCCCGCGATTCGGCGCGCGCTGGTGCCCGGCGCCTCGCGGCGGCTGGTGGCACAGGCGATCGGGGTCGGCTTCTTCAGCGGACTGGCCGCGGCCCTGCTGATCTGGCTCATCAACATCATGAATCGCCTGTTCGGTATCGACGGTGCCGATGCCAACCCCGCGCCGTGGATTTTCCTGGTTCCGGCGATCGGCGGCCTGATCGTGGGGCCACTGGTCACCTGGCTGGCGCCCGAGACCAGGGGTCACGGCGTCCCCGAGGTCATGCTCGCGGTGGCGCAGCGGGGCGGCGACATTCGCCCGCGAGTCGCCATCCTCAAGACGCTGGCATCTGCGATCACGATCGGCAGCGGCGGATCGGCGGGGCGCGAGGGGCCGATCGTACAGATCGGTGCCGCGCTCGGTTCCACGGTGGCCCATCTGACGCGGGAGCCCGTCGATCTGCGGCGCACCCTGGTCGCATGCGGGGCAGCCAGCGGCATCGCCGCCTCCTTCAACGCTCCGATCGCCGGCGTCATCTTCGCGCTCGAGGTGATCCTGCGCGATTTCGCTGGCCGCGCTTTCGCCATGGTCGTCATGTCCTCGGTCACCGCATCCGTCGTCGCCAGATCGCTGGTCGGCAGCGCCTCTTTTTTCCGCATTCCGCCGTACCATCTTGGCCACGGGGTGGAGATCGTCTTCTACGCCCTGCTCGGAATGATCGCCGCGGTGGTCGCCCGGCTGTTCATTCTTGCCCTCTATTTCACCGAGGACATGGTCGACCGGACTCCGCTACCCACCTGGCTCAAGCCGGCCGCGGGCGGGCTCGCCGTCGGCATGCTCGGCTTCCTGCTGCCGGAGATTCTCGGCGTCGGCCACTTCACCATGGAACAGGCGCTCGCCGGCCAACTGAGCGGCATCGCGCTGGCCGTCCTCTTGATCGGTAAGATCGTCGCCACCTCGCTGACGCTCGGCAGCGGCGGATCGGGTGGCGTCTTCGCACCTTCCTTATTCATGGGCGCGATGCTCGGGGGCGCCTTCGCGCGCGCGGTCGGCCTGATCGCGCCCGGCATCGGCCTGTCACCGGGAGCCTTTGCGGTCGTCGGCATGGGAGCGCTGTTCACCGGCGCATCGTTCGCGCCGATGACATCGATCCTCATCATCATCGAGATGACGCACGACTACGATCTGATCCTGCCGCTGATGGCGGCCTGCGGGACGGCGATGCTCGTCTCGTACTGGGTCTCGCCCGAATCGATATACACCCTCAAGCTGAGTCGGCGCGGCATCGCGCTGCGGCAAAAAGCCGAGCCCATGGAGGCGGTGCGGGTCGAACAGGTGATGACCGCGCCACCCGATCTGGTCGCCCAGACGACCCCCTTCTCCCAGCTCGTCGAGTTCATCCGCAACAGCCCGCATTCGGGCTTTCCCGTCGTCGACGCCGACGGCGCGTTGGTCGGCCTGATCACCTCGGAGGAGATGCACCAGGCGTTCGCCGCCGGCGACAACGTACCGGCGGCCATCGCCGCGGACCTGATGCGCCGCTTTCCACCAGTCGTCGGATTGGATGAGACGCTGGCGACGGCCGTGCGCCTGATGCGGCACCACGGCGTCGATCGGATCCCGGTCGTCGACGCGGGCGACCGCCGCCGCGTGATCGGCGTGGTATCGCAGTCCGATGTCATCCAGGCGGTTGGCATCGAAATCGGCTGTCCAGCAGAGACCGCGGATGTCCCGAAAGAAGGGACACCGTCTGACTAGGAGAAGCGATGTCTGATGGTATGATCTGCGGCGCGGCCACCGCCGGCGATCCTGCGCCGTGGCGGATCGGCCGGGGAGCTGCAACCGGGACGACCATGGAAGAGCATCAGCAGCCGGTCGCGCCGCCCAGCGGCGGGATTGCGGCGATCGCGCTCGATAGACCATGACCACGCGCGTCGTCATAGTCGGCGCCGGTGAGACCGGCCGCGCGCTGGCCGGTCGCCTGGCCGCCCACCATCAGGTGCTGCTGCTCGATCACCAGCGTGAGCAACTGGAGCTGACCGGCCCGTCGATCGAGCCGGGACAGGTGGCCAGCGAAGGCGACGTCAGGCCCGGAGCCACCGCAGTGCGCGGTGACGGCACTTCGC
>JAFGSX010000546.1 GCA_016934455.1 Deltaproteobacteria bacterium
GAGATAGACATCTTCATCATTACTGTTCTTGTGCACGCCGACCGCGGCCAGCAGCACGGTGTCGTGCTCGATCGCGGTCTGCTCGGTAGCCAGGTCCAGCACCTGCTGGTATTCGGTCGCGCAGGTCTCGACCTCGACCCGCTGCCAGGCATGATAAACCTTGTCGAAGGCGTCGCTGCGAAAGGCGAGGGCTACCAGCCCCTGGCGCTCGCTGACGTTGTCGGTGGCCGGGTCGTGGTCGATGCGCAGCGCAGTCGGGCTCGCCGCCAGAGACCGCTGGCCGAACTGCACGAGCGGCACAAATCCGTTGTCGCGCTGAATGTAGGTTTCTGACGAACGCTGCGCGATCTGGCCATCCTCGTCGAAAACGCTCAGAACGCTGCCGTCAGAGCCAGGCCCCTCGTGGTGCAGGCCCGCGGCGAACCAGAGGTAGTTGCCTTCGCTGGCGGGCGTGAACCTCATGTCAAGGACAACGGCATGATCGTCGTCAGTGGCGAGCATCGGCTCCTCCTCGTGTTGCACGTCGGCGGAGGCGCCATTCGGGATCAGAAACGCGAGCAGGCGGACATTGTCGATGGCGTCGTCGTTCGCGCTGCCATGCGCAGCGAATTCCAGCGTCACCTGCTGCTCGCCGGTCACTCCTGTGATCACGAAAAAAGTGCCAAACGACTTCCAGCTCTGCGCGGCCTGGCGAAAGGTGATCTCGTCTCTCCCCGGTAACACCGCGCCGTTGACCTTGATCTGGCTGCGCCCGAGAAACGCCTCCAGATTGTCGGACGCTCCGAGATCGGCCTGGCGCCAGGTCGCCACCACCACCCAGTGCTCGGCCTCGTCCGCCGGAGTGAACAACAAATCGGCGACCGACAGGCAGTTGTTCTCGTCGGGCGTCGCGCGCTGCGTGGTCATCTCTTTCAGATAGTAGCGCGCACTGGGAACGCCTGTGGTGGGTGGGTCAGTGGCGGCCGGGTTGCCGTAGTAGACGTAATAATCCAAATCGACCACGCCGGTCGGGATCCGGACCGCCGCCTTGAGCATGACCGTAGTCTTTTCGTCGTTCCACTGCGATCGGTCCGCCGCCACTCGCGGCAGCTCGCTCCAGGTCGTCCCGTTCCAGTGACACAGGCGCAGGTCGTTGCCGTCTTGACGCGACTTGCCCTGCTGTACCAGCGCCTTGTGGTCGATCGCAAAGCGCAAGGGGTAGCCGGCCGGGACATCGGTCGCCTGCGCGGTCAGCGCGAGCCTGGCGCGGTATCGGTACTGCGGTAGCCACCAGGTCGGGCCAGTCGCCGCCGCGTCCGGCAGAACAGCGCGATCAGCTCCCCGGATGTCGTCGCCTGCCGCTGCGTCGGGACGAGAGGTGTCACCGGCCCCGGAGTCCGCGATCGAGGCGTCGACCGCGGCGCAGCTCTCGCCCTGGCACTGCTCCTTGACTCCGGTATCCGGCTGCGGCGCAAACAGGCTCGCGAGCAGACCGCACCCCGGCGTGGTCAGGCCGGCAGCGACGAACAACGGGCCGAGAAGCTTTGCCCAAAGGCGCCGGAGCATGGCGTGAGTATAGCATAGAGCCTTCGAATTCGGAGGCCTGCACCGCCGTGGCAAAAGACCGGGCACATGCCTATAGTTACCCCTCCGCGGTCGTGGCCGAGCGCTGCTGTCCGGTTCGAGGCCAACAGATCATGCCGATGGTTTTGCGCGCGCTGACGATCTGGAACCTGGCCTGCCCGGCCCTGCTGGCGCTGCTGGCCGGGCTGGCGATCGCCTTCGATCTCGACGTGGGAGGAGGACGCCCGCTCGACATCACCGTGTTCCTGCTGTCCTGGGCCTGGATCCTCGTCACGCCGGTGACCGCCATCAGCGGGCTGGTGCTGGGCCGCCGCCTGCGGTCCCGTGCGGCATGGCTGCACGCAGCAGTGCTACTGCTATGGCTCCTGAGCGCAGCGGCCTTGCTCCTGATCCACCGCTGCGACCGGCGAGCGCCCGGGGTCTCCTCACCGCACGCAGCGCACGTAGCCCGAGCTGGCGAGCGAAGCGGTCTTGCTGTTGCCGTGGTAGAAGTCCACGCCCCAAGCCCCCAGCGTGGGTCCGGCATCTCCCCTGCTGGCCTCGATGTTCGAGCTCCAGAACAGCTCGCCCGGAGTGCCGGGAAACGCTGTCATGTCAATGGCGGCGTTGTAGCGGCTCCAATCGATGAGCGACTCCAGCTCGCTGATGGTCGGCAGGCGCCAGCCCGACGCAAAGCCGCCCAGGTCGAGCGACTGGCAGTAGCTGCCGGCGCTGGACCAGTTCTGGGCGGTGGCTGGAAAATTGCGCTGCCAGAGCAGGCCGGTGACCGTGTCGAGCACCGTGTCGCTGGTCAGGGTGTAGCGGCCGGCGGGCGCGTCGGCGCGGACTTCGGGCCGCGGCCAGACCAGCGCCCACGTCAGGACGACCGCACCAAGGGCCAGCAGCAGAACCCGCCTCGCGCTGAACACAAAGTGGGGCATCGGCGACTCCTCCTCAGCGGACACAGCGGACCAGCTCGGCGCTGCCCACGTCGCACGGCGAGCTGACGCCGTTCAAGAATCCCACGATCCACGCATAGCCCGTGGGATCGCGCGCGTTCGGCGTCGCCGACCAGTACCAGTTGTGATCGACCGTGGCCGGCGTGTCCGGAAAAGCAGTGATGTTGATCGCGGGACTGCGGCGCGAGCGATCGAGGATCGTCAGCAGCTCGGTCTCGGTCGGCAAGCGCCAGTCCGAGAAACCGGCCAGCTCGAGCTGATCGCAGTAAGCCCTGGCTGTTGCCCAGTTGCCCGTGCCACCCGTCACGCCCCTTTGCCACATCAGGCAGGTCTGGGTGTCGAGGACGGTTAAATCGTTGATCACGTAGGCCGACAGCGGTGGTGAGAGCGGGATGGTCGGCCAGTGAGTCCAGTCGGAGGAAGCAGGCCGCGGCCCTGAGCACGGGCCGGCGTCGGCCTGGGTCGCAGCGTCCGGCGAGACGCTGCCGTCAGGCAAGACCGCTGCGTCAGGCGAGACGCTGCCGTCTGGCGAGACGCTGCCGTCTGGCGAGACACTGCCGTCTGACGCGGCTCCCGCGTCCGAGGCACCGGCTTCATGGGGAGCAGAGCTGCCATCCTGTGAGCCGGTGCCGTTGCCTGGACATCCTGCGAGCAAACCGACTGCGAGCAGGGCAGAAGACAGACTGGTTTTCATCGACCGTCAGACTCCGAGCTCAGTTTTTGGCAGCGGCCGCGTCGGCGCCGGCGCGCGAGGAAGATCGCCGCCAGCAGCCAACCAGGACCAGGATCGCTTGTGCGCCAGCCGGCCGCGCAACCGCAACCGTCGCCGACAGCTCCTCCGCCAGAGCCGTCCCCAGCGCCGGCCTCGGCATCGCCCGCCTCTCCCCCGTCGCAACCGGAGAGCGCGTCCCGCGCCGCGCCGCCGTCGCTGCCGGTCGCTCCATCCGCCGCTGGCGGGCGGTCGGGCTGCGCTTGCCCGCCGTCGCTCGCCATCCCCGCGTCGGCGGGCGCGACCGGTCCGGTGCACGGCGGTATCTCGGGCAAGGCGCCGGAGGGTGCCGGATTGCTCACGTCGAGCTGGCCGATCTCGCGCCGGCCGAGCTCGTCCTCGGCAG
The DNA here is from genome assembly GCA_016934455.1 of Deltaproteobacteria bacterium. Taxonomy (GTDB): domain Bacteria; phylum Myxococcota; class JACRCW01; order JAFGSX01; family JAFGSX01; genus JAFGSX01. The sequence goes on from JAFGSX010000546.1 coordinate 3,617, forward strand.
CCGCGCTGGCCGGGACAAAGCGCCAGGCGCGGCCGCCATCGTGGGGATCGCACAGCCCGACCCGCAGCGCGTAGGTGCCCGCGGGCACCGCCGCCGAGAGCGGCACCGCGACCGCATGCTGGAACCGGATCCCGGTGGTCCACTGGTGGGTGCCGACGCTCGGCCGCACCAGGCTCCGCGCGACGGTCTGGCCATCGCCAGCCACCACGTCGACGACCACGCGGCACGAGTCCGGCACCGACTTCACGCCGTCGCGCCGCGCGCAGTAGACCGGCAGCGTACCGCGGTTGCTCCAGGTGAGGTCGACGCTGAGGGCGGAGCCCGCGGTCGCGGTCGGCGGAGCGCTCGCCGTCACCAGCACCGGCTGCCCCCCGACGTGGCGGGCGAAGTCCGCCCGCACCTCCGTCTCCCACGAGGCGTTGGCGGTCCACGACCCGAGCTTGGGCAGCAGGCCGAAGGCGCCGTGCTCGTTTAGCACATGGTCCATGTGCCGCTGGTAGTCGGCCTGGGCCGCAAAGCAGACCTGGATCGACGGCTGGTAGCCGGTGCGGGAGAGCTCCGCGTGACCGCTCAGGATCCCGCGCCAGTAGTCGCCGGTGGTCCCGCCGTTGAGGCAGGAGGTGTGCCACTGGTCCTGGGTCGTGTTGCCGCCCCAGCCATTGTAGGTGAGGTAGATGCGCAGCCCGTAGGTGTTGACCGCGTAGTCGGCCACGTCGCTGGCCACCCAGTCGACCCAGGTCAGCCCGCTGCCGATCTGCAGCGACACCGGCACGCGCTCGAATGCGTTCAGGTAGACGTCGACCAGCGCCTTGCAGCCGTCCGCGAACCGCTGCTCGGTGTAGCCGTGCTCGAGCCAGTCGTTGGTGCCGTTGGTGTTCTCGTCGCAGCTATGAGCCAAGAACATCTCGCCGTAGTAGCCGCCGCTCATCATCAGCACGCCATCGAGCACCGGGTCGCTCTCGTACTGCGCTGCGAGCTGGCCGAGCGCGCTCTGGAGCAGCGTGTGGTAGGTCGTGTCCCAGGGCGCGGGCAGGCCGCACACCACCTCCACGCCGCGATCGACCGCCCACTGCGGCACCCGGCCGTCGGTGTAGAAATAGATCCAGACGTGCTTGTTCTTGGCCCGCGCCACGTTGAGCGCCCGGGTGAGGTAGCGCCCCCACTGCGCGTTCCAGTCGATGGGCGCGTCGGTGGGCTGCAGGGTCGACCAGTCGCCCCACACCAGGCCGCGGCACACCGCCGGCTCGTCCAGCTCGGTCAGTTGATCGATCCAGGAGGCGCCGTTGTTGCCCAGGCCCTGGTAGGCGTTGCACACCAGCTCCTGGGGCAGGTCCGTCGGGCGGGAGAAGGCGGGCAACTCCGCGCGCAGCGGCAGGGGTAGAAGACACAGCGGCGCCAGGAGCGACCAGAACCACCGTCGACGGCCCATGAAAAAATCATACGACACCTCTGCCCGCCAGCGGTAGCGGCAGCAGCGCGGAGAGCGCGCGACTCGAGATCGGCCGGTCACCGCCCGGGGGGCGCGATCCGGGACGCGATGCAGACCTCGGGCAGGTAGGTGTGCGGTCCGACCGCGGCATAGGGCGCGGTGCGGCCGGCGCTGCCAGCGCGGCCGGGATCGATGACGCGCAGATCGATGGTCCGCGCCCAGTCGTCGGCGGTCGGAACATCGAGCACCCCGTCCTGGCTGGTGTCGTAGCCGCCGCCGAGGTACGGATTGTAGCCCCAGGGGTTGCGCATGGAGACCATGGTGGGCGCGTAGGTGGGCCAGAAGCAGGCGTAGCCGTGGGCCGTCAAGCTGTAGACCTCGCCCAGCGGGATCTCCTGGCCAAAGCCGCCGGTGATGAACCTGCCGCAGGCGAGCGACGCCTCGATAGCGCGGCTGATCTGGTCGGCGCTCAACACCCCGCGGTCAAAGGCGAAGCTGCCGCCGGCGCCGGTGAACAGGGGCGTCACGTTCTCGGAGCCGATGGCCTCGATCGAGGTCTCGGCGCCAAAGATCACGTTGTACTTCATGATGGCCTTCTCGAGCACCGTCGCCCAGTCCGCCTGGCCGCTCTTGGATGAGACGGCAGCCAGCCGGCCGCGCTGGTCTGACAAAAAAAACGAGTTGACGGTCACCGAGATCGGCTGGCCCTGCGGATCGAACATGGCCACCTTGAAGATCCCGTCGCCCTGGTCGGCGATCAGCCCCGTCACGAAACCCGGATTCTGGTAGGCGAGCGAGGCCAGCGCCGACAGCCCGTTGCAGTCGCCCAGATAGCGCTGGTTGATATCGGCCGGGATCGGCGTACCCGAGGGATAGAGCTCCACCCGAAAAAGCCTCAGGGTCAGGCTGCCCTCGAGGCGCGGCGGCACGGGCGGCTGATTGTCCGGATCGTCCAGATACGCGCGATCCTCGTCGCTGGCGACGGGCAGCCCCTCGTAATGCTTGCCCATCGGCGTCGAGCTGGACCAGCGAAAATCCCTCGCCAGCGCCATCAGGTCGTCGATGGAGGTGTCGAGCGTCAGGGTCGCGCTGGCGCTGGTGACCGAATTGTCACCGCTGCTCACGGTCACGGTGAAGTGCGCGCCCGAGTCTCCCGACGCGGTCGGGGGCGTGGTGTACTGAGCCGAGGTGGCGCCGTCGATGTCGATGCCGTCCTTTTTCCACTGGTAGGTGACGGCCGACGGAGGAGCGGCCGCGACCCAGAAAGTCGCGCTGCTGCCGGTGGTGGCGATCTGATCCCGGGGCTGGACCACGATGGCCAGCGGCAGCTCGGAGTCGGTCTCGAGACCTCCGTCGGCGGCGCCGTCGCCCGCGCCGGCCACGGGCTCGCAGCCGCCCGCAACGGCCAGCAGCATCAGGGACCAGGTGCGCGCGAGCGAGCGAGCGCGGCGGGCTGGCCAGCGCCGAGAGAGAGAGATCACACGCGGATGCTAGCTGCGCGACCGGCGGTGGACAACCCCGGCCGAGTCACCCCGGCCGAGTCACCGCTTCGCGGCGGCGGCCTGCGCCAAATGGCGCCCGAAGAACTCGACGCTGCGGGTCATGACGTCGAGCCGGTTTTCGCGGTGGGTGAAACCGTGGCCCTCGTTGGCATAGACGGTGTACTCGACGAGACCGCCGCGCTTCTCGATCGCGTCGACCACCAGAGCGCTCTCGGCCTTGGGCACATTGGTATCGTTTTCCCCCTGGAACACGAGCAACGGCGTGCGGATCCGATCGAGAAAATGGATCGGCGAGCGCTCGCGGTACAGCTCGGCGTGGGTCTCGGGCGTGCCCATCTCGGTCTCGTACCACGAGCCAAAGCGATCCACTGTGAGCTTGTAGTCCTCGACCAGGTCGGGCATGCCGTACATCTCCACCGCCGCCGCCCAGCGCTCGGGCGCCGCGGTGATCGCGCGCAGGGTCATGTAGCCGCCGTAGCTGCCGCCGGTGATGCCGACGCGCTGCGGATCGAGACGGCCAACCTGCGCCAGCGCATCGACCGCGGCCAGCAGGTCCTTCAGGTCGCCGCCGCCCCAGTCCTTGTTGTTGAGATCCTCGAACTCCCGGCCGTAGCCGATCGAGCCGCGGTAGTTGGGCGCGACCACGAGAAAGCCGGCCTCGGCCAGCGCCACGGCCGGCGGCAGGAAATAGGGCCGCATCTGATCGTTTGGCCCGCCGTGGACCCGCACCACCGCCGGCGGCGGGGTGCCGAGCCGCGCCACGGGCGGAGCCCAGACCCAGGCGCTGATGCGCCGACCGTCGAAGCTGGCATAGGTGAAGCGCTCGGCGGGCCGCAGCTCGTCGAGTTCGACCGTCCCGACCTCGGCCGGCACCACCACGCGAGCCGCCGCCTCCTCCTCGGCCAGCAGGATCTCGGTGGGATGCGTCGAGGTCTCGCGCACGAAAGCGATGCGCGAAGCGTCCGGCGTGATGCAGAGCTTCGCGACCACGCCCTCCTTGGAGACGGAGCGGAGGGCATCGAAGCGTCCGCCGGGCGCCAGCAGGATCTCCGACTCGCCGCCCAGGTTGCGGGCGAACAGCACGGTGTCGTCGTCGGCCACGGCGACCTGCTCGACGTCCCAGTCGCCCGGGCCGACGAAGGTCGTCGCCTTGGTGGCCAGGTCGACCGTGCATAGTTGCAGAAAACCCTGAGGGTTGGTGGCGGTCGCCAGGAGCTTGCCGTCGCGCAAAAAAGACTCGGCCCACAGGATGCCGTCCGCGCACGGCGGCTTCACCCGGGCGATCGGTCCCTTGAGCGGGACCACCAGCAGCTCGCCCTTCTGGTAGTCGGGGGTGACCGTCGCCACCAGGGTCTTGCCATCGCGGCTCCACCGCACCTGCTGGACATTGACGCGCTCGCGCGTGAGCTGCCGCGTGGCGCCGGTCGCGAGGTCGCGCAGGTGGAGGTTAAAGCGAAACGGTCGACCCGGATCGGCGACAAACGCCAGCTTCTTGCCGTCGGGCGAGAAGCGCGGATCGTTTTCGGCCAGCTTGGTCTCGGCGAGCCGCTCGGGCTTCTCGCTCCCGCGCCTGAGGATCCAGAAATCGTTGCGCTCGTCGCCGCCGCGGTCCATGGCGAAGAGCAGGTCGCCCGTCGACGACCAGGTGAGCTGCGACACCATCTCCTTGGCAAAGGTGCGCTGTCTGGCCGCGCCCACCACGCCGTCTGCGATGGCAGCGGTCCACAGCTCGAACGAGCCGGTCCGATCCGTCGCCCAGGCCAGGATCTTGCCGTCGGGCGAAAGCGCGACCTCGCTCACCTCGACCACGTTGGCAAGCTGGGCAGCCGTGTACGGGGGCCGCGGCGTCGTCGGAGCGATCGCCGCCCCGGCGACCGCGGCGTCGCGCGGCGGCGCTGCGGCCGGGGGCCGCGAGCGCGAGCAGGACGCGCCGGCCAGCATGAGCAGCCCGAGCAAAGGCCAAAGAAATCCCGTGATGCGGTTCATGGACCGGACAATATCCGACCCGGCTAGCCAGGCACCACCGGCAACCGCCGTCCGGCGCTCGCTCGCGTCAGGTCGCTTCCGGCGGCCTGACGATCGCCCCCGCTGTTTCAATCGCCGACGATTTCCCGTACCATGTCCCCGATGCCGCGCCGGTACGAACCCCCGCAGTCGATGCGCTTCAAGCCCGAGGAGGTGCCGGCCTACGTCAAGGCCAAGACCCACCACCTCAAGGCCAACGACATCGGCGAGCCCTACCTGGCCTTTCTCGAGCGCTGGCGCGGCTTCGAGTACCTGTACCGCGAGGTGGCGCCGCTGACCCAGAAGCACGACGCCTTCGTCTTCGCCACCAAGAGCAGCGAGGCCGACGTCATCTGCGCCTGCCTGGCGCAGATGTCGCGGCCGCGCATCGATGCCATCCTGGCCCTGCCCGACATCGGCGACCTCAACGTGATCGTCTCGCGCCACAACAACCACGCGTTGATCGCCCAGAACGAGCTGCTGCAGGATCTCGAAGTCACGGTCGGCGAATGGCTCAACGCGCGCAAGGATCTGCGCTTCGAGCTCAAGTCCAACACAATAAAGGGATTGCACGCGATCGCCGTGCTGCTGCTGATCGTGCGCGCGGCCTGCGATCCCAAGGTCAAGAAGACCGACAGCCTGGTCAAGGAGCGGGCCGCGCTCGATCCGGCCAACCGGCTGCTGCGCGACTGCGTGGTCCACCTGTTCGAGCATTTCCAGAGACGACACGACGAGTTCTTCAAGCCGTCGTTCCGCCAGCCGCCGCCCGGCGGCCGCAAGGTTTGACCCGCGCATGGCATACTCCGACGGATTCAAGCGCGCCACCCGCGACCTGGTCGAACACAGCGCCGAGCTGATCGCGGCGCACAGCTACGATCCGCTGCTGGGCAAGGCCTGGATCGCGCTCTTCATGAGCGATGCGCCCCAAAGCAGCGCGCAGGTGGCCGGCTTTCTCGGGCAACCGGAGACCGCGGTCGCCGACGTTCTGCGGCAGCTCACCGAGATGGGGCTGGCCCGCGCCAGCGGCGATCGCTACGGCACCGCGGCCGATCCGCTGGTCGCGGTCTCGAGCTTTCTGCGCAGCCGCGAGCTGCCGCTGCTGGCCGAGACCGAGGAGTCGCTGCGCTACGCCTGCGACGAGCTGGCCGACGATGCGGCAGCCGAGGCGAAGCGCGCCTGCGAACGGCTGGAGACGCTGGCGCGGCAGATCGGTCTGCTGCGCGGGCTGCTCGACCGGCTCACCGCCGGTGGCGCCCTGGACCTGGCCAAGCTGGTCAGGGCGCTTGCCGACGCCAGAGACCCGGGCTAGCGTACTCGGCGATCGGGGAGCACGCCGATGTCACAGCACGCGAGCGCAGCCGCGACCATTCCAGGCACCCCTGGCGGCGGGAGCGCGGTGCCCGTGCACGGCGCCCGCGACGTCAAGCGCGTGTCGCACGAGATGACGGTCTCGGACCGCATCTATCTGGTCGAGACCCTGCGCGGGCTGGGCGTCACGTTTCGCCATTTCTTCGCCAACCTGGGCCGGCTGCTGGTCGGCAGGCCGATCGAGACCGTGCCCTATCCCGACGCCAGGCGCGCCTACCCGGTTCGCTTTCGCGCCATGCACCGGCTGCTCAAGCGCGACGACGGCACCCCGCGCTGCGTCGCCTGCTACCTGTGCGCGACCGCCTGTCCAGCGCATTGCATCCGCATCGTCGCCGCGGAGCGCACCGGCTCGACCGAGAAGACGCCCGCGGTGTTCGAGATCGACGAGCTGCGCTGCGTCGACTGCGGCCTGTGCGTCGAGGCCTGCCCGTGCGACGCCATCCGGATGGATACCGGCATTCACCCGGCGCCCGCCACCGCGCGCGCGCCGACCCTCTTCAGCCGCGACCAGTTGCTGGCGCTCTCGGGCCGCGAGGACGGCGCGGTGCCCGCGAGCGCGCGCACGGCCGAGCGGCAATCGGTAACCCCATGAAGACTTCGATCTCGATCACCTGCGCCGCGCTGCTGGTCGCCGCGGCCGGCGGCTGCCCGCGCTGCAGCAGCGGCGCCGGGGGTACGCCCGCGGCGACGCAGGCGGCCGCGACCGCCGTCGATGCGGCGCGGCCCAAATGGCCAACGGCGGTTGCCCCGCCGCCGATCCCGAGCGGTCCGCTGGCGGCTGCCGACACCGCCTCGTGCGACTCCTCCGAGAGCCTGCTCAAACGGCTGGCCTGCCTCGCCTCGCTCGCCCAGCACCAGAGCGACCCCAGGTACTGCGATCTGGTCGGGGAGCTGGCCAAGCAGGCCGGGGCGAAGGAACCCGAGATCGTGCGCTCGGGCACCGCCACCAACGCCTGTTACCGCAGCGTGGCGCTGAGGCGCGATGACCCGCAGCTATGCAACCGCATCAGCGATCCGTCGATGGCGGGATCGTGCCTCTCCTACTTCGCCATGAAGCGCGGCGATCCCGAGGTGTGCGCCCAGGGCGGCGGCGAGGCGATGGCGACCTGCTTCCTCAACGAGGCGGCGCGCACGCGCGATCCGTCGCTCTGCCTGCGCGCCGGCAAGTTCCAGGCCGACTGCGAGCGACGGCTGGGGCCGGTCGCTCCCTGATCGACGACGCCCTCGCGCCACGCGATTATCGTTGACGGCATCAGCGCGGTTTGGCATTTAGGCGGCAGACGGGGTGTAGCTCAGTCTGGCTAGAGCGCATGGTTCGGGACCATGAAGTCGCTGGTTCGAATCCAGTCACCCCGACCAGCTCTTAAAAAGGCCTCGGCGCGAGCCGGGGCTTTTTTATTGTCCCCCATCACCGCGGCGGACGGCGGCTGGCGTGACGCCGATCGTTAGTTCATACTGCGGCCGTGCACGAGCAGACCATCGGCCCGTACCGGGTGTTGCGACCGCTTGCCCTGGGAGGCATGGGCGAGACGCTGCTGGCCGAAAACGCCCAGGGCGAGCGCATCGTCATCAAGCGCCTGCTGCCGCACCTGGCCGGTGACGTCGAAGCCGAGCGCTGCTTCCGCGAGGAGCGCCGCATCGCCAGCCGCCTCGACCATCCCAACATCGTCAAGTTCGTCGAGGCGTCCGAGCATGCCGGGCAGCCGCTGCTGATCGTCGAGTACGTCGACGGTTGCTCGGCGCGCGATCTGCTCGCGCACGCGCGCCAGAACAACGATCCGATCGCCGTCGCGGACGCCTGCGCCGTGGTCGAGGCAGCGGCGCGCGGCCTGCACTGCGCGCACTGCCTGGCCGACGAGCAGGGCAACCCGCTCGGCCTGATCCACCGCGACGTCAGCCCGGCCAACATCCTGATCGGCGTCGACGGCGAGGTCAAGGTCATCGACTTCGGAGTCGCCAAGGCCTGGGACGCCGAGGGGCGGACCGCCACCGGGGTCGTCAAGGGCAAGATCGGCTACATGTCGCCGGAGCACGCCCTGTGCGAGCCGCTCGACGCGCGCGCCGACGTCTTCGCGCTGGGCATCGTCCTCTGGGAGTTGCTGGTGGGCGACCGGCTGTTCATCTCCGACAGCCCGATGGCCACCGCCTACCAGGTGCTCGAGGCGCCGATCCCCAAGCCATCCTCGCGCCGGCCAGAGATCCCGGCCCGCGTCGACGCCATCTGCATGAACGCGCTCGAACGCGACCGCAGCCGCCGCGTCGAGAGCGCGGGCGCGCTCGAGCGATCGCTGGCCGCCTGGCGCGTGGAGACGGGTGTCAACCCGCAACTGGCACAACTGGTGCGCGCGCGCTTCCCGAGCGGATTGCCGGGCGCCACCGAGGCGAGAGCCACCCAGCTCGCGCGCAGCCGCTCGGGCGCCGCCGCGGCCGGTGCCGGCGACGTCGCCACCACGGTCGAGGGGGGCGGGCCGCGCGCCGTCCCGCTCCGGCCGGGCGAGCCGGCGGTGCCATCGATCGAGCTGGCCATGCCCGACACCCAGTTGCTGTCGACGCGCATCGACAGCGGGATCGCGCCCTCCATGCGCGCGCTGCGCCGCCATTCGCTGCTGAGACGATTCGCGGTCGCCGGCGTCGGCCTGGCCCTCGCCGCCATCGCCGGGCTCGCGATCTGGCTCTGGCCGCCCGGCGTCGCCTTCGACGCCGCGCCGGGCGCCGACACCTCGGCGCCGGTCTACTTCTCTTACGTCGACGCCCGGGGCACGATCGTCATCGTCTCATCGCTCTCCGACGTGCCGCTCGAGCAGCGGCCCGCCGCGCGGCGGCTCGATCTGGAGCACGCGCCGTTGACCATCGAGACCGCCGATCCCGAGCACAGGAGCGCGCTGGAGAGAGAGCTGCAGCAGCTTCGCCGCCGCCTCCAGGTCGGCGGGCCGCGACCGCACAACGCTCTCGGCGTGCTGCGCGGGCTGCTGCTTCCGATCGCCGCCCTGCTGCTGGGGGCGGCGTTGGCGATGTGGCTGATCGGCCACCTGCGCGATCGCTTCGTCCGCTGGACGCTGCGGCTGCTGGTCGTGTTCGTCTTTGGCGTGGCCATCGCGCGCACCCTGATGCTCGGTTTTCTTGACGCGCCCGGTCTGAGCTCCCTTAAGATCGCACCACCGGCGATCTCGATCGACGAGCTCTCGCCCGGGCTGCGCCAGGGATTGCAGCAAATGCTCGGTGGCGTCCGCGAGGAATAGACAAGGAGAGGACGATGGTCAGATTGTACGCTGTGGCATTGCTGGTTGCGGTCGGCCTGGGCACGGGGTGCTTGTTCCAGGCGCGCGAATGCTGCGAGTGCATGGCGACCAAGGACCTGGGGTTCTTTGGCGACTGTCTCACCGAGACCGTCGACGTCTGCGTCGAGCAGCTCACCAGAGATCCGCCCAACGTCGACGTCGTCCGGGAGGCGTGCCGCGCCGACGAAGAGAACGGCTACTGCACCGAGTCGTGCGCCGACATCTTCTACCGCAATTGACTGACGCAACAGGGGCACGCCCGCTGGTTGGGCACGCGACACGCGACGAGATCAGGCTGACGAGGTGACACCGTGGCGACGATCATCACTGAGGAGTGCATCAATTGCGGCGCCTGCGAGCCGGAGTGCCCGCAGTCGGCGATCCGGGTCAGCGACGAGATCTACATCGTCGATCCGGACCTCTGCTGCGAATGCGTGGGCTATTTCGACGAGCTCGCCTGCGCCGCGGTCTGCCCGGTCGACTGCTGCATAGTCGACCCCGAACGCCATGAGAACAAAGACGTTTTGATCGCTCGCGCGAGAAAAGTCCACCCCGAAAAGGAGTTCGGTGACAACTTTCCATCCCACCTATAGCGTGGGGCGCAACCGCCACGAAAATATCGTGGCAAAAATACCTCTTTTTAACTATTTGTATTTAAATGTTTTTTTTGAGTAGACTCGGATCCGTATGTTGAATTGACCGTACTTGTTGTTCGCAACGATTCTCGGGCGACCTAGGAATCGGCTTATCGAGCATGGATTTTTTCACGAGATCCTCTGGCATACTCAATGCAAAGATAGCCAACGATTGTGGGGCAATGGTTCGGCCAGGACTCCCCCCCCCGGTCCAATCGAGCCGTTGCCCCTTTTTTTCGAAGCTCGATTTGGGGGACGTCGCGGTCAGAATTCGGTGCTCCCCCCCCACCGACCTGGCCTGGCGTCCTCCATTTTTTTAGTTCTCGCTCTTTCCGCATGTCTCATTTGCTCTTCCTGCGCCCGACCAAGGGTAGCGGTCGCGGCAGCGATCCAGCCCGCTGGATGCAGCAACGACACCGAGTGCCAGACGCAGTCGGATCTGGTCTGTCACCGCGAGGCTCTGGGCGGCACCTGCGCGCCCCCGTGCGAGACCGACGCCTTCTGCCAGGGGGTCGACCAGCGGCTGCGCTGCCAGGCCGGCCGCTGTCGGCTGCCCGGGGACCGCTGACCGTCTCGGCTACCGGGTCGCCGCCGCCGGAGCCGCGGGCTCGCCCGAGATCAGGGCATCGAAGACGAAGTGGTTGGCGCCGTTGTTCGTGGTCGAGATCTCGAACTCGAGCTCGACCGTCATCCCCTGCAGCGCCGAGCTGTCGATGCGATGGGAGCGCAGCGGAAATCCCGGCTCCCGCTGGAGACGCCCGATCTCGGTGCCGTTGGCGCGCACCACGACCTGGACCGGTGCGCCGCCGTAGTTGGCCCCGTGCACGGTGTGGCCGGCCAGCACCTCGAGCTGAGCGGTGAGCTGGACCTTCTCGAACCGGATCAGCAAGCGCTCGCCCGCCGGCGGCGGATGAGCCCAGACCGCCGGCCGCGGTGAAAAATCGACGTCGAGCCACTCGACGCCGACGTGCTGCCAGTCGGGCTTGCCGGGGCAGGTCCAGCGGTCCGCGTTCCATTGATCGCAGTTGACGCTGCCCCCGCCGCTCACGAGCGCAACCCTGGCCTGCGCTATTCGCTCGACCGCGTGAAAGGTGAAGCTGCGAGCGGTGTGAAAACAGGCGACGGTCGCGCGGCCGAACCGGCGGCGCACCTCGGTCGGGTACCTGGCGGCGAGTCGATCGATCGCGGACACCCCCTCGGGCTCGGCGATCACCCACAGGCGCTCGGCCGCCGGGGGCCGCTGGTCGAGCAGCGGATCGAAGGTCGGCTGCAGATCGCCGGCCCATTGCATGGCGCGCAGCGCCCAGAACGGGGCCAGCGCAAGCTGGTCGGCCGGCTTCTTCTCGGCGCGCACCAGCGCCACCGCCGCCGCCAGATCGCCATCGCCGGGGATGCGGCTGCGCTGCAGCGCCAGCGCGATCACCAGCAGCAGCGGCGGCACCGCGATCAGCGCCAGCCACGCCGCCGCCCGCAGCCGCTGCCCGCGCCCGATGTCGGCCTCCACCGCGTCCATCCCTCGATGCCGTTCCCCGGCCCGCGCGATCGCGCGGGCGAGCGCTGTACTTCACCACAGCGCCCGGCCGGGCGCCAGCCGCGCGACGGTCCGGCGGCGTCGGCCCGGTCGGGCGGTTGACCTGCGCCGCGGCATCGCGTTTGATGGCCGACATCGCCATCGGTGCCGGGAGCTCATCGTGGACCCAAGCCGCATCATCGGTCTCCTCGCGCGCGCCTGCTCGCTGGCCTGGCTCGCCACCGCGGCGGGTGGTTGTTTTACCGCCGAGTCGGCGCGGCGCGAGCTCGACGAGGCGTCGTTCGGATACCACCTCGACGTCCGCTGGCTGCGCTGTCCGGCCGCCGCCCAACGCGTCGACGACGACCTGCGCAGCTCTTTCATCGAGCGCTGCTCCGGCGTCGAGGGCAGGCTCAACATCGAAAACGTAGAGATTCTCGACGTCCGGGTCGAGCCGACCCACGACGAGGCCACCGTGCTGGTGCGGTATTCGTTTTTTGTCTCGCCGTCGGTCTCGCTGCAGCAGGTGACGGTCAAGGAGCGCTGGCAGCGCAAGGGCACAA
>JAFGSX010000547.1 GCA_016934455.1 Deltaproteobacteria bacterium
ATCCGGCTGGGGCCCCCCTCCCGGCCCGCGCTTCGCGCGGCCATACGATGCGCAATGCAGACTCGACTGCCGCCTTGGCTAGCATGAGTTATACGAAATCGGCTTGAATCATTGCTATGTGGGGGGCCAAGGCGGCACTTTTTTCCGAGCCTGCGAGGACAAAAAGGGTCGCCGGTTAAGGCGGGGCCCCACAACATGGTCGATTCAAGACGATTTCGTATTATTTGCGAGCGCGGACTTCTCGGCGAGCAAGGGGTCAGCGAGTCGATCCACGAGGCCGCCACGCGCCAACCACCCGACGAAGCCAAGGCGTCAGCGTTGTCAGCACCAGACGTCGTTAGGCCGCGCCGCGCAGCGGCGCGAGCCGGGTGGGGAGGCTCGGCGAGGCTCTGCCTCGACGAGGGGCGGCCGCAGGGCCGCCCCTAACCTCCAGGGCGGGGGCGGCCGACGCCCCCGCAGAAGAAACCGGCGGCTGCAAGGCCGCCCCTGTTACTGCCCAAACAGCTTGCACCAGCCCCGGCAGCGGGCGCGCGACTTGTCGCAGTTGTCATAGCAGCCGCCGCAGGTCGGTGCGTCCCCGGGCGACGTCGTGCAGGCCGTGCCGCAGGCGTCGGCCTGGCGATCGCAGTCGGTGCGGCAATTCGAGGCTTGGCTGCCAGCCGGGTCGCGCTCGGCGTTTTCCCGGCCGCGGCCCTCGAGGCAGGACGCAGCGGATGCCGGATCGCCGCCGGCGTCCTCGCCGCAGCTCAACGCGGCCAGGCACTCGGCCGCCGCTGCCTGCCAGTCTTGGCACTGCTCGAGGCAGATCGCGAGGTCGAGCTCGGTCCCGGGGTCGACCGCGCGGCAACCGCGATACGTCGCGCCGTCGGGCGCCGCGGAGTAGCTGTCGACGCGCAGCCGGCACTGCTCGACCAGGCGAGCGCATGCCTTGTCGCACGGGCCGGAGCAGCCGCCGGCAGCGACGGCGATGGCCAGCGTACCAGTCAACGCCAGCCACACATCCATCCGCAGACGGGTTCTCACTGGACTGCTCCCGCCGGGTTGACGTCGACGGTGAAGACCGCAGCGAAGCGGACATTGCAGCCGAGGGCAGGCCGGTCGCTGGCGGTGGCATCCACGGTCAACGTCATGGCATTGGCAATGACATAGCTCTTGAGGTTCTGCTTGGCATCGATCGGGAACTCGTAGCGCGTCACTCCGGCGGCAAAGGCGCCGGCCGCGCTCTGCGACACCACGGCCTCGCCCACGCCCTCGGCGCTGACCCTGAACGCGATCTGGTCGAAGAAGCGCAGATCCTGGAGGTAGTTGCCGTCGCGGTCCTGCGGTGTCGGCGGAACGATCTCGATCAGGACCTGCTTCGGCGAAAAGCTGTCGACGTCATTTTTGTCGACGCCCTGGTTCTCGAAGGTCTGCGACATCGACTGGCTCAGGCTGTCGCCGATGTCCGGCACCGGTACCACCGACAGCGGATCGCTTACGATGTTCTTGCCCGGGATGCTCACCGTCTGCTCGCCGGTGATGTCGAATTTCTCCAGCTCGGCAAATGGATTGCAGGCCATAGCGCATAGCGCGCTCAAGGCACCGCCGAGGCCCAGCCGCGATCCGCTTCGCTTGCGGTTCATGTTGCCATGGTAATGCGGCTGCTCGATCCAGGGCAATCGCATAGCGCACGAGCGTCGTGGCCGCCTCGGGTTTGACCCCAGGCACGGCGTGGCATAGTCTGATCCTGCGGTGTTGCTCGGCCGTGTAGATCGCGGCGCCGTCTTGGCCGTTGGAATGTGACGACGCGGTGTGGCGGTCTGTGTGGAGGAATATCAGATGTCGGCGTGGCGCAACATCATGTCGTTGGCGGTTGCCCTGGCTCTTGCTCTGTTGGCGGGGAGGGCGAGCGCTCAGCAGCCGGTCCAGGTCAACAAGTCGGGGACGGTGTCCCAGGGCACCGAGGTCAAGGACGAAAACGGCAAACCGATGAGGCTGAGGCGGGGCGAATCGGTGACCGTGTTCTACCAGCGCTCTGACTGGTACTGGGTCAAGAATCGCAAAGGCCAGCTGGGATGGGTGGACAAGAAGTACATCAAGCTCGGTGGTGACGAAGACAAACAGGAAAAGCCCGAGCCGGCGACGAAGTCCAGAGCTTCCAAGAAACACAGGGTCAAGAAAACGCCCAGCGAAAGCAGCAAGGCCGAGGTGGCCAAGGCCGAGGAGGCCAAGGCCGAGGTGGCCAAGGCCGAGGAGGCCAAGGTTGAGGAGGCCAAGGCCGAGACCAAGACCGAGAGCAAGAGCGATCAGACCGAGATGGTGGTCGCAGCCAATACCGGCAACCTCGGCGGAGCGAACAGCTTCAAGCCCATGGCCTCGAACAAGCAGGACGGCCTGATCGACGTGTTTGCATCGGAGTCGGGCGCTCGGGTCAGCGTCGATGGCCGGGAGCTCGGGGCGGCTCCCCTGCGCGGCGTCCAGCTCCCGGGCGGCACGCACGTGGTGTCGGTACAGAAGCCCGGCTTTTTGCCCTCCAACGCTCAGGTCGAGATCGACGGCGGGACATCGCAGGTGGCGCTGGCGCTGGTACCCACTGCCCAGACCCGCGGCGACTACGAGGGAGGCACCTGGCTATGGCGCACCATCGGCTTCTCGGGACTCGGTCTGGGCGCGGGGGTCGTGCTGGCCGGGCTGGGCATGGGCGGTTGGGGACTGGCCGAGGCCGGCACCGTGCGCAAGGATATCGACAACTACAATCGATCCGAGAGCCGGACCGAGTCTGAGCGCGAGGAGCTGCTGGCCCGGCGCGACGGGGCGCAGCTCAAGTTCCTGGTCGGCCAGGTGTCCCTGATCTCGGGTCTGGCGCTGGCGGGTGTGGGGGTCGTGGCCTACATGTTGTCTGACGACCCTGACCGCTACGATGTCTACGGCGACATCAAGTAGCACGGTCCCCGATGCTGATCCTGGGTGGACTGAACGAGGCGGCCGGCCGACTCGACGGCTGCTCGGTGGCGATCGGGAACTTCGATGGTGTGCACATCGGTCACCAGACGCTGATCGCGGCGGCCGGGGTGGTGGCGCACGCCGGCCCTCTCGTCGTGCTGACGTTTGCCCCCCATCCGGCGACGCTGCTCAATCCGAGCTTCGCGCCCCCTCTGATCGCACCGCTCGGGCGGCGCCTGGTCTGGCTCGAGCAGCGGGGTGTCGAGGCGGTGGTGGTGCAGCCCTTTGACGCGGACTTCGTGGCGCTGACCGCCGAGGTCTTTGTCGCCGAGTTGGTGCGGACGCTGCGCCCCGACGCGGTGACCGTCGGCTTCGACTTCAGCTACGGCGCGGGTCGCGCCGGGACCGTCGAGACCTTGAACCGCCAACTGAGGGCGGTCGGGGTCGAGGCTCGGATCCTGGCGCCGGTCCAGATCGCCGGCATGCGGGTGTCGAGCAGCAAGGTGCGCGAGTTCGTGATGATGGGCAAGATGGAGGGCGCGGCGCTTCTGCTCGGCCGGCAGTATGCGGTCTGGGGGCAGGTCGTTCACGGCGCCGGCCGCGGTGGGGGGCTGCTCGGCGTGCCGACCCTCAATCTCAAGACCGACCACGAGCTGTTGCCACGCCGTGGGGTGTACGCGACCTGGGCGGTGGTGCCCGGCGCGGCGACTCCGGCGATGAGCGTGACCAATGTCGGCCGCAATCCCACCTTCGGCGACGAGGAACTGCACATCGAGACCCACGTCGTGGAGCCGATCCCCGAGGTCTACGGGTGCGAGGTCGAGGTGCGCTTCGTTTCGCGGCTGCGCGACGAGCGGCGGTTCCCGGACGCGGCCAGCCTGGTGGCTCAGATCCATGAGGATATCGCCGCCGCCCGGCGGATCCTGGCGGGCCAGGCGCCGGGGACGGTTGGCGTCGGATAGCCGCGGTGACGACGGGCGCCGTTCCTTGACACCGTCGGGGGGCGCGTGAGACGATTCCGCGTTGCGGTAATCAGGAACCCTGGCGCACCAGAGCGCCGGATGACCAGGGGTCCGATAGCCCCCTGGCGAGGGAATTTGGATGCCCGGTCGTATTGGCGAACTGCTCGTTCGCGAGAATCTCATTTCGCTGCAGCAACTGCACAAGGCACAGGAAGAACAGAAGAAGGCCGGTGGTCGACTCGGCTATCAACTGACCAAGCTGGGCTTCATCGAGGAGAGCGAGCTCACCGCGTTTTTGTCCAAGCAGTATGGCGTGCCGGCCATCGATCTCAATGAATTCGAGATCGACCCCGATGTGATCAAGCTGGTGCCGCGCGAGGTGGTCGAGAAGCACCTGATCATCCCGGTCAACCGGGCCGGCGCTTCGCTGATCGTAGCCATGAGCGATCCCTCCAACATCTTCGCCATCGACGACATCAAGTTTCTCACCGGCTACAACATCGAGGTGGTGGTCGCGGCCGAGGGCGCGATCCGCACGGCGATCGAGAAGTACTACTCCGAGAGCGCGATGCAAGCCCTGCAGGACGAGATGAACGTCGACGACATCATGGGCGAGTTCGACGACGGCGATGTCTCGATTGCCGAGGGCGAGAACGATCTCAACGTCGTAGATCTCGAGAAAGCCGCCGACGACGCGCCGGTGGTCAAGCTGGTCAACCTGATCTTGGTCGACGCCATCAAAAAGGGAGCCAGCGACATCCACATCGAGCCCTACGAGAAGGACTTTCGCGTCCGTTACCGCATCGACGGCGTGCTGTACGAGGTGATGCGGCCGCCGCTCAAGCTGCGCAACGCCATCACCAGCCGCGTCAAGATCATGGCCGAGCTGGACATCGCCGAGCGCCGCCTGCCGCAAGACGGCCGCATCAAGCTGCGCGTGGGCAAGGGGCGCGAGATGGACTTTCGCGTCTCGGTGCTACCGACGCTGTTTGGCGAGAAGGTGGTCATGCGTCTGCTCGACAAGAGCAACCTGCAGCTCGACATGACCAAGCTCGGGTTCGAGGTGCAACCGCTCGAGCAGTTCAAGGAGGCGATCCACAAGCCGTACGGCATGTGCCTGGTGACCGGGCCGACCGGCTCCGGCAAGACCACCACGCTCTACTCGGCGCTGGGCGAGCTCAACACCCCGGGCGTCAACATCTCCACCGCCGAGGATCCGGTCGAGTACAACTTCGCCGGCATCAACCAGGTGCAGATGCACGAGGACATCGGCCTCAATTTCGCGGCCGCGCTGCGCTCGTTTTTGCGCCAGGATCCCGACATCATCATGGTGGGCGAGATCCGCGACTTCGAGACCGCCGAGATCGCGGTCAAGGCCGCGCTCACCGGGCACCTGGTGCTGTCGACGCTGCACACCAACGACGCGCCGTCGACCATCACCCGTCTGCTCAACATGGGCATCGAGCCGTTTCTGGTGACGGCGTCGGTCAACATCATCCTGGCGCAGCGCCTGCTGCGCAAGGTGTGTCAGGACTGCAAAGAAGAGGTTCAGGTTCCCAAGGAGCTGCTGATCGGGCTGCAGATCCCGCCCGAGCAGATCGGCACCTTCAAGGTCTACAAGGGCAAGGGTTGTCGGACCTGCTCGGAGACCGGCTACAAGGGCCGCATCGCCGTGTACGAGGTGATGCCGATCGTCGACGAGTTGCGCGAGTGCGTGCTGCGCGGCGATTCGACGGCCGAGCTCAAGCAGGAGGCGATCCGACTCGGCATGCAGACGCTGCGCATGTCGGCGCTCAACAAGCTGCGCGAGGGGCTGACCACGGTCGAAGAGGTGCCGCGCTGCTCGGCTCCCGACTGATGTCGCTGTCGGTGGCGCGCAAGTCCGCGGTTGCACAACCTGGGACAGAAAGAGAAACGCTATGGCCAATCTGCACCAGTTGCTCAAGGCGATGATCGAGAAGGGGGCATCCGACCTTCACATCACAACCGGCACGCCGCCACAGCTGCGCATCGACGGTCGGCTGGTGCCGCTCAAGACGCCGCCGCTGACGCCGGTCGACACCAAGCAGCTCTGCTACTCGATCCTGACCGACGCGCAGAAGCACCGATTCGAGGAGGAGAACGAGCTCGACCTGTCCTTTGGCGTCAAGAACCTGTCGCGCTTTCGCTCCAACATCTTCATGCAGCGAGGAGCGGTGGCCGGCGCCTTCCGGACCATCCCCTTCAAGATTCTCACCTTCCAGGAGCTCGGGCTGCCGCCGGTGGTCAACGAGTTGGCCGAGAAACCGCGCGGCCTGGTGCTGGTGACCGGCCCGACCGGATCGGGCAAGTCGACGACGCTGGCCTCGATCATCGACAAGATCAACGAGGACCGGCACGAGCACATCGTCACCATCGAGGATCCGATCGAGTACCTCCACCCGCACAAGAACTGCATCGTCAATCAGCGCGAGGTGGGCGCCGATACCGACAGCTTCAAGAAGGCGCTCAAGTACATCTTGCGGCAGGACCCCGACGTGGTGCTGATCGGCGAGATGCGCGACCTGGAGACGATGGAGGCGGCGCTGGTGGTGTCCGAGACCGGCCACCTGGCGTTCGCCACGCTGCACACCAATAGCTGCGTTCAGTCGGTCAATCGCATCATCGACGTCTTTCCGCCCTACCAGCAGCCGCAGGTGCGCGCCCAGCTCTCGTTCGTGCTGCAGGGGGTGCTGTCGCAGGCGCTGCTGCCCAAGGCGACCGGCGCCGGCCGCGTGCTGGCGCTCGAGATCATGATCCCCAATTCCGCCATCCGGAATCTGATCCGCGAGGACAAGGTGCACCAGATCTACTCGCAGATGCAGGTCGGCCAGGCCAAGTTTGGCATGCAGACCATGAATCAGAGCCTGGCCAGCTTGTTTCAGCGCCGTCTGATCTCGCTCGAGGAGTGCTTCGGCCACTCGAGCGATCCGGAGGAGCTGCGCGGTCTGCTCGGGATGGCGGCTCAGGAGAATCTCGACAAGCGCTCGGCGGCGGCAAAGCTGCAGAATCCTGGCGTGGGCGGTCGCTGAAACGCTAGCGCCCACAGCGGAGGAAGACCATGCCGATGTTCGTTTGGGAGGGGACGTTGCGCTCGGGAGAGTTGCGCAAGGGCGTCATGGACGCCGCCAGCGTCGCGGCCGTCGAGCAGAAGCTGCGGGCGCAGCAGATAACGGTCAAGAGCGTCAAGCGCGACTGGAGGAACATCCAGATCAAGATGCCCGGCTCCACTGGCGTCAAGCTGCAGGATCTGGTGCAGTTCACCCGGCAGTTCGCCACCATGATCGACGCCGGTCTGCCACTGGTGCAGGCGCTCGACATCCTCGCCGGCCAGCAGGAGAACCCGGCTTTCAAGGTCGTGCTGCACGATGTCAAGACCAACGTGGAGTCCGGCAAGACCTTTGCCGACTCGCTGGCCAAGCACCCCCGGGTGTTTGACTCGTTGTTCGTCAACCTGGTGTCGGCCGGCGAGACCGGCGGCGTGCTCGACACCATCATGAACCGGCTCTCGCTCTATCTCGAGAAGAACGCCCGTGTGATTCGACAGGTCAAGGGCGCCATGGTCTACCCGCTGGTGGTGCTCTCGGTCGGCATCGTGATCGCCATCGGCATGCTGATCTGGGTGATCCCGGTCTTTCAGGACATGTTTGCCGATTTCAACGCCGCGCTGCCGGCACCCACGCAGTTCATCGTCGACCTATCGCAGGGCTTGCGCCACAACTGGTTCATTTTCGTCATCTTTGTGATCGGCATCTATGTCGGCTGGATCTTCATCCGGCGCAACAAGCAGGGGCACGAGATCACGGACCGGATATTTCTGCAGTTGCCGGTCTTCGGACCGGTGTTGCGCAAGGTGGCCGTGGCGCGCTTCACCCGCACCATGTCCACGATGCTCTCCTCGGGCGTGCCGATCCTCGACGCGCTCGATATCGTGGCCAGGTCGGCCGGCAACGTCGTCGTCGAGAAGGCGCTGTACTACGCCCGCCAGAAGATCTCCGAGGGCCGCACTCTGGCCGAGCCGCTGGCAGAGACCAAGGTCTTCCCGGGCATGGTGGTGCAGATGATCAGCGTCGGCGAGGCCACGGGCGCCATGGACGCGATGCTCTCCAAGATCGCCGACTTCTACGATGAGGAGGTCGACGTCGCGATCGCCACGCTGACCTCGATGCTCGAACCGGTGATCATGATGGTCCTGGCCGTGTTGCTCGGCGGCTTGATCATCGGCATGTACTTGCCGATCTTCAGCCTCGCCGGCGCCATCAGCACCGAGGGCTAGTGGCATGATCGGCGTCCAACGGTCAGCTCGCTAGTGTCCGAGCTCGGGGCGGTCGCCCCCCAGACCAGCGCCGTAGTCGAGTTGCCGCCGGCGTCCGCCGCGGCCGTCGGTTCGAGCGCGCTGGTCAAGCGGCTCACCTGGC
>JAFGSX010000548.1 GCA_016934455.1 Deltaproteobacteria bacterium
GCCAATGAAAATCGAAGTGACCATCAACGGGACCCGGCGCGAGCTCGACGTCGCGGCCGACGCGATGTTGCTCGACGTGCTGCGCGACCACGGCTTTTTCAGCGTCAAGTACGGCTGCCGCGAGGGCACCTGCGGCACCTGCACCGTGCTGGTCGACGGCCGCGCCACCCTCTCCTGCATCACCCTGGCCGGCCAGGTCCACGAGCGCAGCGTCGAGACGGTCGAGGCGCTCGGCAGCGTCGACCGGCCACATCCGATGCAGCGCGCTCTCGTCGACGCCGGCGCCGTGCAGTGCGGCTTCTGCACGCCCGGCATGCTGCTCGCGGCCAAGGCGCTGCTGCAGCAGAATCCGTCGCCGACGCGGGCCGAGATCGCCCGCGCGCTCGACGGCAACCTGTGCCGCTGCACCGGTTACGCCAAGATCCTGGACGGGGTAGAGCGCGGCGCCGCCGCCATGCGGGGTGAGCCATGACCGAAAGACTCAAGGTGGTCGGCCACTCGGTCGAGAAGGTCGACGCCATGGCGCTCGCCACCGGCGCCCCGCTGTTCGTCGCCGACGAGCTGCCGGCCGACACCCTGATCGCGGCCGCGCTGCGCAGCCCGCACGCTCACGCCGACATCGTCCGCATCGACGCCGGCAAGGCGCGCGCACTGCCCGGCGTGCACGCGGTGCTCACCCACCAGGACGTGCCGCGGATTCCATACACCACCGCCGGCCAGGGCGCGCCCGAGCCATCGCCCTACGACACCTTCATCCTCGACAAGAAGGTGCGCTTCGTCGGCGACGTGGTGGCGCTGGTGGCGGCCGAGACCAGGGCCATTGCCGCGCAGGCGCTCAAGCTGATCGAGGTCGAGTACCGGGTGCTGCCGGCCGTGCTCGATATGCGCCAGGCGCTGGCGCCCGGCGCGCCGGTGATCCACGACGAGCCCGAGGCCTGCATCCCGATCCCGGTCGAGTACGAGCCGGGTCGCAACCTCTGCTCCCACGTCGACGTGCACTCTGGCGACGTCGATGCGGAGCTGGCCGCCGCCGACCACCGCATCGACGCCGAGTACGAGGTGCACTACGCTCAGCACGCGCCGCTCGAGACCCACATCTGCGCCGCCTGGCTGGACGGCTATGGCCGGCTGATCGTGCGCACCAGCACCCAGGTCACCTTTCACGTGCGGCGGATCGTGGCGCGCGCGCTCAACCTCGACGTCAAGCAGGTGCGGGTGATCAAGCCGCGCGTGGGCGGCGCCTTCGGCGCCAAGCAGGAGGTGCTGCTCGAGCCGATGGCCGCGGCGCTGGCGCTGGCGGCCAGGCGGCCGGTGCTGTTCGAGCTGTCGCGCTACGAGGAGACGGTCTGCTCGCGCACCCGACACCCGCAGGCGGTGCGGCTCGAGCAGGGCTTCATGCGAGACGGCGCGCTGCGCGCGACGCGGATGACCGTCCTGAGCAACACCGGCGCCTACGGCTCGCACGGCCTGACCGTGATGATGAACTGCGGCAGCAAGACGCTGCCGCTCTACCGGCGCCCAGCGGTCGCCTTCCGCGGCACCACGGTCTACACCAACCTGCCGGTGGCCGGCGCCTACCGCGGCTACGGCGGGACCCAGGCCAGCTTCGCGCAAGAAGTGCAGATGGACGAGATCGCCAAAAAGCTCGGGCTGGACCCGATCGCCCTGCGGCTGAAAAACATCCTCAAGAAGGGCGAGGGCTC
Organism: Deltaproteobacteria bacterium; assembly: GCA_016934455.1. GTDB lineage: Bacteria > Myxococcota > JACRCW01 > JAFGSX01 > JAFGSX01 > JAFGSX01. The sequence continues at coordinate 1,704 of JAFGSX010000548.1, forward strand.
GCCGGCGTTCGCCATGCTGGGCGAGGGCAAGGCCGGGGTCGAACAGGTGATCCGGTCGACCGGGCTGGAGAAGTGCCTCAAGCTCGGCATGAAGGCGATCGGCTGGAAGAAGCTTCGCGGCAGGCCGGGCAAGGGGCCGTTCAAGCGCGGCGTCGGCGTGGCCGCGCTGATGCAGGGCTCGTCCATCCCCGAGGTGGACATGGCCGCGGTCACCATCAAGATGAACGAGGACGGCTCGTTCAACCTGTTGGCCGGCGCCACCGACCTGGGCACGGGCTCGGACACGGTGCTGGCCCAGATCGCGGCCGAGGTACTCGGCACCGGCGCCGACAAGTTCGTGGTGTTGTCCAGCGATACCGACGTCACTCCGTTCGACGTCGGCGCCTACGCCTCGAGCACCACCTACCTGTCGGGCATGGCGGCCAAGCGCGCGGCCGAGAAGGTGGCACAGCAGATCAAGCAGGTCGCGGCCGAGGTGCTCGGCTGCAAGCCGCGCGAGATCAGGCTGGCCGACGGCCGGTGCGTCGGGCCGGGCGACAAGAGCGTGACCCACGCCGCCATCGGCGGTCGCACCCTGTACGAGTCCGATCAGTTTCAGATCGCGGCCACCGAGAGCGCCATCTCGCACAGCTCGCCGCCGCCGTTCGCCGCCCACTTCGCTCAGGTCGAGGTCGACACCGAGACCGGGCTGGTGCGCGTGCTCAAGTACGTGGTCGCCTGCGATTGCGGCCGCGCCATCCACCCCAAGCTGGCCGAGGGGCAGATCGAGGGCAGCGTGGCCAACGGCATCGGCTACGCGCTGTGCGAGCGATTCTGCTTCGACGACCACGGCAAGGTGCACAACGGCGGGCTGGGCGACTACCGCATCTTCTCCGCCGTCGACATGCCCGAGCTCGTGGTCATCCTGGTGCCCACGGTCGAGCCGACCGGCCCCTACGGCGCCAAGAGCGTCTCCGAGATCAACATCAACGGCGCCTGCCCGGCCATCAGCAACGCCATCTTCGACGCCTGCGGCATCCGCCTGCGCAAGACCCCGTTCACGCCCGACGCCGTGCTGGCGGCGCTGGACGCCATGCGGTGACCGTAGAGCGCTGGTGATCCCTCCTCGGTGACGAGACGAGTTGATCGCATTTCGGTATGATGACCGGGCCGCCGCCGGAGCGCCGCGCCCCCCGCGCGGATCGGCCCGCGTCGACAGAGGGGACGACGAGATGAAAAAATTAATCGCTGTGGGTTTGTCGTGCTGGATCACGCTGTTGGCCGCCTGCGACGACTGCGGCGGCGAGACACCGCCTCCCGGCGACGCGTCCGGCAGCGACGCGGCGACCGCAGACCACGCGGCCCCGGACGTCCGCCGCGACGTGAGCACCGCGGATCGCGCTGCGCTCGACGCCGCGGCCGGCGACCTGACATCGATCGACCACGGCGGCGCTGATCACGCGATCGGCGATGCCGGGGTTGGCGACGGCGCCACAGCCGATGCGACGCTCGATTCTCACGTCGCAGACTCCGCCCTGGCCGACGCCGGCACGCCGGTCACCGTTCTGGCCAGCGTCAAGGTCGACGAGCTCGGCGTCAGCCAGGTCGACAACGTGCGCGTTCAGTTCGTCCGGGTCGACTGGGATGTGTTTGACGGACCGCCGATCTGTGAGGACGGCGGCCCCGGCGACGCCGCGGGTCGCGACGGCGGCGGCAGCATGGGGAGCTGGCGGACCGATCCTGTCGGCGAGGCAGCGCTGCTGGCGACCGTGACCCGCGCGGCGAGCCACTTCGCGGTGCTGGTGCCCGAGTCGCCGCCAGCCGACCACCTGACCTTCCCGCCCGACGACCGCTGCGGGGTGAACACCGACACCCGGATGGCCATGTACCAGGGCCTGGTCTTCCTCGACAGCACTTCCGGAGCCGCCGGCCAGTTCGACGACAGCGACGATATCCTGGGCCTGGGCGATACCGTCAGCTATGCCGGCGGGAGCGGCCGCGGCACGGCCATGCTGGTCTATGCCACGGGCAGCGCACTTCCGTTTGGCCTGAGCGCGGGCTGGAACTACCTGATCGTCGGATTGTACGACAACGCGCCCCCGCCTGAGCCGGGCGACCTGGCCAGCGACGAGTTTGCGATTTCGATCACCAACACGCCGCATCCGGCCCTGTCGCTGGATGGCCAATTCACACTGCCGGCGGGCGGCGTGGCCACGGCAGCCGCTGACCGTCGCATCGCGTTTTTGGCCAACCGACGTCTGGGGGGTGTCAGCGAGATCATCGCGGCTCCCGCCACCGCCACCACCTACACCCTCGACCTGCCAGCCGACCTGGGCGGCGGCAATCTCAGCGAGTACATCGTTCACTACGGCCCCATCGCCATCGCAGCAGGAGCGCTGGTCGCCTATGCCGACGACAACAGCAACCAGCTCTACGACATCGGCGAGGCAGAGGGCTCGTCGTCGCGAAGCTGCCCCTTGCGCGACATCTGGTTCCTGAGCGAGCCGCTGCCCTGGCCGTGGGTGCTGATCACCGGCGCCCGCCTCGCGCGCGGTTACAACGTGGTGGGTCGATCGTGGAACGAGAGCTCGCTGCAGATCGAGCCGCTGGTCAATATCTCGGAGACCGACGCCGTCGACATCGACATCCCGATGGACGGCGACGTCGACTTCACCAACAACGACGAGCCGGTGGCCGACACCGGCTGCGCCTGTGGCCTGATCCCGGCGCCGTACACCAGCGGCTGCCGCTGACCACCAGCGACATCGCGCACCCGCCACTATTGCGCTGCTCATACCGAATCAATCTGATTGGTCTGCTCGTGTGGGGGGCCCCGGCGGAGCTTTTTTCCGAGCCCCGCCGAGGACAAAAAGATCCGCCGGCAGAGCGGGGCCCCACAATTGGGTCGAATCAGATTGATTCGGTATCA
>JAFGSX010000549.1 GCA_016934455.1 Deltaproteobacteria bacterium
GGGGCCGGCGGGAGGCTTTTTTCGTTGTGCAGCAACGAGAAAAAGACTTCCGCCGATCAGCGGGGACCCGCCAAAAATAGACTCAAGCAAAGTGAGCAGCGCAATGAGATCAAGACGTCGTAATGTCTGGCCGATAGAAATCGGCTTTGCTCATTTCGTTGCAGCAAGGGTCGCCGGTTGAAGCGGGGCCCCACCCTGTGGTCGATTCAAGCCGATTTTGTATTATTGGTCGAGGTCAGCGGGGGAGCGCCGCGCCATCAGCCAGCGGAGCCGGCGTCGGTCGGCGGCGGGCCAGCGTCGGCCGCGGTCTGGCAGGTGCCCTGGTAGGTGGTCTGCGAGACATCCTGGCAGTAATAGGTGCCCGTGCAGATCACGTACAGGCCATCGACGAGGCCGCAGGTCGCGCCCTCGGCGGTGGAGGGCGCGCACACGCCGTCGCCCGTGGTGAGCAGCCCGTCGGTTACGCTGCAGACCTGGGGGCTCTGGCACCCGCAGACCTGCGTCCAGGCGCTGCCTCCGCTGCACGCGCTGTTGACGGTCGGCTGGTCCGGGTTGCACGCCTGCGCGCAGAAACCAATGTGTTCGGTCGGATCGAGCAGGCAGAGGCCGCCGTAGGGGCCGGCGCAGCCCGCGTTCACCGGATCACCGCACACACCGCCTTGCGGTGAGGCGAGGATGCAGATTTTATCGGTGCCGCCGGTCAGCGTCTGGCAGACCAACTGGCCGCCGGTCGGCACCGCGATCGGAAAGTCGGAGCAATCGTCCTCCGACTCGCATTTTTTCCAGCAGTGCTTGTTGACGTCCTCGTACATGAGGTCGCATATGCCGCCCGGACACTGCATGGCCGTGGTGCAGGCCTTGCCGTAGTTACTGACGACCCAGGTGCCGGAGCCGGTGTCGTGCGGAGCATTGGCATCGGTGCGCCGGCGATCGGCGCTGCCGGCATCCGCGGCGCTCCCGCCGTCTTCCTCGGGCTCGGGGGTCGGGCAGGCCAGCAGGAACAGGGCGCTCATCATCCACACCAGAATCGTCAATTTCTTCATGGTTTGCTCCTCCCCGCGCCTTCGTCTGTCGCGGTGAATGCGGTACTCGACCAAGACCATTGGTGTTTGTCAAGGCGCTGCTTGAGCGCTTGCCACAACGTGCCATAGCATGACCCGCGTCACCCGGAGGTTGCGGCGTGATCCAGCTCTTCCATGTCGCCAAGACCTACCCCGGCGCCGACGAATACGCGCTGGCCGACGTCAATCTCAATGTCGACAAGGGCGAGTTCGTGTTTCTGACCGGCCCCTCGGGCGCCGGCAAGACCACCCTGCTCAGGCTGCTGTTCGCGGCGGAGCGGCCGAGCAACGGCCAGATCCTGATCGGCAACCGCAACATCGCGCGGCTGTCGCGGCGCCAGATCCCGGCGCTGCGGCGCTCGATCGGCGTGGTGTTCCAGGATTTCAAGCTGATCGATACGCGGTCCGTGTTCGAGAACGTGGCGTTGACCCTGGACGTGCGCGGCGAGCCGCGGCGCGCCACCCGGTCCCGGGTCGAGGCGGTGCTCAAGCGGGTCGGGCTGCTGCACAAGAAGCACGCGGCGCCCAGGCACCTGTCGGGCGGCGAGCAGCAGCGCATCGCCATCGCGCGGGCCCTGGTGGCGGAGCCGTCGATCGTGCTCGCGGACGAGCCGACCGGCAACCTCGATCCCGAGCGCTCGCTCGACATCATGAACATGCTCAACGACGTCAACGCCCGCGGCACCACCGTGCTGGTGGCGACTCACGACCCGACCCTGATCGAGCGCTTTCGCAAGCGCGTGATCGCGCTCGAGGCCGGGCGCGTCGTGCGCGGGGGGGGCTGATGCGCAGCGGTCGCTTCGTCGCCTCGGTGCTCGACCGCGCCCTGCGCAACATGTGGGAGCAGCGCCGGCTCCACCTGCTGGCGCTTTCGGTGATGGCGCTGTCTTTGAGCGTGGTCGGCGCCTTCGCGATGGTGGCGAGCAATCTGGCGCGGGTGCGGGCGGCGCTCGGCGCGGAGCGGGTGATCACGGCCTTCATCGGCGCCGGCGTCGATGCCGCTGGCCAGCAGCGGCTGCGAGGCGAGGCGGCGGCGTTGCCGGGCGTGGCCCGGGTCGAGCTGCTGGCGGTCGAGGAGGCGCGCGACCGCTTTCGCGAGGCGCTCGGCCCTCACGGCGCGCTCCTGGACGGCCTGAGCGGCGACGTGATCCCGGCGGCGCTGGTGGTGGTGGCGCAGGCCGAGGCTGCTCCTGATCAGATGGCGGCGCTGGCGAAGCGGCTGGCCGCGCTGGTCGGCGTCGAGGAGGTGGCGTACGCCGCCGAGGAGCTCGAGCGGCTGACCACCCTGATCCGGGCCGTCGAGCTGATCGCGCTGGCCGTCGGCGCCCTGATCGCGCTGGTGACCGTGATCGTCGTCAGCAACACCATCCGGCTGACCGTGCTGGCGCGGCAGGAGGAGATCGCGATCATGAAGCTGGTGGGCGCCACCGACAGCTTCGTGCGGCTGCCGTTCGTGGTCGAGGGCCTGCTCGGCGGCCTGGCCGCCGGTGCCATCGCGATCGCAATCGTCTGGTCTCTCAACGCGGCGGTGCTGGGCGCGATCGGCGCCGTCGCCGCCGGCGCGCTGGATCCGATCTTCGCGGTCCGGCTGTCGGCGCTGCACGCCAGCCTGTTGGTGGGCGGCGGCGGCCTGCTCGGGCTGGTCGGCGGCCTGGTCTCGGTCGGCCGTTTTCTCAAGGTGATGTGAGCATGCAGCGCCGGGCGAGCTCGCTGCTGATGTGGCTGTTGCCGGTGCTGGCGCTCGGCGCGCTGGCGTCGGCGGCACGGCGCGGCCAGCCGTCGGTCGACGGCAAGCTGCAGACGGTGCTGCGCGAGCTGGACGACAAGAACGGGCAACTGCGCGAGGTGATGCGCGACGAGAGGCGCGCCACCCAGGTGATCTCGGAGATCGACGAAGCCCTGGTGCGGGCGCAGCAGGCGCTGGCCGATCTGGAGCGGCAGCAGGCCGCGCTCGAGGTCGAGGTGGCCGAGCTGCGGAGCAGGGTCGCGCTCGACGTGGCATCGCTGGACGGATTGAGGCAGCAGGTGCGAACGCGGCTGCGCGCGCTGGCGCGGGTCGGCGGCATGAGCTTTTTGCGCGTGCTGCTCTCCTCGAGGTCGCTTCACGAGCTGGCCCTGCGCCGCGTGCTGCTGGCGCGCGTCGCCGCCCGCGACGCCGGGCTGCTGCTGGCGCTCGACCAGGGCCAGGCGCGGCTGCTGTCCGATCGCCGGCTGCTCGAGCAGCGGCTGTCCGAGCTGCGCGCGCGGCGCGAGATGGCGGCGAGCGGCGTCGAGGCGCTGCAGGCGACCCGGGTCGAGCGCGCCGATGCCCTGATGCAGCTCGGCACCAGGCGCGGCGCGATCGAGGCCCGGCTCGAGGCGCTGCGCGCGGCCCGGCAGCGCCTGCAGCGGTTGATCTGGAGCCAGCAGGCGGCCAGCTCCGAGCAGGTCGGGCTGGCGCTGTCCCGGGGCCACCTGCCCTGGCCGACCGCGGGCCGGCTCGAGCTGGGCTACCGGGCGGTCGCCGGTGCGCCGGCCGAGGCGTTCTCGACCGGCTGGACCCTGCGCGCTTCGCTCGGCACCAAGGTGTTCGCCGTGGCCGGCGGCAAGGTGGTGCACGCCGACTTTCTGCGCGGCTATGGGCTGCTGGTGATCGTCGATCACGGGTTCGGTTTTCATACGCTGTGTGCGCACCTGTCGCGGGCGGCGGTGGCGCTGGGCAGCGAGGTGGCGGCCGGCGACCTGGTGGGCTATCTCGGCGACAGCGAGTCGCCCGATGGCCCCAAGCTCTATTTCGAGCTGCGCCGCAACGGCCGGCCGCTCGATCCGGCGCGCTGGCTCGCCGCCGATCCCTCGGCAGCGCGCCCGCCGCAGCCGGCCAGCGAGCCCTCTGCCGTCCGACCGTAGCCGGGCTGGTCGGGAGGACGAGAAATAGCGGGCCGCCATCGCGATTTTCGGATATAGACCAGGGGTGAAGCGCCAGGCCGCAATCGATCTCGGTGGCGGTCGGGGGCGCGACTGGCACAATCGATGCGCGAGCGGCTGGGCGACATTCTCAAGGCGCTCGGTCTCGTCGATGACGAGGGTCTCGAGGCCGCGCTGCGGCGCAAGGCGCAGTTGGGCGGCCGCATCGGCGAGCACCTGGTCGCGGTCGGGGCGGTCGACGAGGACAGCCTGTTGCGCGCTCTGGCGCGACAGCACCATGTGCCCTTCGCCGACGCCTCCATGTTCGACAAGGCCGACCCGAGATTACGCCGGCTGGTCCCGCGCTCCAAGGCGTTCCACTACCGCATCGTCCCGGTGCGCTACCTCGACGGGCAGCTCATCCTGGCCACCTGCGAGAGCAGCAATCTCGAGCGGTCGCGCGAGCTGATCGACGCCCTGGGCCACAGGGTGCGGCTGGTGCTCGCGTCGCGCCAGCTTCTGGAGCAGGCGATCTCGCGCCTGTACTCCGTCGAGGCCGGCACCTTCGTCGAGAAGGCGGACCCGCCCCGGCCGGCGCGGTTGCGGAGCCGCAAGCGGCGGGGGGCGCTGCCGGTCGAGGAGGTGCGGGCGCGGCGCGACCAGGAGGAGCGGCAGGCGATCGAGGTGACGCAGCGCGACAGCGCGCCCCCGGCTCAGGTCGATGACCACACCGTCGTCGAGATGAGCGATGAAGAGCGCATCGCCCGCGAGCTCGAGCGCGAGCTGCCTCCCGACTCGGGCGTCTTTCTGCTGACCCGGGAGGCACTCAGTCGATACCAGACGCCTCCGCCGGTCGCCGCGGGTGACCGCGATCTCGACGGCGACACGGTGGTCAGCGAACCGGAGCGATCACCGCCCGGGCTGGCCGACGAGGTCACCGACAAGACCGTCTTCGATCCGAGCATGGCGCAGCGGGTGCGCGAGCGGCTGGCCGATGCCGCCGGGCAGCACGCCGCGGCGGAGCGAGGGGCGTCGCCCGCGCTCCAGATGCGAGAGCGGGCGGCCGAGCGCCGGCTCACCCGCAATCCCGCGGTCGAGCCGTTGCCGAGCCGGAGCGACACCACGGTCGATGCGCCGCGAGACGCGATCCGGCCGGCGCTGCCGGTGGCCGCGCTGGCGCCGTTGCGCGCGGCCGAGTTGCGGACGTCCGATTCGGTGCCGCCGATCGACGTCGAGCGCGTCGCGGTATCCGAGGCGCGCAGCCTCTTCGATGCCAAGACCGAGCCACCGGGCGCCGTGGCGCAGCTCGTGCAGCGGGGCGAGCCGTTTGGCAACTACCTGCTGCTGCGCCGGATCAAGACCGGGGGCATGGCCGAGGTGTTCGAAGCCACCACCCGCGGCGTCGATGGGATCGGCCGCACCGTCGCCATCAAGCGCATCCTGCCCAACCTGACCGACAACCGCGAGTTCGTCGATATGTTCATCGACGAGGCCAAGATCACGGTGCAGCTCAACCACTCCGCGATCGGCCAGGTGTTCGAGCTGGGCAAGGTCGAGGACAACTACTTCATCGCTATGGAGTTCATCAACGGTCGCGATCTGAACGCGATCTTCAACGAGGCGACGCGGCGCAACGAGGCGATCCCGCTGCCGATCGCCTGTTTCATCACCCAGCAGTTGGCCGAGGGGCTTGACTACGCGCACCGCAAGACCGATCTCAACGGCAAATGCCTGGAGATCGTGCACCGCGACGTCAGCCCGGCCAACGTCCTGTGCAGCTTCGAGGGGGCGGTGAAGATCATCGACTTCGGCATCGCCAAGGCGGTGAGCAAGGTGTCGCTGACGCGCCCGGGGCTGATCAAGGGCAAGATCAGCTACATGTCGCCCGAGCAGATGCGCGGCAAGCCGATCGATCGTCGCTCCGACGTCTTCGCCGCCGGCATCATCTTCTATGAGATGCTGACCGGGCGCCGCCTGTTCGTCGGCAACTCCGACGTCGAGACCATCCGCAACGTGCTGCGCGGCGAGGTGCCACCGGTGCGCTCGCTGCGGCCCGAAGTGAGCGAGGAGCTGGCGGCGGCGGTGCACCGCGCGCTCGAGCGCGAGCCGCAGGCCCGGTTCGCCTGGGCGTCGGAGTTGAGCACGGAGCTGCAGCGGGCGTTGATCAAGCTCGGCATCGGCAACCCGCGCGGTCTGCTGGCGGCCTACATGGCCGAGCGCTTCATGGGCCTGCCGGTCGGCGAGGAGGAGGCGTGAGCGACCAACCATCGCAACGCCGGTACCCGCGCGTGCGCGTCCCGTTGCTGGTGCAGTACCGCTTCTCGCCCGTCGAGGAGTATCAGACCGACTACCTGGCCGACCTGTCGCGCAACGGCATGTTCATCTACGCCGACCAGCCGCGGCCGGCCGGCACGCTGCTGTCGATCCAGTTCGTCACCCGCGACGGCAGCCGCATCGTCCGCGGCCAGGGGCGCATCGTCCGCACCGAGACCTCGACCCAACCGGACGGCCGCACCGGGCAGGCGGTCGAGTTTGTCGATTTCGACGCCGACGATCTGCGCTTTCTCGACGAGCTGGTGCGGCGCTACCAGGACGAGCAGGCCAGACCGAAGCAGCGCAGCGGTCGCCGGCCGTCCTCCTCGACGCTGCGCAAGCGATAGCTCACCGGTCCTCGTCGACGCGCAGCTCGCCGACACGAGCGCGCCCGGGTTCGCTGGCGCCGCGAGCTGGCGCCTCCGAAACGCGGGATGAGATCCGCAAAGCGCTCGCGTTGTCCGGGTCGACCGGCGTCACCTCTAAGCTGCGCTGCACGTCGCCGCGTCGCGCCTGCACGGTCACCCTGGCAGCGGCGCGGCCCTTGCCGTAGCCGGCGGTGATGGCGGCGATGCGCCGCAGATCGTCGTCGCCGGGCTCGCCCTGCACCAGGGTGGTCGGTCCCGGATGGCCGGTCGCCTCGAGCAGCCAGTGACCTCGTCCCAGCTTTTCAAGCGCTGCGTTGTCGCGGGCGTCGCGGCCGACGACGAACTTGACCCGGGCGTCGAGTCTGAGATGGCGGCCGACCAGCAGCAACGCGTAGTCGGCGCGCCCCAGCGCCAGCGGCTCCGCCGCGTGATCGATCAGGTCGCGCAGTCTGGTCGAGTAATGTGCGTCCGTCAGCAGGCAGCCGCCGGCCGGCGACACCCAGCGCGCGAAACCGAGCTCGCGGGCCAGCGCGATCTGGCGGCCGCGGCTGCGGCCGCTGATGTCGAGCAGCCGGCCGCGGTCGATCCAGCCGCGCTGCTCCGGGATCGTCGGCGGCAGCGCGCGCGCCGACAGCGGCCGCACCACCAGGTTTTCGAGCCCGGCCTCCCGGTCGATCAGCCTGAGCGCGTGCAGCCGCTGGCTCTTGGGACGCTGGCCGAGCACATCGCCGGTGAAGATGAAGTGAAAGCCGCCCTCGGCCATCAGCGCGGCGCAGCGCCGCAGCATCAGGGCGTGGCAGTCGATGCACGGGTTGCAGTTCTTGCCGTAGCCATGGCGCGGTCGCTGCAACATCTGGTTGTAGTCGCGACCGGCGACGTCGATCACCTGGAGCGGGACGCCGGCACCGGCGGCGGCCTGCGCGGCAGCGTCCTCGATCGCAGTGCCGTTTTCGCCGAGCCAACCCAGGCCGCGGCGGATCTCGCCGCTATCGAAGCCGGTGGCGCAGTGCACTGCCAGCACCTCGATCCCCTGCTGCTTGACCAGCGCCAGCGCCAGCAGCGAGTCGAGCCCGCCCGACGACATGCCGATGGCGCGAATCTGCTCGCTCACGGCCGCCTCCGGCTCCTGTCGTAACAGGTATTGCGAATTGGGCAAGCGAGGTCCGAGCTTGACCGGTGGTGCTGTGGCGCTATCGTTCCCCCCTACCGGGAACTTCAGACGAGGCTTGACCATGGCGACAAAGCGAACCGCTCTTTTCGACGCACATCTGGCAGCGGGCGCCCGCATCGTCGAGTTCGCCGGTTTCGAGATGCCGGTGCAGTACCAGGGCGTGATCGAGGAGCACCGCCGGGTGCGAGAGCACGTCGGCCTGTTCGACGTCAGCCACATGGGCGAGATCGAGATCCGCGGCCCGCGCGCGCTCGATGCGGTGCAGCACTTGGTGACCAACGACGCGGCCGCGATCAAGGACACGCAGGCGATGTACGCCGGATTGCTGTACGAGAGCGGCGGTTTCGTCGACGACCTGATCGTCTACCGCTACTCGCCCGAGCGCATCTTCATCTGCGTCAATGCCAGCAACAAGGACAAGGACTACGCCTGGATCAAGGAGCAGGTGGGCAAGGCCTTCACCGCCGGCGCCGAGGTGATCGACCGCAGCGACGAGTTCACCCAGATCGCCGTGCAGGGCCCCAAGGCCGAGACGCTGATCGGCCGACTGGCCGACCGGCCCGTCGACAAGCAGGCGATCCCGTACTACTGGTTCAAGGACGGCAACGTGATCGGCCGTCCGGCCATCATCGCCCGCACCGGCTACACCGGCGAGGACGGCTTCGAGCTGTATCTCGCCAACAAAGACGGGCGGCCGGTGTGGGACGCGCTGCTCGAAAAGGGGCGCGACCTCGAGGTGGGCCCGGTCGGGCTGGGCGCGCGCGACACGCTGCGGCTCGAGATGAAGTACGCGCTGTACGGCAACGACATCGACCAGGACCACACGCCGGTCGAGGCCGGGCTCTCCTGGATCGTGGCCTTTGGCAAGAGCGGCTTCATCGGCAAGCCGGTGCTGGACAAGCAGAAGGCCGAGGGCGTCCAGCGCAAGCTGGTCGGCTTCGAGATGATCGACCGCGGCATCCCGCGCCACGGCTATCCGATCGTCGATGCCAGCGGCAAGCCGATCGGCGTCGTCACCAGCGGCACCCAGAGCCCGTCGCTCAACAAGCCGATCGCCATGGGCTACGTGCCGGCGGGCCAGGCCAAGGTCGGCACCGAGCACAGGTGCGAGGTCCGGGGCAAGCCGCTGCGGATGCGCGTTGTCAAGACCCCGTTTTACAAGAAAAGCTGACACAGGAGCAGACCGTGAGCATTCCCAACGATCTTCGCTACACCGAGGAACACGAGTGGGCGCGCGTCGAGGGCACCAGCGCGACCGTGGGCATCACCCACCACGCGCAGGAGGCGCTGGGCGACATCGTCTTCGTCGATCTGCCCGAGGTCGGTCGCCAGATCAAGAAGGGCGAGGCGATCGGCGCCGTCGAGTCGGTCAAGGCGGTGAGCGACCTGTTCTCGCCGTTGAGCGGCAAGGTGGTCGCGGTCAACACCGAGCTGACCAATTTGCCGGACGCGGTCAACAAGGAGCCGTACGGAGCAGGCTGGATGGTCAAGGTCGAGCTGTCGGCGCCGGCCGAGGTCGACCAGTTGCTCAGCGCCGACGCGTATCAGGGACTGTTGGCGAAAGAAGCGAAGTGACAATCGAGAAGGCCGGAGGGGTGGCACCGGCTGGGACCCCCGTCGAGGCCTCTCGAAACGGGGAAAGCCGGCGACAGGACCCCGCCGGCCGTCGATAGACACAGGTCGAGATCAATGCGCTATCTACCGCACACCGACGACGACGTACGCCGCATGCTCGAGGTGATCGGCGCCGACAGCATCGACGCGCTGTTCGCCACCATTCCCGAGCCGCTGCGCCTGCGGCAGCCGCTCGCGCTGCCGCCGCCGCTCTGCGAGAGCGAGCTCAAGCAGCACCTGGCCGAGCTGGCCGGCGGCGCGCCGCCGATGGCGCTGGTCGGCGCCGGCGCCTACCCGCATGCGATCCCGGTCGTCGTCGATCAGCTACTGCTGCGCACCGAGTTCTTCACCGCCTACACGCCGTACCAGCCCGAGGTCAGCCAGGGCACGCTGCAGGCCATCTTCGAGTTCCAGAGCATGATGGCCGAGCTGACCGGGCTCGACGTGGCCAATGCCTCCATGTACGACGGTGCCTCGGCCACCGCCGAGGCGGTTCTGATGGCGTGGCGCATCGGCCGCGAGAAGAAGCGCAGGGTGCTGGTCAGCGCCGCGCTGCACCCCGAGTACCGCGAGGTGCTGGCCACCTACGTCGCGGCGATGCCGGTCCAGATCCACACGGTCGACGTCGATGCCAGCGGCGCCACCGATCGCGCCGCGCTGGGCAAGCTGCTCGACGCCGACACCGCGGCGGTGGTGCTGCAGGCGCCCAACTTCTTCGGCGTGGTCGAGGATCTGTCGGCGCTGGCCGCTGCCGCCAAGGCCGCCGGCGCCGTGGTCGTCACGGCGACGCCGGAGCCGGTGGCGCTGGGCATCATGCGGGCGCCGGGCGACGCCGGGGCCGAGATCGCGGTCGGCGAGGGGCTCGGCCTGACCGGCGCGCTTGCGTTTGGCGGCCCGGGTTTCGGCTTCTTTGCCGCCAAGAAGGACCACCTGCGGCAGATGCCGGGCCGGCTGGTCGGCGCCACCGTCGACGGCCGCGGCGAGCGCGGCTTCGTGCTCACGCTGTCGACGCGCGAGCAGCACATCCGGCGCGAGAAGGCGACCAGCAACATCTGCACCAACCAGGGGTTGTGCGCGCTGGCCGGCTCGATCGCGCTCTCCTGCCTGGGGCCGCAGGGGCTGCGCGAGCTGGCGCAGCACAACCTGGCCAAGGCCGAGTACGCCAAGCGCAGGGCGCAGCAGCTCGGGCTCAAGCTGGTGTTCACCGGGCCGACCTTCAACGAGTTCGTGCTCGACGTGGGTCCGGCCGCGACCGACCGCCTGCTGCGGCTGGCTGAGCGCCGCATCGTCGGCGGCCTCGACCTCGGCCGGTTCGACGCCAAGCGGCGCGGCCAGGTGCTGTGCTGCGTCACCGAGGTGCACGGCCGCGGCCTGATCGACCGCGTGATCGGCGCGCTGGCCGGTCAGAAGGAGCCGACATGAGCCGCAGCCCGGGACGTCAGGGGAGGTTGCTCGCCGAGCCGCTGCTGTGCGAGCAGTCGGTGCCGGGCCGCCGCGGCCTCGATCTGCCGGCGCTCGACGTCGATCCGGTCGACGTCGGCAAGGCGTGGCCAGCCGTCTGCGTGCGGGCGCAACCGCCGGTGCTGCCCGAGGTGAGCGAGGTCGAGGTGGCGCGCCACTACACCCGGCTGTCGACCTGGAATCATTCGATCGACCTGGCCGCGTACCCGCTCGGCTCGTGCACGATGAAGTACAACCCGCGCCTCAACGAGTGGGCGGCGCGGCTCGACGGCTTTGCCGGGTTGCACCCCTACGCGCCGGAGGCGCTGGCGCAGGGCGCGCTCGGGCTGATGCACGCGCTGGGGCAGGGGCTGCTGGCGGTGACCGGCCTCGACAGCGTGACGCTGCAGCCGGCCGCCGGCGCTCACGGCGAGCTGACCGGCATCATGATGGTGCGCAAGGCGCTGGCCGAGCGCGGCTCGCCGCGCAGCCTGGTGGTGGTGCCGGACAGCGCGCACGGCACCAACCCGGCCACGGCCGCGCTCAACGGCTTCAGGGTGGTCACCGTGGCCAGTTGCCCCGACGGCACCGCCGACGTCGAGGCGCTGCGCAAGGTGATCGACGACAGCGTGGCCGCCGTGATGATCACCAACCCCAACACGCTGGGGGTGTTCGAGCCGCGCATCAAGGAGGTCGCCGACCTGGTGCACGGCAAGGGCGGCTTCGTGTACATGGACGGCGCCAACCTGAACGCGCTGATGGGCAAGACGCTGCCGGCGGCGATGGGCGTCGACGTCATGCACATCAACCTGCACAAGACCATGTCGACACCGCACGGCGGCGGCGGTCCGGGCGGGGGTGCGTTGTGTGTGGCCGAGGCGCTGGCGCCCTACCTGCCCCGGCCGCTGGTGGTCGAGCGCAACGGCCGGTATGCGCTGGATTACGACCGACCTCTCAGCATCGGCCGCGTGCGCTCGTTTTACGGCAACTTCGGCGTCCTGGTGCGCGCCTACGCCTATCTGCGGGAGATGGGTGCTCCCGGTCTGACGCGGGCGGCCGAGCTGGCCGTGCTCAACGCCAACTACGTGCGGGCGCGGCTCAAGGAGCGCTACGAACTGCCGTATGCCACACCGACGCTGCACGAGGTGGTCTTCAGCGACAAGCGGCAGAAGGACAGCAAGGGCGTCACCAACATCGATGTGGCCAAGCGGTTGATCGACCACGGCTTCCATCCGCCGACGGTGTCGTTCCCGCTCATCGTACATGGCGCTTTGATGATAGAGCCGTGCGAGACCGAGCCGCCGGCCTCGGTCGAGGCGCTGTGCGACGCCTTCCTGCAGATCGCCGACGAGGTCGAGCGCGATCCGGACAAGGTCAAGAGCGCACCGCACACCACCATGATCGGGCGCCTCGACGACGTGCGCGCGGCCAGGCAGCCGGTGCTGACGTATCGCGACCTGGCGGCGACCAAGTGAAGCACAGCGTCCCTCACGATCTGCAGCTCGATCTCGCCCGCCGCGTGGCGCGCCGGGCGCTGGCGGGCTACCTCGAGCGCTTCGCCAGGTACCAGCCGCGGCTGACCTGGCAGGGCGAGGACCGGGCCGAGATCGCCTTCAGCGCGCTGGGCGCCAGCGTGCAAGGTGTCGTCGAGCTGGGCGCGGAGGCCATCGACATCGACCTCGCCGTGCCGCTGCTGCTGTCGCCGTTTCGCGCGCGCGCGATCGAGGTGGTCGAGCGCGAGATCCGGAGCTGGATCGAACGCGCGCGGCGGGGCGAGCTCGATGCCTCCGACGATACCGAATCGATCTGATTCGACTCTATTGTGGGGCCCCGCTTTCCGGCGCGAGCTCATTCCAGGATCAGCACGACCTTGCCGGGAGACCCGCCGCGGGCAGTGCAATCGCCCGCCGGTTCGCCACCCCAGCCGGCTCCTCCGGCGGTCTGTGGCTCACCCGGCTGTTGCCTGCTGCCGTTGCTCGTCGATTCGCCTTCGCAAACGCCGCCGCCACCGCCGCCGCCGCAGTTCTCGCCAGTGACGCCATTGCCGTCTGCGCCGGGCAATCCGCAGGCCGCGCCGCCGGCGCCGGGGTGACCGCTGTCGTCGTTGCCGCCGCCACCGCCGCCGCCGCCCGCGATCAGCAGAGCGGTCGCGTCCAGGTAGACGACCGTGGCCGCTCCGCCGCCGCCGCCGTTTCCGCCACCTACACCGCCGCCGCCGCCGCCGCCGCCGTGACCGCCGCGGCCTCCTCTTCCGCCAGAGTCGTTGCCCAGGCCGCCCCGCCCGCCCAGGCCGCTGCCCGCGCCGGCTTCGCCGTCTTCTCCGTTGAAACCGCCGCGGCCACCCCCCAGGGTGCCGATTCCGCCGGCCTCGCCGCAGCCGCCGCCCTGTCCGCCGCCACCGACGTCGACGACGATCGGTTGCGTGGGGAGCACGGTGAGCACCAGGCTGGCGTAGCCGCCGCCGCCGCCCACGGCGCCATAGTAGTTGCGATCGGGTCCGCCGGCACCGCCGCCCGCTCCCCAGGCTTCGATGGTGAGACTGCTGCAGTCGCGTTCCACCGTCACCGCCGTCGTGCCGATCTCGGTCAGTATCAGCGATCCGGGGCAGCGCAGAGTCGCAGTCGCGCTGGCGTCGAAGCCGAAGACATCGGGCAGGGCCGCGTCATCGGTCGAGTGGGCATCGGGAACTGCGCCGACGTCGTCGAGCCAGGCGTCGGGCGCGGCTCCGTCGTCGAGCCAGGCGTCGGGCGCGGCTCCGTCGTCGAGCCAGGCGTCGGCCGCGCCGCCGTCGTCGAGCCAGGCGTCGTTTTCGACGTCTCCGTCCTCGTGAACGACGTCGGGCGTCACGCCGCCGTCGCTTTGCCGATCGCCGACCGCGGCGTCCCACTGGCCATCGGGTGCGGTGTGGTCGCGGTCTTCGGCGTCCGCGTGCGGGGCGTCCCGACCGACGTCGCGATCCGCGCCGCGATCCCCGGCAGCCGCGTCCTGGACCGCATCGCGATGACCGCCATCCAGAATCGCATCTGCCGGCAGGCAGACCCCATCCCAGCAGCGCTCGCCGCTGGCGCAGTCCGCGGTGGCATTGCAGACGCGTCGGCACCGGCCGTCGATGCAGACCGCGTCGTCGTCGCAGTCAGCCGATTCGAGGCAGGTGGTGGCCGGCGGGCAGGAGGCAAGCGCGGCCGCGCCGGCCGCTACCAGAACCCAAAGCAGCGCCGGACAACGCCGCCGCATCCCGCGGCGGGCGTCCGCTCCGGTCCCGCCCCAGCGTGGCCTCGAACGCCGCATGCAGACCATTGTACAGCGTTTGGCCGGTGGCAGATACCGACACCTCGCCGGGCGCTGGCCCGCCAGGCGTCGAGATGCGCTCATCTGCAGCCGGTGACCGGCAGATAATCACCTGGCGTCGCTTCGGCGCGGGAGCGGCGCGCCGCCCCCCGGTTCAAGACTCGGTGATGCGGATCAGGATGCAGGTGATGTTGTCGACCCCGCCGCCCTCGTTGGCGGCATCGATCAGGGCGCGGCAGGTGGCATCGAGGTCGGCGCCGCCGCCGGCATCGACGATGCGCAGGGTGTCGGCGTCGGCCACCATGCCCGACATGCCGTCGGTGCACAGCAGGTAGATGTCCCCCGGCCGCGGGTCGATGCGGCTGACGTCGACCTGCACGGTCTCGCGCATGCCGAGCGCGCGCACGATCACGTTCTTGTGCGGGAAGGCCTCGATCTCCTCGGCCGTCAGCTTGTTGGCCTTGATGTAGTCGTTGAGCAGCGAGTGGTCCTCGGTGAGCTGCTCGATGGCGCCGTTGCGGATGCGGTAGGCGCGCGAGTCGCCGACGTGCCCCAGGTACCCGGTGCCGTTGGTGAACAGCATGGTGACGATGGTGGTGCCCATGCCCTTGAGCCGCGACTCGGAGCGGGCGGTCTCGAAGATGCGCAGGTTGGCCAGCTTGATCGAGCAGACCAGCCGGTTCTCCTCGTACTTGAGCCCCTTCTCCTCCTTGAACGGCCACGTGATCTCGTCGTTCTCGCTGGTGCGCTTGAAAAAATCGCTCATGCACTCGACGGCGAGCTGGCTGGCCACCTCGCCCGAGGCGTGGCCGCCCATGCCGTCGGCCACGACAAACAGGTTCTCGCTGGCGACGAGGAGCAAGTTGTCCTCGTTGTGGGACCGCTTGCGGCCAACGTTGGTCTGACCTGCTGCGATCAGTTTCATAGCAAAGCTAACCATCGCGACGCCCTGGCGGTTGGCCAGCGACGACACGTCGTCTCACTCTTGTTGTCAAAAAGCTAGCATTGAGCGCGCGAGGGGGTCAATTGCGGCGTTGCCGGCGGTCAATGCCCGCGCCAGGCGGCGAGCGCGCGCTCGGCCCGCTCGGTGACCTTGGGGTCGGCCGCCCCGGTCGCGCGCGCCAGCAGGTAGGGGGCCAGCCCGTGGACCAATGCCTCGAATGCGGTCGCCGGACGGCGCGCCGCCGCCCGGCAGTCGGCTAGGCCATGGCGCAGGATCGCGGCCGCGGCTCTCTCGGCCGCCGGCGGGTCGGCGACGGCCACCCCGCGCATGGCCCGGATGAGCGCGGCCAGGCGGGCCGGCGGCACCTCGGCCAGTCGGCTGCGGCCGAACCAGACCGCGGCCGCGACCATCGGCAGCGCGACCAGATCGGTGGGATCCTGGACAATGCGGCCCGGCCGCAGCAGATCCAGAATGTCTATCCGATCGACCAGCCACAGGTAGCGGCCGGCGATCGCCGGGCTGAGCTTGATGCCGAGGAACAGCGCCGTCGTCAGCAGCGCCGCGGCCACCAGCTTGCCGGTGCGCAGCGAGGCGTCGAACAGGGTGCGGCGCGCGATCACGTTCCAGCCGAACAGCACGACGTCGACGACCGCGGTCAGCAGCAGCGGAAAAAAGAACAGCCCGGCCAGATCCGACAGCTTGCCGGTGAGCCAGCCCGGGAGCAGGCCGCTGCCCTTGAGCAGATGGTCGTTGATCGCCAGCAGCGCCAGCGCCGCCAGCGGCAGCGGGTGCACGAACTCGGTGGCTGGCATCTCGCCGCCCTGCGGCGGATCGGGGCGGATCAGGAGACGGCTCACCCGCCCAGCCCGACCCGCTCGCCGAGAAACCGCTCGACCGCGGCGTTGACCTCGTCCGGATACTCGATCGGCGTGTAGTGCGAGCCGTGCGGGAAGTTGACCACCTCGGCGCCGGCGATGGCCGCCGCCATGTCGCGGCTGGCGAAGCCGGGGGTGAACAGGTCGTGATCGGCGCTGACGACCAGCGTCGGACAGCGCACGGTCGGCAGCACGTCGCTGGCATCGTGCTCGCCCAGCACCGTCAGCAGATCGAAGTAGTAGTGCATGTCGAGCCCGCCGAAGGCGCGCACCACCTGGCCGGCCACGCCGCGGTCGATCTCGGGCCGGACGATGCCGATGCCGGCCGCCAGGTCGAGAAAGCGCGGCAACTGGGTGGCGGCGACGACGACCGTCTGCGTCACCGGCCAGATCTGGCGGATGCCCTCCAGCACCACGGGCATCAGGCGATCGGTCTGCGGCAACCGACCGAACGCGGTGCGATAGAGATTGCCGGCCACGCCGTTGAGCAGCGCCAGGCCGGTGATCCGCTCTGGCAGCCGCCGGTAGATCTCGAGTGCCACCTGCACGCCCATACTCCAGGCCACGATCGGAAACCGATCGAAGCCCTCCCGCTCCAGCAGCTCGATGCCGTCCCGGGCGTGGGTCTCGACGCGCAGGCGGGAGCGCGGCGTGCGCCGGCGCGGGAAGTGGCGCTCGAACGCGGACGAGAACAGGCCGCGGTAGTCCCAGCAGCAGAACCAGTAGCGATCGCCGATCTGGTCGACCAGCGGCTGAAAGGCGTGGTAGTTGCCGCCCAGGCCGTTGCCCAACAGCAGCCGCGGGCGGCCGGGTGTCCCGGCCACCTGGTAGCCGATGCGGGTGCCGTCGCTGGTCGAGAAGAAACGCTGCTCAAAGGTGTATGCCATGGCGTTTCGTTTGTAGCATCAGGCGACGCCTCGAGCCAAGCCGCTGTCGACCGCCGCTGTCGACCGCCGCCACTCCATTGCCGCGTCGCCGCCGCCTGTGGTATCGCACAGAAATGTCGATCTCGCGACGCACGCTGCCACTGGCGCTGGTGGCGCTCTGGTCTGCGGCTGCCGGCGGCTGCGCTGGCCGGACCGCGCCGATCGAGAAGTTCCACACCAGCCACCTGGCCGACCCCGGCCGCTACGTCGACGTGCCGGCCGTGGTGCTGCTCGAGCGGCTCGAGCTGACCTATACCTTCAGCGCCAAGCAGTGGCAGCCCTACGCCGAGCTGGTCCACCACCGGCGCATCCACCTGCTCAAGCCCGAGGCGTTGAGCCTGCGCAAGATCTACATCCCGTACGATGCCACCAGCGGCATCCTCGACGTCACCGCGCGGGTCACCCATCCGGATGGCAGCGTCGAGGATCTGGGCGCGGTGCCGACCGTCGAGTTCGATCGCTTCGCGCCGAGCCATCCGGCGGCGACGCTCTACAATGATTCGGCGGCCAAGGTGTTCGCGGTGCCCGGGCTGCAGGTGGGCGACGCGATCGAGTACCGCTACCGCCGCATCGTCAAGGACGCATCGTGGCTCGAGCCGCTGCGCATCGGCGGTCCCTATCCGGTCGAGCGCGGCGAGATCGCCATCGTCTACCCCGACGGCTTCGACGTCGATTTTCGGGTCCTCAAGGCCGGCCAGGTGGTCGACCTCAAGCCGCAGCGGCTGCCCGACCGGGTGCGCGCCGATCCCAACGATCGGAGCAGCGAGGGTGTGCCCGGCACGCGCCTGATGTGGGTGTTCGAGAACGTGCCGGCGCTCTACCCCGAGCCCTACCGGCCGCAGGACGAGGCGCTGGCGCGGCAGGTGCTCGTGCAGTTCAAGGCTTTTTTCTTCAACAACCGATCGTTCGACGGCTTTCGCGGCTGGAACGACGTCGGCCGCTGGTACGGCCGGCTCATCGGCAACCGCGACGCGCCCGAGTCCAGCGCCAAGAAGGCGCTCAAGGATCTCGGCATCACCCAGGCGTTGCCCAAGAGCGAGCGGGTGCGGCGCATCAACCGCTATCTGTCCGACAACATCGTGCCGATCGAGTTCGCGGGCAGCCTGGCCTCGCTCAAGGTGCACAGCGCCGCCGGGGTGCTGGCCGCCAGGTCCGGCGACGCCAAGGACCTGAGCAACACCGCGCTGGGCATGCTGCGCGCGGCCGGGGTCGAGGGCTTTCCGGTGCTCTGCTCCAGGCGCGGCACGCGCGCTCTGGCGCCCGACCTGCCGACGCCCGAGGCCTTCAACGCCGTGGTCGTGGCCGTGGCCGGCGGCGGCGGCTACACCTTTTTTTCGCCCGCGGGCTACGGCCTGCCCAGCGGAAGGCTGCCCTGGTACGTGCAGGGCACCCGCGGCCTGCTGATCCGCAAGTCGGGCGCCGAGCTGATCGAGCTGCCGGTGGACGCGGCCGAGGACAACCGGCGGCTGATCGAGATTCACCTCAGCCTGGCCGCCGACGGCAGCGCCCGCGGCACCGCCCTGCTGACGCTGACCGGGCAGGATGCCGGCGAGGTGCGGCTGGCGCTCAAGCGCCACGACGCGGCCGGCCGCGTGCAGTTCATGCAGGGTTTTTTTCTGGGCGAGGGCAGCGCGCTCGCGGTCACCGACGTGCAGGAGCCCAGGCACAGCGACGGCGAGCAACCGCTCAAGCTGATGGTCACGCTGGCGGCCAACAGGCTGGCAGTGCCGGCGGGTCAGGCGCTCAAGTACACCGTCACCAATCTGATCGGCCGGCCCAACGCGTTTCTGTGGCGCGAGGGGCGGCGCACTCCGCTGGACCTGGGCTACCGGTTGAGCGAGCGGGTCGTCGTCTCGGTGGCCATGCCCGAGGGCATGGGCATCTGGGAGCAGCCGCAGGATCGCAAGCGCGAGACGCCGCTGGTCGAGATCGATGACCGGTTTGCGGTCGCCGACGGCCAGGCCTGGTTTCTGCGCGAGCGCGTGCAGCGGCGCGTCGAGGTGCGGCCCGAGGACTATGCCGACTTCAAGGCCTTCTACGAGGCGCTCTGGCGGCACCAGGACAACGCGATCCAGATCATCGCGGGCGGCGACCGCGGCAAGGACTACCAGGGCGATCCGTTTTAGCAATTGGGAGGTACCGCGGCCTCCCCCCGCCGGGAGCGAGCCCCGTCGGGGCCCCCTTCCGGCTCGCGCTCCGCGCGGCCACGTTTGACGAGGTGCTGATCTGTCGATGGCCAGGGCTCGCGAGTGAGACGTTGAATCTGGAGGTGCTGCGAACGTGTCGGCGACCATTATCGACGGCAAGAAGATCGCGGCCGAGGTGTTGGCCGGCTTGAGCGAGGAGCTCGGAGCGCTGCGCGAGCGCGGGGCGGTGCCCGGTCTGGCCACGGTGCTGGTCGGCGACGACCCGGCGAGCGCCACCTACGTCCGCAACAAACATCGCAAGGCGCGCGAGCTGGGGCTCTTCAGCGTCGAGCACGTGTTGCCGGCGGCCACCCCGTCCGGCGCGCTGCTCGAGCTGATCGACCAGCTCAACGCCGACCCGCGGATCGACGGCATCCTGGTGCAGCTTCCGCTGCCGGCCCACCTCGATCCGCTGCCGGTGGTGACGCGCATCGATCCGCTCAAGGACGTCGACGGACAGCATCCGGTCAACGCGCAGATGCTGGCGGCCGGCCAGCCGCGCCTGGTCCCGTGCACGCCCGCCGGCTGCCTCCATCTGCTCGACGCGGTCGGGGTCGCGCTCGAGGGCGCGCGCGCGGTGGTGATCGGCCGCAGCGGCCTGGTCGGCAGACCGCTGGCGCAGTTGCTGCTGGCGCGCCACTGCACGGTGACGCAGTGCCATTCGCGGACGCGCGATTTGGCGGAGGAGGTCGGCCGCGGCGACGTCGTGGCGGCGGCGATCGGCAAGCCGGGGCTGGTGCGCGGTAGCTGGCTCAAGCCCGGCGCGGTCGTCATCGATGTCGGCACCAGCCGCGGCGAGGACGGCAAGCTGGTGGGCGACGTCGAGTTCGCCGCCGCGGTCGAGCGCGCGGCGGCCATCACGCCGGTCCCGGGGGGCGTGGGCCCGATGACGATCGCGATGCTAATGGCCAACACGGTCAGGGCAGCGCGGTTGCGGCGGCAACCGTGAGCGGTGGCCATGGCTGATCCCGAGCCGACCCGCATGCTGCGCGGCGCGCGCGCGCTGGTGGCGGCCTTTGTCTCTGCGATGCTGCCGGGCGCCGGGAGCTGCTATCTCGGTCGGCTCGGCACCGCCTGGACCGCGCTCGGCGTGGCCGTGGGCGGACCGCTGCTGGCGGCGCTGCTATGGCGCGCCGGCGCCATCGGCGTCTGGGGGGTGCTGCTGGCGACCGGGGGCGCGCTCGCGCTCGGCCACGGAGGAGGAGCCGCGGTCGCCGCGATCGAGGCCTGGCGGGGCGCGGTCAAGCGCCGGTTCAGCATCGCCGCCGGCTTCATGCTGGGGGCCTCCGCGCTGCTGGTGGGCGCGCGGACGGCGAGCAATCAGTGGCTGATGGCCAGCTTCGCGGTGGCCACCATCGCGATGGAGCCGACCCTCGAGTACGGCGATCGGATCCTGGTCGAGCCGCGGTCGGCCGGCGCCGCCTACCTCCGCGGCGAGGTGGTTATCGTCCACGATCCATCCAGCGGCGAGCGCTTCGTGCGCCGGGTGGTGGCGCTGGCCGGCGACCGGGTCGAGCTGCGCGACGCCGAGCTGGTGGTCAACGGGCGTCCGCTGCGCAGCGGTGTCTGCCGGGCCGCCTACGCGACGCGCTGCTTCGTCGAGAGCAGCGCAGACGGGCTGCGCTATCCGGTCGCCGACGAGATGGGCGAGGCCACGCTGCGCGAGCAGCTCGAGGTGCCGGTGGGCCAGGTGCTGGTCATGCGCGACCGCCGCGACGCCAGCGCTCCGATCGCACCGATTCCGGCCGCCCACCTGGTCGGCGCCGTGCGCGCGGTCTGGTGGTCCCACAACTTCGGCGGGGCGAGGCCGGCGCGCATCGGCCGGTTGCCGGTGCTGGCGGAGTCGGGTGCGCCATGACCACATACCGTCCTGCTCCCGGGGGTGACGTGGCGGCCGCCCGCGATCTGTTCGTCTGGCTTCTCGGCGGGCTCGGATTGCTGGTGGCGCTCTTCACCGGGCTGGTGCTGTCGTCAGACGGAGATGGACGGGCCTGGCTGACCGCCGCGACGCCGCTGTCCGCCGCCATCGCGGCCCTGCTCGCGCTCGACCTGCTGTGGGCGTTGCTGCGGTATCGGCGCTGGGGCGCGCTGCTGATGCGGCTGGCGCTGCTGCTGCTCAACGGGATCTTCTTTGTCGTCGAGCTGCTGGCGCTGATCGCGGCGCAGCGCGCGCGCTGACGGCGAGCGGGCCGCGGTCCGCTCGGGCCGGCATCCGGTCGAGGTTGAAAACCGACGGGCGGCGGAGCAGACTGCCCGCGGTCGCTCGGAGGGATGGCGATGGTCGCGTTTCTGGCCGGCTTGACTCTCTTGGTGCTGGGTTATTTCTTCTACGGCCGCCTGGTGTCGAACTGCCTGCCGCCGGACCCGTCGCGCGCGACCCCGGCCTTCGTTCTGCGGGACGGGATGGACTTCGTGCCCCTCTCCACCTGGCGGGTCTTTCTCATCCAGTTGCTCAACATCGCCGGCCTGGGCCCGGTGTTCGGTCCGATCCTCGGCGCGCTGTGGGGGCCGCAGGTCATGCTCTGGGTGGTGTTCGGCTGCATCCTGGGCGGCGCGACGCACGACCTGCTGGCCGGCAGCCTGTCGGTACGCAACAACGGCGCGGGCCTGCCCGATCTGATCGGCCATTACCTGGGACCGGCCGCCCGCCACGTCGCGACCGCCTTCATCATGGTGCTGATGATCCTGGTGGGCACGGTCTTCGTTAAGGGGCCCGCCGGTCTCATCGTCAGGATCCTGCCGGCGGAGACGGTGGGCGGCCTGTTCGGATCGGGCGCCGTCGCGGCGCTGCAGGCACAGGTGTGCGGCTCCCCGATCTGGCTCTGGATCGTGATGCTGGCCATCTTCCTCTACTACGTGCTGGCCACCATGCTTCCGATCGACAAGCTGATCGGTCGCGTCTATCCGCTGTTCGGCGCCTGCCTGATCATCATGGTGGTGGGGTTGTTTATCGCCATCGTCGGCGGCCGGATCCAGGTCCCTCCCTTCGACCTGACCAACCACCATCCGGCTGCGACCCCGGCCTGGCCGATCATCTTCATCACGGTGAGCTGTGGCGCCATCTCCGGCTTCCACGCCACGCAGAGCCCGCTGATGGCCCGCTGCCTCAAGAGCGAGAGCCACATGCGCCCGGTGTTCTACGGCGCCATGATCGTCGAGGGGTTGATCGCCCTGGTCTGGGCCACGGCGTCGTCGGGGTACTACGGCGGAGTGGCGGGGCTATCGGCCGCCATGGGCCCTGGCCACAATCCGGCCATCGTGGTCCACGAGGTCTGCGTGGGCACTCTCGGCGCGCTGGGCGGCGTACTGGCCGTGCTCGGCGTGGTGGTGCTGCCCATCACCTCGGGCGACACCGCCTTCCGGGCCGGCCGTCTGATCGCCGCCGACTACCTCCGGCTGCCGCAGATAAAGGTCGCCAACCGCTACAAGGTGGCATTGCCGCTGTTCGCCATCTCGCTGGCGCTAAACTTTATCCCCTTCGGCATCATCTGGCGCTACTTCGGCTGGGCCAACCAGACCCTGGCCGCGGTGACCCTCTGGGCGTGCGCGGTGGCGCTGGCCCGCAAGGGCTCGTGGTGGTGGGTGGCGGCGCTGCCGGCCACCTTCATGACGGTGATGACCTTCACCTACATTCTGGTCGAGAGCCGGCAGAACGGCTGTTTTGGCATGGACCGGGCGTGGGGCACCGGCATCGGGCTGGTCCTGGGGGCAGCGAGCCTGGCGCTGTTTCTGTTCAAGCTGGGGGCGCTGCAGCGGGCCGGCGACAAGCCTCCGCTGCCTCGCCCCGAAAAGGAAGCGGCAGGGGCGACCTGCGACGGCATCTAGAACTCTAGTATCTCTTTCTCCTTGACCGCCAGGATCTCGTCGACCTGCTTGATGCTGGCGTCGGTCTCGTCCTGGATCCTCTTCAACCCCTTCTTGGCGTCGTCCTCGGGCACGTCGCCGTCCTTCTGCAACTGCTTGACCATCTCGTTGGCGTCGCGGCGCGAGGCGCGGATCGCGACCTTGGCCTCCTCGGCCTTGCCCTTGGCGGTCTTCACCAGGTCGCGGCGGCGCTCCTCGGTCAGCGGCGGGATCGGCACGCGCACGATCTCGCCGTCGGACTGCGGCTGCAGCCCCAGGTCCGAGGCGCGGATCATCTTGTCGATCTCGGCCACCATGTTCTTCTCCCACGGCTTGATCGTGATCAGCCGCGGGTCGGGCACGGCGAGCGCCGCCACCTGGTTGAGCGGTGTCAGCGTGCCGTAGTAGTCGACCCGGATGCCGTCGAGCATGGCCAGGTTGGCGCGCCCGGTGCGGATCTTGGCCAACGCCCGCTTGAAAGCGTCGACGTTGCCCACCATCTCCTTCTTGCAGTCGGCACAGACCTCGTCGATCATCGCATGCTCCCCGTCGCTAAGACCTGGCCTGGCGGTCGGCCCGGATCAGGGTGCCGACCTGCTGGCCGGTGACGGCGCGCCTGATGTTGCCGCGCCGGTTCAGGTTGAAGACGATCATCGGCAGCGCGTTGTCCATGCACAGCGAGACCGCGGTCGCGTCCATCACCTTGAGCTGCCGCTGCAGGACCTCGAGGTAGGAGAGGCGCCGGAAAAAGGTGGCGCGCGGGTTCTTGACCGGGTCGGCGCTGTAGACACCGTCGACCTTGGTCGCCTTGAGCAGGACCTGGGCTCCGATCTCCATCGCCCGCAGGGCCGCCGCGGTGTCGGTGGTGAAGAACGGATTGCCGGTGCCGGCGCCGAAGATGACGATGCGGCCTTTCTCGAGGTGGCGGACGGCGCGGCGCCGGATGTAGGGCTCGGCCAGCGCGGCCATCTCGATCGCGGTCAGCACGCGGGTCGGCACGCCCTGCCGCTCGAGCGCGTCCTGCATGGCCAGCGCATTCATCACGGTCGCCAGCATGCCCATGTAGTCGGCGCTGGCGCGGTCCATGCCGCGCGCGCTGGCCTGAAAGCCGCGAAAGATGTTGCCGCCGCCGATGACGAGCGCCAGCTCGACGCCGAGCTGCTGGACCTCGTGGATCTCGGCCGCGATGGTGGCCAGCACCGGCTCGCTGATCCCGTAGCCCTGGTCGCCCTGCAGCGCCTCGCCCGACAGCTTGAGCAGGACCCGGCGGTAAGCCAGCCGGGCAGCCGACCGCGCGCGGCGCCTCGCTGCGGGTTGTCTCATGTGCCGCAGGGCGCGGGTCAGGGTCGCCATGGGAGAGCTCCTCGGGCGCGCTGCGCCGCTGGTGGATGGTGCTCTTCTACGACGGGGCTTGGGGCGCGGTCAAGGAAGGGACAGAAAGCACCATTCGGCGTTTTGGCGCGGTGGTATGATGCGAGGCCATGCAATCGGGACGGCGCACGACGGCCTCAGGCAGCCAGCCACCCAGGCGTCGGGAGCCGCTGGTCGACGGGCCCAAGATCTCGGTCCGCGCCGGCGACACCTGGGCCTCGCTGGCGCTCAAGCACTACGGGGACGCCATGCTGGGCGCGGCGCTGTGCGAGCTCAACGGCTGGCCGCCGCAGTCCAAGCCAGGCCTCGGCGACGACGTCGTGCTGCCGCCGGCGGACGAGCTCAACCGCCGCATCAACGTGGCGGCACCCGAGCGCAATCCGTTTTTGGGCTGCCAAGACAGGCACGTGTTGCCGACCCGCGACGCCGTGCCCGAAGACGAGAACTCGGTGGCGCGCGACGCGCGGACGCGGTTGCTGCGCGCCAGCGCCGGCCTCGGGTTGCACGCCAAGGGCGGCGGCTGGAAGCCGGTGTCGCAGAACCTGCCGGCCGAGGCCAAGAAGAAGAGGCGGCGCAAGCCGGCGCCCGAGCTCGACGACAGGTGGCTGCGCCGGCTGGCGCGGCTCTCTCCGCGCTCGGCCATGAAGGTGGCGCGGCTGGGCACGGTCGGCACCGGCCCGACGCTGACGCTGCTCGGCGGCCTGCGCGAGGCCGACAGCGCGTCCGAGCGGATGGAGCTGGTGCAGCGTTTTCTGGCCGCCTACGGCTCGGAGGCGCACGTCACGCTCAAGGAGCTGTTGCGCGCGGTTGCAGCGTAGAGCCCAAACCTTCACCGCAGCGCCCGATGCGCCACCGAGCCGCTGCCGCGGCCGACCGGGTGGTCGCCGCGCAGCGCGCGATCGAGGCGGCGCCTCGCCTCGAGGCAGGCGTCGCGGCCGCCGAGGCCGCGCGCCAGACCGGCCGCGATCAGGGTCGACAGCGCGCAGCCGGTGCCGTGGGTGCGCGGCGATCTCCGGCGCGCGCCCCAGATCAGCGCGCACCCCCGGGCGTCCACCACGACGTCGATCGCGTCGCCGGCGAGATGGCCGCCCTTGACCAGCGCGCAGGCGGCGCCGATCTCGCACAGGGCGCAGCCGGCCGCCAGCATCAGCTCGATGTCGCGCACCGGATGGCGGCACAGCGCGCTGGCCTCTTCGAGATTGGGGGTGACGACCGCCGCCCGCGGGATCAGCGCCCGCAGCAGCGCGCCTACCAGATCGCCGCGCGCCAGCGGCCGGCCGCGGGTCGGCCGCAGCACCGGGTCGATCACGATCGAGCCGCGAAACCGGGCCAGGGCGCGCGCGACGGCGGAGGCGACCGCGGCGTCGTGCAGCATGCCGATCTTGATCGCATCCACCGGCTGGCGCGTCAGCACGGCGCGGATGCCGGCCTCGATCGCGGCCGGCGGCAGCGCCTGCGCGCGCCGCACGCCGCGGCGGCTCTGCACCGTGAGCGCGGTCGGCACCGCCATGCCAAAGGCACCGACCGCGGCCAGGGTCGCCAGGTCGCCCTGCATTCCGGCGCCGCCCGACGGGTCCGAACCGGCGATCACCAGCACCGCGGGTGCGCGCTCGCCGCGCGCGGGCACGGACGTTTTCATGACAGCACCCCGATCCCCCTGCCGATCACAGCGGCAGCAGGTCGAGCAGCTCCTTCTTCTGGCGCGCCCGCTCCTCGTCCGCCACCGCCTCGGCGATCTGCTCGACCGCGCGCGGCGTGCCCCCCGCCCGCAGCGCGGCGACGCCGGCGGCGGCGGCGCTGGCCAGCGCGGCGGCGACGGCCGCCCGCTCGCGCCAGGTCGGCCGCGACAGCGCGTACTCCAGCTCGTCGGCCACCGCCAGCAACGCCGCCCAGGGCGTCACCTGGTCCGGGCCGAGCAGATCTAGCACCGCCCGCCAGCCGGTGCTCCCGCGCTGGGCGCGCGCCACGGCCTGTCGCCAGTGCCGGGTGACGCGATCGAAGACCGCGTGCAGCGTGCGCTGCGCCCGGCGCGCGCCGGCCAGGCCGGCGATCGCCGGCCGGCGCTGCATCAGGGTCGCCCCCCGTCCGTCGCCGGCGGCCTCGAGCAGGGCCGCGACGTGGACGCGCAGCGCGCGGTCGAGCCAGCGCGCCGCCAGCGCGCGCTGCGCCTGGATCGCCAGGCGCGGCAACAGGTTCTCGATCGCCTCGGGTTGGATCACGGGATCGCGCCCCGCCCGACGTCACTGGGGCTGTCTGGCGGGCTCGGGAGCGGCCACCAGGATCACCACCCACCAGGCGTCCGACTTCTTGCTGGCGACGCCGACGCCGATCAGCGTGTAGCGCTTGTCGGTCGGCGTCGCTCCCGGCGTCACCTCCTCGGCGCCGCTGACCTTGAACGTCTCGCTGCCGGCGGTGTCGAGCCCCTGGATGTCGCCGAGGATGGCGTCCGAGATGGTGCGCCCCATGTCGTCCTTCTCGATCGGGGCGTTGTTCTTGAGACTCAGCTCGGCCATCTTCTGCGCGTACTTCTGCAGCGCCGGGTGCACCGCCACCGCAGCCTGGCCCTTGCGCGAGCGCACCACGTTGACGCGGTCGACGATGGCGCCGCGCAGCTCGGCGGCGTTGTTCGGGTTGTACGATTTGCCCTGCACCTCGACCAGGAACAGCCGCTTGGGGGCGCTGGCGTGGGTGGCGATGGCGACCGCGCCCGTGGTCTGCAGCGGGTCGAGGTGGGTGCGGCGCTTGAACGGGCTGCGCATGATCTCGGCCTGCAGCTCCGCGATCGACGCGCCTTCGGCCAGGGTCTCGGCGTAGTTGGTCAGCGCGCGCTCGCCCTCGATCTGCAGCTTGGCGAGCATCTCCGGGTCGGCTGGCGACACCGCGCCCTGCGCCGCGTACTCGGCGGCGCGCTTGCCGGCGGTGGCGGCCAGCGCCGCCGACCACCTGATCGGCTTGGCGCCGCGCGCGGCGCGGTCGGCGTTGAGGTTGTCGAAGGCGCGCTTGATCAGCTCCTCGCTCTTGATGCCCTCGGGATCGGGCGCCGGCGTCACCTCTGCGGGCAGATCGGCCGACCCCACGCGCAGCCACCAGCGGGCCGCCGCCTCGATGCCGCGGCCGGTCCGCGCCAGCACCTCGACCGTGTACAGCCCGTCTCCGTGCCGGGGCACCAGCACCGCGTCGAAGGCGCGCTCGTCGCGGTTGAGCGGGGCCGGTTCGATCTCGCCGTTCGGCCCGAGCATCAGGATCTCCTCGACCCGGGCCGACCCCTGCGCCGCGCCCTGCACGCGCAGCTCGCTGTCGGCGGAACCGCGGGTCGGGACCTTATTGAGCGCGACCACGGCGCGCGCGCAGATCCCGGTCTCGGCGGGCTTGTCGACCAGGCCGCACTTGGCCGGCGACAGCCGCCGCAGCTTGGTCGCGAACTCGTCGAGGCTATCGCTGGCGCTGCGGTAGACCTGCCACTGGGCGTAGGGCGAATTGGCCTCGGCCATGGCGACCGCGATCTCGGTCGCCGACTCGGCGCGGCCGGTCGCGATCGCCTGCGCCACCTCGCCCAGCTTGTAGTCGGTGAGATCGACGTTGAGGGCGACCAGCTTCTTGTCGAGCTTGGAGCGCAGCTCGACCGACGACACCGGGATGCGTTTGGGCTGGCACAGGCCGCCCAGGGAGACCAACGCCAGCACCGATGCCAGGGCGAATAGGCGAAGACGATTTTTCATGGTCCGCCGATCCTATTCCCTTATGGCAACGGGTCAAGGAGCCGGCGCGGTCACAGCAGCTCGAGCTGTTTGTCGGCGCGCCGCCTTCGCCACGGCGCGGCGGCTCGCTGCGCGAGCAGGGCGGGCTCGATGTCGAGCGCGAAAGGCGTGATCGGCAGCTCGCGCGGCTGACCGCGCCAGCGGCGCCGCAGGCAGCGGCTGAGCACGAGCCGATCCCTAGCCCGGGTCAGCCCGACGTAGAACAGCCGTCTCTCCTCTGCCAGCGCGCGCTCGCCGTCGTCGCCTCCGAAGCGCAGCGGTACGATGCCGTCCTCGCAGCCGACGATGAACACCACCGCGAACTCGAGCCCCTTGGCCGCGTGCAGCGTCAGCAGCGA
>JAFGSX010000007.1 GCA_016934455.1 Deltaproteobacteria bacterium
GCCGGCAGCAGGTTGATGAGGATGGTCGGCACCATCACCTCGTCGACCTCCTCGGTCACGTCGTCGCTGAGGCCCCATGGGAAATAGCGCTCCATGAAGCCGAGATCGTCTTCCGCCTCAGCGCCCTGCTCGCCGCTCTTCTCCTCCTCTGCGCGCGCGAAGCTCGGCGCGCACATGGCCAGCACCAATCCCATCAGAGCGAGCTTTTTCATCGGCGCGCCTCCTCGAGCGGGCTAGACGACTCGTGCCCTGGCTATAACGTGCAGCTAGGGGGCCGGCAACCGGCGGCGTCAGTAGGCGAACTGCACCGCGACCGGCTGCGCCCGGACCGGGGTCACCGGCACATAGTTCTGAGGACTGGCTTCGGGTGCGGCACCGCCGGCCTTGATGGCGCGGTCGTAGGCGTTGAGCGCGGCCACCGGCGCGATGTAGAGGTAGATCGGGATGCCGATGATGAAGCACGACGTCACGTAGCCGACCGCCGCCGGCACCAGGTACGAGACGATGACGTCGGACTCGATCTTGGGCGGGTTCTTGAGCAGGAGCAGCGGCCCCCACAGGCCGCCCGCCGGCAGCAGGTTGAGCACCAGGGTCAGGATGAAGATGTCCTTGATCTCCTGGTTCGCGTTCTCGCTCAGGCCAAACGGAAAATAGTGCTCCATCACGCCCAGCTCCTGACCGCTCTCGGCCGGCTGCTGCTCGTCGGCCACGGCCGTCGGTTGCTGCGCGACCGTATCGCTGGCCAGCGCGGTGCGGCCGATCATCATCGCACCGAACATCAACCCCACGATCGCCCAACGCATCTTCATGGTCTCCTCCTCGTCGCCCCGAAAAAAACCGTCTGCAACGTAATCCGATCGCGGCCGCAAGGCAATCCCCTTTGCATCCGGGTCAGCTCCGATGCTGCGCCACCAGCATGCCGCAGGCGGCGGCGATCTCCTGGCCCCGCGGCTGGCGCAGGTAGACGCCGACGTTCATGGCGCGCAGGATCCCCTGGAACTCCTCGACCCGCGCCGCGTCCGGCGGCGCAAAGCTCGCCAGCGGGTGCGGGTTGTACGGGATCAGGTTGACCTTGCAGCGCAGCGGCGCCACCGCCCGCGCCAGCGCCCGCGCGTCGTCGTCGCCGTCGTTGACGCCCGCGATCAGCACCACCTCGAAGGTGATCCGGCGCCGCCGCTTGATCGGCAGCGCGGCGCAGGCGGCCAGCAGATCGGCCACCGGGTTTTGGCGATCGGCCGGTATCAGCTTGCGCCGCACCTCGGGCCGCGCCGCCACCAGGCTGACCGCGATCTGAACATCCACGTCGTCGAGCAGCCGCCGCAGCGGCTCGATCAACCCCACCGTCGACACCGTGACCCGGCGCGGTGAGTAGCCGTGGCCGTCGGGGTCGGTCAGGATGCGCAGCGCCGCCACCGTGGCGCCGTAGTTGTGCAGCGGCTCGCCCATTCCCATCAGCACGATCGATCCGATGCGCGCTTCTGCCTGGACCGGTGACGATTTTCGTGCGGATCCGCTCGACCGCCGCAGGGGTGGCGCCGGCTGGGGCCCCCGTTGAGCCTGCGAAACGGGGAAAGCCGGTGACAGGACCCCGGAGGCGGTCGCGTGCTCCCCGGACGCCAGCCACAGGTTCGCTTTTCGCACCTGCTCGACGATCTCCGACGCCAGCAGGTGACGGCGCAGCTTGAGGGTGGCCGTGGCGCAGAAGGTGCAGCCCATGGCGCAGCCGACCTGGGTCGAGATGCACAGCGCGTGGCGACCGGCCCTGGCCGCGTCCGGTATGAAGACGCTCTCGATCTGCTCGCCGTCGTGCAGCCGCCAGCGCAGCTTGACCGCACCGTCGGCCGCCTGCTGCGCCTGCTCCAGCTCGACCGTGCGCAGCGCGCCGCGTCCGGCCAGCGCCGCGCGCAGCGCCGCCGGCAGGTTGCGCATCTCGTCGACGGAGGCGATCTGCTGCCGGTGCAGCCAGCGCAGGATCTGCGCCGCGCGATAGCGCTCGCCGCCCAGCTCGGCGACCAGCGTCTCCAGCGCGGTGCGATCCAACCCGCGCAGGTCGAGAAGTCGGCACGACGATCCTGGCGACGGTTCGCTCACCGCACGAAAATCCCGTCCGGCGGGGGGACCGGAGCAAGGCTTGTGGCGATCCCCTTCAAGGGACCGACGGAAGCCTTGCGCAGATCAGCGGGACCCCGCCGAAAATTGACTCAATAAATAGCAGCGGCAGAACGAACTGTCAGTGATCTACGGCTGGGTGGGGAGACAAGCGGTGTCGTAGTCGGCGCGGATCCACTGCCCGCGCTGTGGCACGCTGCCGGCGTTGAACACGATCGAGTTGGAGGCTCCGTCGTACCACCAGCCGTTGGCCGCGCCCTCGCTGGTCAGCGGCACCACGGTGCCGCCGCGGCCGCTGCACGGCCCGGTGTAACCGGTGAGATCCTGGTCGGGCGGCGAGACGCAGACCTCGATGGCACCGGCGCTGGCAGCCGCGCGCGACAGGAAGAACTGGATCTTGAGGCCGAAGGAGTCGATGGCCAGGTTGTTCATCAGCCCCGTCCAGTCGGTCTCGCAGATGCTCTGGAACAGCCCGCCCATGGCGCTCGCCACGTCGCGGTAGCGCGCGCCGTCGTCGGCGCCCAGCCCGTCGTTGGTCGACCCGCTGTTGCAGCCGCCGGCCGGGCCGGCGACGGCCGAGAAGTTGACCATGCCCTGGTTCCTGAAGCCCTTGAGGTTGCGGTAGAAGTCGACGTACAGATCGGTCGGCCCGTCCGACTGGTCCTCCTCGTCGCTGACCACGATCACGTACAGCTTTGCGTCCTCGCGTAAAAATCCGCCGTTGGCCGCCGGGTCGGTGATCTTGGGCGGCGACAGGAACAGCTTGCTGGCGAGCAGCCCGCCCTCGGCCTCGTCCGACGAGGGGCGATCCGGATTGACGTGGCCGCTGTCCGAGACCTGGACGTTGCAGTTGAACTGCTGCTGCGGATTGGCGCTCGTCAGCGTGATCCACTTGTCGTTGCCCGAGCACGATGTGTAGAGGCCGGCCTTGTCGTGCGGCGGCTGGCCGGCGCACGAATCCTGCGGATTGGTGAAGTCGGGCACGCAGCCCTCGCGCGTCAGCGTCGTGGTGACCGCGATGTGGTAGTCGACGTTGTTGATCGTGGTCTGCGAGAAGAAGGTGGGGAAGTTGTCGGCCAGCATGTCCT
Source organism: Deltaproteobacteria bacterium (assembly GCA_016934455.1). Lineage (GTDB taxonomy): Bacteria > Myxococcota > JACRCW01 > JAFGSX01 > JAFGSX01 > JAFGSX01. The sequence continues at coordinate 3,198 of JAFGSX010000007.1, forward strand.
GCTCGCCGCCCATCGATCCCGAGTCGTCTACCACCCACAGCACGTCGACCAGCGGGTCGGTCAACTGCCTGAAGACGTCGGTGTGATGGGTCTCGAACGTGCCCACGCCCTGCAGCGGCACCGTGAACATCGGCACCTCGGAGCTTCCCTCCTGGCCGTAGATGATCAGGTCCGCGCGGTGCATGCCCTCGTGCCGGGCGTAGAAGCGCAGGTTGATCAACATCGGCTGGCCGCCGGGCTGCACGTCCTGCGGCACCACCGCGGCGGTGACGCGGAATTCGTCGGGATTGGTGTCGGGCGTGATCTCGAGCCGGGTGACGCGCAGCACGCCGTTGCCTGTGTTGTAGATCTTGATGGTGCGCTCCTCGGCCCCGCAGCCGACCGTGATCAGCCCCCAGTCGACGCTGCTGGGGATGACGTCGATGGCCGGGGTGGTCGGCTTGCCCATGAACCCGATGGAAAACGTGCCCTGGACCGCGTACTGCCCGGTGACGGACTGGTCAGTGACGGTGTCACTGGTGACAAAATCGACGCCGTTGCCCCAGATGCAGGGAGTCTGCAGACAGATCTCGGACATATAGCTGCTGGTGAGAGCCCCGCAGTAGCCTCCCGAAAGGCACTTCATGTTGGGGATCGGCAGCGCGTTCGAGATGGTGTGGGTCGGCTTGAAGGTCGCGTAATAGGTGGCGACCTCGCCCGGTCGCACCGTGCGGTTGACCGTCGCCGGCAGGCTCAGGGGCTGCTGGCTCTCGTCGGCAAAGCCGAACTCGTTTTGCGGCGTCCAGGACTGGCGCCATTTGACCTGGCTGATCGCGCAGTCGATGTTGCCGATGTTCTCGAACAAGATCGGCTGCAGGTGCTCGTAGTGAACATTGACGTTGCCAAACTTGACCAGCCCCCAGCGCTCGGTCAGCGTCTTGCAGTTCCAGTCGAAGCTGGTCGCGCTCGGCTCGTCGGGCGCCTCCGGCGTCACCTTGAACTGGCAGCGCGGCGATCCGCCGCCGCTGGCCTCGAGGTTGACCCGCTGCGGGTCATTGACCAGGTCGTTCGACGAGATATCGAAGTGGCCGCGCTCGACCACCACGTCCTGACGGTCGGGCGCGTTGTACTGCACGGTCAGCGTGGCCGAGTTGCCAGCCGGCGTCTGCGGCGAGGCGGTGCAGCCGTCCGAGGTCGGCGCGCTTCCGGCCAGGTAGAGCGGCAAGGCCGGCGGAGCCGGGATCGAGAAGCTCCCGGGATCGGTCGCCGCCTGCTCGTCCATGACGACGGGCGAGATGGCGCTGACCTCGCAATCGCACTCGCCGTTGTTGCGCAGGATCAGGTTGCGCGTCGGGCTCGTGTTGGCCGCCACCGCGCCGAACTGCAGCGTGGCGGGTACCACGGCCAGCTTGCAGCGCGGCCGCTCGGCGCCCACGCCCTCGAGCACCACGTACTGCTCCGAGGCATAGGGCTCGGCCACGATCAGCTTGACCAGGCCCTGCATGGCGCCGCTGTAGTAGCGCACGTACAGCGGCTGAAAGGTGAACTCCGCGTCGAAGCCCTCGCCCGGCTGCAGCGGCAGCGGCAGGCTCGGCAGGCTGCCCGTTCCAAACACCTCGTCGGGGTTCTCGACCAGCGCGATGCCGCTCACCTGGATCGGCCGATTGCCGCAGTTCTCGAAGTGGAGCGCGGTGCGGGACAGCTCGCCGATGAACACCGGACCGAAATCGAGCACCTGCGCATCGTACGGCACGGTACAGAGACGGCCGCCCGAACCCAGCGCGACCAGATAGACCAGCACCTGCGGCTCGTCCTCGTCGTTGCTCTCGAGCGACAGCCCCATGCAGTGCGGTCCGGCACCGCTCGGCGTGAAGCTGATGCGCACGTCGCGCTCCTGCCGGGGCTCGAGCTTGAACGGCGTGGCGCGCTCGGCCTGCGAGACAAAGCCGAAGGCGCGGTGCAACCCCGGGCAAACTGTCTCGTCGAGATCCGAGTCGAGCAGCCGCAGCGAGCTGACCTGCAGTTGCCCGTTGCCCGCGTTGCGCACCCGGACCGTGCGCTCGAGCTGGCCGCCGATATCGACCGCACCGAAATCGATGATAAACGGCACCGCCTGGTTGGTGGTGCCGGTCGTCACGTCGACGACCTCGATGTCCGGCTTGGGGATCTGGCTGAGGTTGGGATCGTCGCACATGCAGCGCGGCATCAGAGCCAGCGCCAGCAGGGCGCTCGCGAACTGGGTCACCCACCGGGTGCGATCCATGCGGCCTCCGCCGAGCAGTGCTCGTTGTTTCTTCGTACACGCCGTTGACGCACCCTGTCAATGCAGCCGCCGACAGCCGCCGGAGAGCGCCCTGCCAGGGCCTTTGTCCATTCCGTTGAGCGCGAGCCGATCTCTCCTCTATGATGAGGCGCATGCGCGTGCGGTGGATGGCGGCGCTGGCGTTGTGCGTCGCCGGTAGTGGCGGCTGCGCCACCGAATCTATCCTGCGGCCGGCCATGACCGACTGGGGCGATGCCCACACGCTCCCGCCGGCCCTGCCTTCGACGCAACCAGCCGTGATCGACATCCGCGACACCGACATCAGCGCCGAACCCGTGACCAGCAGCGAGACCGCTCGCAGCGCGGTCGCGCGCATGGGGCCGGACATCGATCGCGCTCTCGCCCACTTCGTGGCCGTGCGCACCAACAATCCCGCCGTCAAAGAGCGCATCCTGCCTCCGGTCTACCTGCAGCAGTGGCAAGCCCTGCTGATCGCGCTCAGCCGCGCGCTCGACTGGCAGCCGCTGCCACCGGATCTCGGTGCGCTGATCCGCGGCCGGGTCACGCTCGAGGTCGAGATGGAACACGATCGACAGCGGTTCCCCGACATCCCGCACGAGTTGACGGTGGGCTATGTCGAGGCGCTGGAGAAGATCGACCGCCGGGTGCGCGAGCTCAAGGCCCTGACCGAGGGCGAGATCGGCAACCGCCGCATGTCGCTGCCCAAGGGGTCGCTGCTGCTACACTGGCCGCTCGGGCAGGTGGTGCCGAGCAGTGCCTTTGGCTATCGCCGCGATCCGGTTCACGGTGGCTTGCGCTTTCACTCGGGCATCGACCTCTCGGCCCCTCCCGACACACCGGTCTACGCGGCGGCGGGCGGGGTGGTGGTCTTCGCCGCCTGGAGCGGGGGCTACGGCAAGTACGTCGTCATCGAGCACAGCAACGGGGTGCGCACCCACTACGCGCACCTGCAGCACCTGTTCGTCGAGACCGGCACCGCCGTCGACCAGCGGTCGCCGGTAGGCACGGTCGGCAGCACCGGCCGCTCGACCGGCCCGCACCTGCACTTCGGCGTCTCGGTCCATGGCTACTATGTAGATCCGACTCTCTACACCGGAATCCCGATCGCGCCCGACGGCAGCATCCCCGAGAGCTGAATGCGCGCACGTCGATGATATAATGTCAGCATGTGTTGGCGGGCGCCTTGCTCTTGCGCATTGGTGGCGATCCTCGTGGGCAGCGCCTGCCTGGTCATGCTCGAGCCGCCGGAGTCCGTGGACCTGCCCCCTGCGATCAGCGGCAACGTCCTGCTGACCTGCGCCGGAGCCGACCAGCAGGTCGTACGCTCGCTGGCGGCGACCCTCGATGCGCAGTGCAGCCGCCAGCTCATGCTGTCCAGCCCCAGCACCCTGTGGCGGCAGATCAGCGGCACCCGGGTGACCCTGCTGTCCGCGGTCACCGCGGTGACGCGCTACGCCGCGCCGCTGAGCCCGGGCGCGCTCGACTTCGTGGTCGAGCAGCAGACGCGCGACAGCAGCGGGAGCGACCAGGTGCGCATCGAGGTGGTCGAGCGGGACGCCGGATGGGCGCCGCTGGCGATCGGCGCCGGCGATCTGGTGCTGCCGGCTGACCGCATCGTCCTCGACGCCTCGGCCAGCCTGGCCCTGCAGGGCGTCGTCGCCGGCTACCGCTGGCGGCAGGTCGCCGGCGCTCCGGCGATCATCGCCGACCCCACGAGCGCCGTGACCGAGGTCGAGATCGGCTCGCCGGCGGGCATCGCCGTGTTCGCGGTCGAGATCCACGACTCGCAACAGCTCTGGTCCGAGCCCGAATTCGTGGTCGTGCATCCCGCCGCCGCGGGCGAGGTCCCGCCGGCGCCCGTGGTGACGGCGCCGCGGGTGGTCGATCCGGGGGCCTCGGTGACCATCGAGACGCCGCCGCGCACGACCGAAGACGATCGCCGCGTCGCCTTCCGCCAGCTTCGCGGCGATGCCGTCGCGCTCGACCTGAGCGACCGCCAGCGCGTCCGTTTTGTCGCTCCGCGCGTCCCTCAGCTCTTGGTCTTTCGCTGCGACGTCGAGGAGGCCGGCGTGCGCGCGCCGCCCGCCGTCGTTCAGGTTCGCGTCTCGGCCGGGATCGGCAACCGCGCCCCGATCGCCGAGGCCGGTCCCGATCGACGCGTGCGTCCGGAACAGACGGTCGTCGTCGACGGCGCCGGCTCCCGGGATCCCGACGGTTCGCGCCAGCTCGATTTTCGCTGGTCGCAGACCGCGGGCGCGCAGGTCGAGCTGGCGTGCGCCGCCGCCCAGTGTCTATTCAGGACCCCCTCGGGTGCCGGAGCCATCGCACTGTCCCTGGTCGTCAGCGATGGAACGGCCGAATCCACCCCCGACGTCGTGGTGCTGACGGTCGACCCGGGTGCCTCCAACCTGCCACCGATCGCCAACGCCGGCGGCGAGCGCTGGGCGCTGCCCGGCGCCGCGATCGTCCTCGACGGCAGCCGCAGCGACGACCCCGACAGCGGTGCCATTGCCAGCTACCACTGGCGTCAGCTCGACGACGGTGCTCCGCCGGCGCAGCTCGGCCCTCTCGACGGACCGCAGCTCGAGCTCGTCGCGCCGGCGCAGACCGCAGAGCTCCGATTCGAGTTGACGGTTTGCGACACCGACCAGGCCTGCGCCTCGGATACCGCGCTGCTGCACGTGCAGCCGGGTGGTGCCTATGTCGACGCCGTCCTCGGCTCAGACGAAGGCGATGGAACCGCCGCCGCGCCCCTGCGCACGGTCGAGCAAGGCCTCGACCGGGCGCTGCGGTTCGGACTGTCCGCGGTTCAGATCGCCGCCGGCGACTACCTGCTCGCCGGGCCGCTGCGGGTTCCGCCGCTGCTGACGCTGCAGGGCGGGCTGATCCGCGACGGCGACAGCTACCGCTTCGAATCCTCCGCCGTCACCCGTCTGCTGGTCAGCGCCGAGCCGGACGGCGTCACGCTGGAGACCGGTGCCGGCCTCGCACAGCTCACCATCGAGCCGGCGCCGGCCAGCGCCACGCTGCCCGAGCGCCGATCGATCGTGCTGGGCTCCCACACCCGCTGCCGGGAGGTCGTCGCGATCGGGCCCAGCCACAGCGACGTCGGAGTCGCCATCGAGGTGGTCGACGGCGCCACCGCCTCCATCGATGCCAGCGACGTACGCGGTGGCGGCGCCGACTCCACCAGTTATGCCGTGCTCGCCGGCGGCGAAAGCGCGGTCGAGATCGTCGGCACTCGGATAGGCGTCGGTGCCGGCGGTCAGCGCAGCGTCGGCATCGCCAACGTCGACGGCTCGATCTCGGTCTCGGCATGCACGCTGCACCTGATCGCCGAGCTGGCGCCCGCGGCCGCCGGCGCGGTCGTCGGCCTCGAACAGCGCGGCGGAGAGCTGCGCGTCGCGGACAGCTCGATCGCGCTCGACGCCGTTGCCGCTGCGGCCACCGTCGACTCCGCGGTCGCCCTTAGCTGCGACGGCTGCCGGTTGCAGGTGGCCTCGGACAGCGCCATCCACGGCCCGCGCGAGCTGACAGCCGGCGCGCTGGGAATCGGCTGCCTGCTGCAGGGCGCTGTCTCGGCCGTGGTGGACGGCGTCATAGCCGGAGGTGCGAGCAGCCCGCAGGCGACACTGCTCGCGCTCGCGGCGCGAAATGGCAGCATCGACCTGCAGGTCGGCCACCTGACCGCGGCGAGCGACGGCGCAGCGGCCACCGGTTATGGCCTGCACGCCGACCGCATCAGCGGCCGCATTGCTGTCTCCTCGGTCGAGGCGATCGCCCACGCAAACGCGGCGGGGGTGGTGCTCGCCGGATCGGCCGACCTCGACCTCTCCCTGGGCCGCGCCAGCGCGGTGGCCGCACAGGCGACCGGGATCGTCGACGGCCGCGATCCGGTGACTGGCGATCCGCTGCCGCCGTCGTCGAATCTGGTGCTCACCGTCGCCGCCGGCGTCGAGGCGGTCGGCAGCGCGCGTGCGACCGGTGTCGGGTTGTACGCGACCTCCTCGCCGCAGGTCGTCCTGAGCGGCGTGCGCGCGACCGCTGTCGACGCCAGCGCGGGGCTCCTGCTCGCCGACAGCAACGGGGCGCTGCTGGCGGCGGACTGGATCGAGGCCATCGCCGACCGCAGCCTCGGGACCGCGGTCTCGCTGCAGTGCCAGACCACGACCGCGACGACTCGGCTCGCGATCGCGCGCACGCGCTTGAGCGCCGATGCCGCCGATGCCACCGCCTGCGACGCCACCGGTTGCTCGGTCGAGCTGACCTCCTCGGTGGCGGCGGCCGATGGCGCTCTGGCCGCCCGCGGTCTGGTAGCGACAAACGAGATCATCCTCAACGGTGCCCTGGTCTCTGTGCGCGGCAACGCGCACTCCGCGCTGGCATTGGGCCGGGACGCGACCGCACAGCTCGTCAACAGCGCGATCGAGCTGTCCCCCGGATCCGGCATCGCGCTGCGGGCAGCAGATACGGCGGATCAGTTCATCGCCCTGCATCACCTGCTGTTCGCACCGATCGGATCACCGCTGCTCGAGGTCGGAGGTGTCCTGGCCGCGGCCGATGCCGTGGAGCTGATGGCGCTTCGGCCGCGGTTCACCGACATCGATCAGGTCGCCGCGTTGCTCATCGACGACTCGGGCCACATCGTGGACCCGGATTCGCCTGCGATCGATGCCGCGGATCCCACCACGGCCGCCCCGGACGATATCGATGGCGACCCGCGCCCGGCCGGCGACGGCCCCGACATCGGCCCGGACGAATACCATTGACCGGCGCGGCTAGGACGACGCGATCACGCCTTCGTTGATGAGCTGCACCAGGATCTTGCAGGTCTCGAGCTTGGACATGGCCGACAGCGCCAGCAGATCCTCGTAGGTCACCTGGCCATCGATCTGCGACAGCAGAAAACCGGCCCGGTGATGCAGGTTGAGCCAGATCACCTCGTCGGGCGGGATCAGCACCCGCGGAGCGCGCTGAAACGATCCGATCTTCGACTCGTACATCTTGAGCAGGGTCTCTTGATTGCGCTCGAGGTACTCGCGTGCCTCGCCGTTCTCCGGGTCGGTCGCCAACACCTTTTCCACCAGCTCGAGCGATTCAGAGAAATTTCCCAGCTCGAACAGCTCGCGCGCACCCCGCATCAGGTTGTCGCAGGTAGCTGCCGAATCGCCCGCCACCGGCGCCCGCTGCGATGAATCGACGGCCGACATGGCGGGGGTCGGTCGCGGCTCGACCTGGCCCAGCCTGTGTTCACCCGTGACAGGCACCAGGTATTCGTCCTCCGTATCGCCTTGCCCGGCCAGCGCGACCGGTGACACTGCCGCGGAATCTGCGTCCCAGCCACTTTTCCCATCGACCGGGTCGGGCCGCGGCGAGGTCAGCAACTCGCCCGCCACCTGGAGCCGACTCTCGGACATGTCGACGTCGAACGCCGATCCCCAGTCGGCCAGGGGATCTTCGAGCGCCGGTTCGACGGATATGGCCTCTTCCTTCGGCGCCGCAACAGCGGCCTCGGGCTCGGGCACCGCAACAGCAACTTCGGGCTCGGGCGCTGCAACAGCGGCCTCGGGCTCGGGCACAGCAACAGCAACTTCGGGCTCGGGCACCGCAACAGCGGCCTCGGGCTCGGGCACCACAGCAGCTTTGACAGCGGACTCATCGACCGAGGTTGGCTTCAGATCCTCGGTCAGCGACCTATCGCCGAATTGCGGCTGGGTCGTGGTCGATGCTGGTATCACCGGTGTTTCGGGGCCTGTCCCGCTTAAAAGGTCACCCCAAGACACTTCCGCGTCGAGCTCGATTGTCTGCTTTTCACCAGCGGTCGTGCCTATTTTTTCGGCGTCTGTCGGTGCTGTCGGACCAACGCTCTGGCTCGGCTCGGCCGCGACTGGCTCGGCCGCGACTGGCTCGGCCGCGACTGGCTCGGGCGCAACCGGCTCGGGCGCAACCGGCTCGGACGCAACC
>JAFGSX010000550.1 GCA_016934455.1 Deltaproteobacteria bacterium
CGGCATGCTGCCCTGCCGCGGCGCCTCGGGCTGGGACGTGTCGACCCGGGCCGCCTCTCGCTGCCAGCTTCCATCGGGGTTCTGGACCGCGGTCACCCGGGCCAATACCACGGCCTCGGCCTGCGCGAGCAGCTCGGACAGTGGCTCAGGCGGCAAGGTCATGAGCGCTCCCTCAACGGTCTCCATTATCGATATCGGCGGCCGATTGGCGCGCGTGCCTGGTTCCCATGCCGGTCTCGAGCGCATAGACTCGGCGCACGCCGTGTGTCGCGATCGAGGTGCCCTCATGAAGCCCGTGCCCGGTTCCGCCGCGGAGATCTCGCGTCGCCAGTTCCTCGAGGTCGGCCTGCAGGGCGGCCTGGCCTGTGTCGCGGCGCCCGCGCTGATCGAGCGGCTGTTCGCCTCCGGCGCACCGACCACCGCGCCCGTCTCCGCGCCCGTCGCCGCGGCCCGGATCGACCGGGCGCTGCTCGAGCGGGTGATCAAGAGGGCTCTCGGCCAGGGCGGCGAGTTCGCCGAGGTCTACGTCGAGAACCGCACGGCGCGCAACATCCTGATGGAGGAATCCAGGTTCAAGAGCGCCGAGTTCGGCATCAGCCAGGGGGCGGGCGTGCGCGTGATCGCGGGCGACCAGACCGGCTACGCCTACACCGACGAGCTGACCGCGGGCAAGCTGCTGCGCGCGGCCGAGGTCGCCTCCTGCATCGCCCGCGGTGGCGCTCCGATCAAGCCGGTCGGCATCCGGCCGACCAAGAGGGCGTCGCGCGTCACGGTCAAGCTCCCGCTCGGCCAGGTCGCCGACGAGCGGCGGCTCGACGTCTGCCGGCGCGCCGATCGGGCCGCGCTCGACTTCGATCGCCGCATCAAGCTGGCGCGCGTCAGCTACTACGACGAGGTGCGCGGCCGGACCATCGCCAACAGCGAGGGGCTGTTCGTGACCGGCGAGCTGCCGCTGCTGTACTTCATCGTGCACGCGCTGAGCGAGGGCAAAGGCACGCGCCACATGGGCCGCGAGCGGATCAGCCGCCACTCGGGCTTCGAGATGTTCGACCAGGTGGCGCCCGAGCAGGTGGCCAGGAGCTGCGCGCGCGAGGCGATCGCCATGCTCGAGGCGAGGGACGCCCCGTCCGGCAAGATGGACGTTGTGATGCAGAACGGCTGGGGCGGCGTGCTGGTGCACGAGGCGGTCGGCCATCCGCTCGAGGGCGACAGCATCGCCAAGAAGCTGGGCGTCTTTACCGGCAAGCTCGGCCAGCAGGTGGCCAGCCCGGTGTTCACCATGGTCGACGACGGCAGCCTGCCTAACGCCCGCGGCACCACCGACTTCGACGACGAGGGCACGCCGATGCAGCGCAACGTCCTGATCGAGGACGGCGTGCTGGTCAAGTACCTGACCGACATCCTGTCGGCCCGGCAGCTCGGGCTCGCGCGCACCGGCAATGGCCGCCGCGAGAGCTTCAGGTACCGGCCGATCCCGCGCATGACCAACACCTTCATCGATCGCGGCCACGACAAGCCCGCCGACATCGTCGCCTCGACCAGGCGCGGGATCTATGTCCAGGCGCTCAGCGGCGGCTCGGTGGACGACGTCAGCGGGATGTTCAACTTCACCTGCCGCGAGGCCTATCTGATCGAGAACGGCAAGAAGACGGCGCCGGTCAAGGGCGCGACCCTGATCGGGAGCTGCCTCGAGGTGATCAAGAACATCGACGCCGTCGGCGACGACCTCGAGTTCGGGCCGGGGACCTGCGGCAAGGGGCAGCGGGCCGAGGTCGAGGTCGGGCAGCCGACGGTGCGCATCCGGGGCATCAACGTCGGCGGCGCCGCCGCTCAGGGCTGACCGCCAACCGGGAGCAGGGACGACCATGAACCACCAGCCACTGGCGCAGCAACTGGTCAAGAAATGCCTGGCTCGGGGCGCCGACGCGGCCGAGGTCTTTGTCGAGTCGGCGCGCCACCTGAGCATCGCGATCCGCAACGGCGCCGTCGAGACCGTCGAGGAGGCGGCCACGGCCGGCGTCGGCCTGCGCGTGATCGTGGGCGGCCGCCTGGCCTTCGCGCACTGCAACGACCTGCGCCCGGCCGCGCTCGACAGCGCCGTGGCGCGCGCGATCGAGTTCGGTCGCGTCACCACCGCCGATCCGAGCAACGCGCTGCCGCGGGATCCGGGCGTCACCGCGGTCGAAGGCATCTACGACCCGGCGATCGCCAAGGTGGCCATGGCGAGCAAGATCGACCTCGCCCAGACGGTCGAGAAGCTGGCCATGAGCGATCCGCGCATCGCCAAGAGCGCGGGCGCCAACTACGGCGAGCAGGAGTCCGAGGTCTGGCTGGCCAACTCGAACGGCCTGGCCAAGAGCTACCGCTCGTCCGGCTGCGGCGTCGACGTCACCGTGGTCGCGGTCAAGGGCGACCTGCAGTCGCCGGGCAACGAGAGCTGCGCGCGCCGCTTTTTCGGCGATCTGCTGCCGCCGGCCGAGATCGCCGGCCGCGCGGCCAAAAAGGCACTGGAGCGGCTCGACCCCCGGCCGCTGAAGACGCAGCGGGCCGCGGTGCTCGTCGATCCGGACGTGGTCTGGCCGATTCTGGGCGGACTGCTGGCGGCGCTCGACGGCGAGGCCGTGCTGCAGGGCGCCAGCTTCTTGGCGGGGCAGCTCGGCCGGTCCGTCGCCTCCGGGCTGCTGACGCTGGTCGACGATGGCACGCGGCCCAGGGGGCTGGCGAGCTGCCCGTTCGACGGCGAGGGCGTGCCGACGCAGAAGCGCACCGTCGTCGCCGGCGGCGTGCTCCAGGGGTTCCTGTACAACACCATCGTCGGCCAGCGCGCCGGCCAGGCCAGCACCGGCAACGCCGCGCGCGACGGTTTCGGCAGCCTGCCCGGCATCGGGGCGCACAACTTCTCGATGTCCGCCGGCGCGACTCCCGCCGCGGACGTCGTCAAGGCCACCCGGCGCGGGCTGTGGCTCAAGGAGGTGACCGGTTACGGCATCGACGCCGTCAACGGCAACTTCAGCGGCGGCGCGGCCGGCCTCTGGATCGAGAACGGCGAGGTGGCCTTTCCGGTCCGGGGCCTCACCATTGCAGGCACCGCCAGGGAGATGCTCGAGGGAATCGATCTGGTCGGCAGCGAGATCGACCTCGACCGCCACTTCGCCGCGCCGCTGTTCCGGATCCGGGAGATGCAGATCGGCGGCGAGTGACGAGGCGCCGTGGCACCTCTCGCCCAAGGCCGGCGGTCGCCATGACCAATTGGGCGATCGCGAAGATATGATAAACGCGGTGCGGAACCGGCTTGAATCGTCAAAAACCAAAGACCGTGCCGGTTGTTCTCTCGAGGAGCGTCAGATGAAGAGGATGGCATGGCTGTGCTGCAGCGCGTTGCTCGTCGCCTGTCCTCAGCAACCCGTCGAGCCCGGCGCCGACGCCGGCGGCCCCGCGCCGGACGCCAGCGCCGGGGATGGCGCGCTGCCGGACACCGTGGCACCGGATCGCGCGTCAGCGGACGCCGGCGCCGGGGACGCTGCGGCGGCGGACGCCGGATCGATCGACGGCGCGGCGTCTGACGCGGCAGCGGCCGACAGCGGCCCGGCTGCCGATGCGGGCGCGACGGCGACGGGCTTCAAGGACGCGGCCAACTGGGCCGCCTTTGAGCCGCCGATCGCGGACCAGGTTCTCGGCGCCACGGCCAAGGGCTACTACGGCGCCGTGTTCGACGGCCGCTTCATGTATTACGTCCCCTGCCGCAAGGGCAACCTGCAGACCGACTTTCACGGCGTGGTCATGCGCTACGACACCCAGGGCGACTTCAAGAGCGCGGCCTCGTGGGCCTTCTACGACGCGGGCAACACGCTGGGCAACGTCGCCACCCCCACCGTTGGCTATGCCGGCGGCGCCTTCGATGGCAGATACGTCTACTTCGTCCCATACGCCGACGGCAGCAGGCGGCACGCCCGAGTCCTCAGGTACGACACGATCGGCGCGGGTTTCACGGCCGCCTCGAGCTGGAGCGCCTTCGACGCCGGCACCCTGGCCAACATGCCCCAGAACAGCGGCTATGACGGCGCCGTCTACGACGGCTCCCGCTACCTGTATTTCGTGCCGTACGGAGACCAGAGCTTTGCCCATGGCTTTGCGCTGCGATACGACACGACCGGTGCCTTCGACGCGCCGGCGAGCTGGCAGAATTTCTACGTCGGCAACATCGGCGGCCTCACCACCAAGGGCTACTACGGCGGGACGTCCGACGGCCGCTACCTCTACTTCGCGCCGTTCAACAACGGGACCGACACCGATTTTCACGGCAACGTGCTGCGCTTTGATACCCAGGGCGCGGGCGGTCTGACCACGGCGGCCAACTGGAGCGCCCACGACGCCTCGTCGGTCGACGGGCTGCACACGGTCGGCTACAAGGGCGCGGTTTTCGACGGCAGGTACGTCTATTTCGTCCCGTTCCGGGACAACATCGCCAGCCAGCACACCCGGGTTCTGCGCTACGACACGACGGCCGCCTTCGACGCCACCGGCGCCTGGGACGCGTTCGACGCCTCGGACATCGACGGCCTCGTCACCATGGGCTACGTCGGCGCCGAGTTCGACGGCCGGTACGTTTACTTCATTCCCTATCAGCAGAACAACACTCCCTTTGCGACCTATCACGCCAACGTGTTGAGGCTGGATACGCACGGCGACTTCAGGTCGCGCTCGAGCTGGTCGGCCTTTGACGCGGGGTGGATCGACGGCCTCAAGACCAAGGGGCTCAAGTACGGCAGCTTCGACGGGAGCTACGTCTATTTTGTCCCCTACAACTTCAACGACGACCCCGGCAACAACGGCCACACCACCTACAGCCGGCGGGCGGTCAGGTACCGCATCGATCCGCACTGAGCCCGCCGCGAGACCAGGCGGCCCGGGCGCGCCGGCCGTCAGCCGGGGCGGTGATCGTCGACCAGCTCCTCGATCTCGGCGTCGGTGATGGGCAGGCCCTCGATCTGGGCGGCGTCCATCACAGCGCGGGCCGAGGCCTCGTCGAGGACGCCGTCCTGCAGCAGCTTGGCCGCGGCGACGGCGTAGTTGTCGACGACGTGCATGCCCGCGGTGCGCGCCGCGTCGGCCGCCTTGACGTTGTGGATGACGATGGCGAGCACGCGAGCGGGGTATTTTTCCCGGATCCTCTTGTAGACCTCGGGATCGCGGTGGTTGGTGTCCCCGAACAGCACGTACTTCTGGTTGCCGGTCGCCTCGAAGATGGCCTCGATGTCGCGCACCTTCTCGCTTTCGGCGATCCAGGGCAGCGGGCTGGTGCCGGTATCGATCGGCCCTCTGGGCATGCGGTGCAGGTCGAGCCAGGCCGGGATCTCGGAGGCGCTGCTCGGATCGCGGGCGGTCACGTAGTGCACGTCGCCCTTGGCGCCGGTGCCGTCGAGGCGCGACTCCAGGATGCGAAAGAGCGTCGCCACGCCGGGGTAGGGATCCTTGAGCGGCGCGCCGCTGGCCGTTGGCGGCAGCACGGTCTTGTCGATGTCCGAGACGACGCCGATCTCGGCGCCGCGGCCGACCAGAACCTTGGCCGCCGCCTCGAGCTCGCTCCTCTTGAGGTAGCGGTTGCCGTCGGCGTCGAAGCGCGCGGCCAGCGCGAGCAGCGCCGCGCGGTCGCTGATGCCGAAGTCGCTCATCACCCGGGTCAGGACGGCCTCGGAAAAGGAGAGCGGCCGGTCGGCCGGGGCCGCGTTGAGCGCCTTGGCCGCCGCCTCGAGCTCGCGCCGGTTCAGGTAGAGATTGCCGTCGTCGAGCCGGAGCGCCTGGTCGAGCAGCGCGCCCGCGTCGGTCAGGCCGTAGCGCGCGCACACGTCCCGGACGACCGCCTCCGAGAACGAGACTCCGGGGCGCGCGGGAATGGTCAGCGGATCGCCGGCGCCGCGCAGCGCGAAGTAGGCGAGGCGCAGATCGGCGGGCAGCGCGGCCGCGTCGGTCGACGAGAGCCGGCCGTCGGCGCCCGCTGCCGCTGCCGCGTCGCGCTTGACGCGATCGGTGGCCGCGGTCACAAAAGCCGCCACCGTCGGCGCGCTGGTGCCGGTGAGCGCGGCGGCTTCCTTGAGCAGGGCGCGGGCATGCGCGTCCAACCCGTCGAGGGCGTCGATGCGGCTGGCGTCGGAGGTGTCGAGCACACCGTCGGCGCCCGCCGCCTTCTCGGCCGCCGGCGCCAGGATGTTCTCGGCCACGGCCTCGGCAAAGGTGCGCGGCGATGGCGACGCTGAGATCTTGGCCATGCTGCCTCCACAATTGACCCGCAGTCTAGCACAGGCGCCAAATATCGTCCTCTCACCGCGCCAGGCGCAAGTCTTGGTACGGCGGGTCCAGACGCCGACTACGGCCGTACCGGAGACGGGACGATCGCCGCGCGCAGGATCTGATAGAGATCGGCCGCGCTGATGAACTTGAAGATGAAGGAGCCTAGCTCGATGGTGTCCCCGTACCCCAGCACGCGCCGCTCGTCCGCGCCGATCTCGACGCCGTTGACCTTGGTCCCGTTGATCGACTCCGTGTCGACGATCGAATAGGCCCCGGTTTTCTCGTCGTGTTCGATGTGGGCGTGCAGCTTCGAGATGCACTTGTCCGGGATGGTGATGTCGCTGGCGTTGGTCCTGCCGATCGAGATGCGCCTCTGGTAGGGGCTCTCCTTCTTCTTCGCCACCTTGAAGATCAACAGCTCCAGGCTGCGCTCGCTCAACTGCTTGCCGTCGTTGTGCAGCTCCTCGATGGGATCGACCCAGTTCGTCCGGTCGAGCTCCAGCGATTTGGTTCTAAACGCGAACTCGTCCTTCTCGAAGAGATCCAGCGCCCCCTCGATGATCAAAAAGGGATGCGGGTGGCGCGCCTCGAACTCCTGTTCGCTCAACCGCCGGTCCTCGAGGTAGTCGAAGATAGTCTCCATACCGGCTCCGCGCGGATCACCGCTGTTCGTCGAACGGCTCGCGCCTGGCGCTCAGCGCCGCCGCTTGCTGCTCAACCGCGACCCGGTCACCAGGAGCAGCAGGACCGCGAGCCAGAGCGCCTGGCCCTTCGATCGAACGTCCCCGGCCGCGCCACAGGCGCACCCCGACATCACAACATTGTCGTATGTGCGGCCGTCCGCGGGAGAACCGCCATCGCTGCCTGGCCCGCTCCCCCCATCGGATCCAGGTCCGACGCCACCGCCGTCCACGGCCGCCTCGGGCTGCGCCGCCGTGTCCCGCGCCGCCGTGTCCCGCGCCGCCGTGTCCCGCGCCGCCGTGTCCCGCACCGCCGTGTCCCGCGCCGCCGTGTCCGGCCGCCGGGTATCCCGCTGGCCGGCATCGGGAGCCGGTCCGGCGACGACCACGATCTCGATCCAGACGTTGTCGCCGAACAACCCGCTGCCGCTGTGGTTCATGCGCCAGTAACCGCGGTAGGTGCCCGGCGTCGACGGAGCGGTCATGGTCACGTCCCAGGCGTAGCTGCTGCCGGGCGCCACGGAGGTGCCGGCTGCCAGCTCGGTATGGGCGGCGGCGCCGAACCGCTCGTTCGAGACGTAGTCCCAGGTATAGCCATTCGCGCTGGTCCAGGTAGTGTTGCCGGTGTTGCGCATGGTCCAGCGCTTGAC
>JAFGSX010000008.1 GCA_016934455.1 Deltaproteobacteria bacterium
CATGAGGTGTCCCGCGCCGCAGCGCACGTTGTCGACGCGGTCGCCGGTCACCAGGTCGTGGGCCAGGCAGGCAAACGGCACGACCCGGTGATAGCGGCCGGCGGCCAACTCGCCGATCCACCAGCGCACCAGGGCCGTGATCCCCGGGTTGTAACAGGTGGCGAACCAGTCGCGCACGCGCGCCGCCCGCAGCCCGCCCCACTCGTCGCTGCGGAACAGCGCGGTCATCTGCCAGTGGACGTTGGCGACCTCGAGATCGCGGCCGGCGCAGAAGTGGCGCACCGAGCGCTCGATGTCGACTCCCGGGCTGATGGTCATGCGGATGTCGAACGGCCCGCGATAGCCGCGCCGCCGCAGCGCGCGCGCCTGGCGGATCACCTGCCGGTAGACACCGCGGCCGCGCTTGAAATCGGTGACGTCGGCCGGCCCGTCGAGCGAGAGCGAGATGACGTCGAGGCGGTTGGCCAGATCCAGCGGCAACCGATCGAGCAGCGTGCCGTTTGTCTGCAGCGCGACGTGGCGGCAGCGAACGCGTGCGAGCAGCTCCTCGATCAGGTCGATCCGCAACAGCGGCTCGCCGCCGTATAGCTTGAGGCTGACGTCGCCGTCGCGGTGTAAAAAATCGATCAGCCGCTCGAAGTCATAGGTGATCTCGTGGCCGTACAGGATGCGGTGCCCGGCCGAGTCGCAGTAGCGGCAGAACAGGTTGCACTTGTCTGTCAGGTAGACCAGATAATACACAGTTGGATCCTATCATATGGCCTCTACGAGCGACGTCGAGGTCGGAACTGATGCTCACTACTATCGCGAGTGGCCACAGTCGCCCTGGCACAGGCGCCTGAAGTCGAGCCTGCGCGAGCTCGAGGGCGACAAGGAAAAAAAGCACTGATTGCGCTGCTCACTTTGCTTGAGCCTATTTTTGGCGTGGCCCCGCTGATCGGCGGAAGCCTTTTTGTCGTCCCTCGTCAGGGACTTCTAAGGGTCGTCGCTGCGCAACGAAAAAAGTCCTCCGCCGGCCCCCCGCCACGCAGGATCAACTGCGGTGAGCAGCGCTATGGCTTGTCAAGGGAGCGTCGGCCGCCTCCTCGCCCGTCGAGAGTCGATCTCGACGGGCTTCACCCCGGCAGCATCGTCATTGTCGTTTGTGCCTCCAAGGGGACTCAATACTTGGAGTCAGACTTCTTGCCCATGACGATGGCGACCGAGGCGCTGGCGCCGATGCGGCTGGCGCCGGCCGCGCGCATCGCCTCGGCGTCGGTGGTCGAGCGCACGCCGCCCGAGGCCTTGACCCCCATGTCCGGGCCGACCAGCCGGCGCATCAGCGCGACGTCCTCGGCGGTGGCGCCGCCCGGGCCAAAGCCGGTCGAGGTCTTGACAAAGGCCGCGCCGCCCGCCTTGGACAGGACGCAAGCGGCGATCTTCTCCTCCAGCGTGAGCGCGCCGGTCTCGAGGATGACCTTTACCGGATAGGGTTTGGCGGCCGCGACCACGGCCGCGATGTCGTCGAGCACGATCTGGTAGTCGGTCGACTTGAGCGCGCCGATGTTGATCACCATGTCGATCTCGCGCGCGCCCTGCCGCACCGCCTCGCGCGCCTCAAACGCCTTGCTCGGGGTCAGCATGGCGCCGAGCGGAAAACCGACCACCGCGATCGGCTTGACGTTGCTGCCCTGGAGCTGGCGCGCCACGAACGGGATGCTGGCGCTGTTGACGCAGACCGTGGCAAAACCGTACTGCTTGGCCTCGTCGCACACCTGCTTGAGCTGCTGCGTCGTCGCATCCTGCTTGAGCAGCGTGTGGTCGATCATGCGCGCGATGTCCTCGCGCGGCCTGGCCACACCCGCGGCGCTGCCAAAGCGAGCCGCGCCCGCGGTCGCCAGGTCGATGACCTGCGCCTCCCGCTTGCTGACGCAATGGCCGCAGCCCTGGCAGGCGTCCTGGCAACCGGCCGCGGGCACCGCGGCGGCGCCGCCGGTGCCCAGCCGCGCCTGCACCTTGTCCACGATCTGATCGACGAAACGGTCGATGTCGTCGCTCATGCGCTCCTCGTCACCTTCGCGCCGCGATTGTGGCGAGCGCCTTTGAAGGCGTCAAGCCCGGCGCGCGGTCCGGAGCGCGGCGCGCTTTCCCGTTGCCGGCGGCCTCAAAAACCGACAAAGATCCAGCTCCTATGCCCGTGACGACGACTCGACCGCGCGCGCTGCTCGTCTACAAGAAGAGCATGTACCAGCTCTACGCCGTGGACCGGCGAATCGCCGAGATCGACCGCCTGATCGCGGCCCGCGATCCCGGCGTCAGCGCCCTGATCGCGGCGCACCGGGCGCATGCCGCCGCGCTCAAGACCACCGACGCCGCGCTGCGGGCGTCCGGTTACGAGGTCAACCGCACTTACCGCGCCGGCCTCGACACCGTGACCGGTTTCGAGCTGGTCGTCACCGTGGGCGGCGACGGCACGCTGCTCGATGTCTCGCACCACGTCGGGCCGCACATCCCTTTGCTCGGCGTCAACTCCGATCCGGCGCGCTCGGTCGGATTGCTGATGGCGGCCCGGGCGGACAGCGTGGCCGAGATCCTGGACGCGATCCGCCGCCGCCGCTTGCGGCCCCGCCCCGTGACGAGGCTGGAGCTCGAGCTCAACGGCGAGCCGCTGCCGGTGCTGGCGCTCAACGACGTGCTGATCGCGCACAGCAACCCGGCCGCCACCAGCCGCTACCAGCTCACCGTCGGCCGTCGTCGCGAGGACCAGAAGTCGTCCGGCATCTGGATCGCCGGCGCCATCGGCTCGTCGGCGGCGCTGTTCTCGGCCGGCGGTGCCCTGATGCCGCTGC
>JAFGSX010000551.1 GCA_016934455.1 Deltaproteobacteria bacterium
GCGCTGCTCAAGCTCGGTCAGCTCAGGCCGCCGCCGTCCTGCGACCGGCCGCTGCTGGAGGCGCTGGCCGAGCGCCTGGAGCTGGATCCGGGATTGGTGCGCTGACCGCGGTCATCCCTCGTCAGGTATCTCCCCGGGCCATCTTTTTCGTCACCCGATCGTTTCATGATAAAGATGAGGGGTCGGGAGACCTGCCCATGAAAATCTGCTCGCGTGCCCTGGTCGGCGCGTTCGCGCTCCTGCTGGCGGTACCGCTGGCCGCGGCTGGCAATTCGATCACCAGGGTCGAGCTCGGCCGCGATCCGGACCGCAAGCTGGCAGCCGAGGTGCGCATCCACTGCAAGGAGACACCGATCTTCCAGATCTACGACGCCAGCGCGCCGCGGCGGGTGGTGGTCGAGCTGCTCGACACCGACATGAAACCCGAGCTGATCGCCAAGCTGGCGGCGGTGGCGCCGGTCAAGGGGGTCCGCTTCGAGCGCGGCCAGACCAGCGCCGGCGCGGTGGCGCGGCTCAGCTTCGAGGTGGCCGAGGGGGCCATCTACGACGTCCGCACCGAGCGCAGCGTGCTGTGGGTCAAGATCTTTCACGAGGGCGACGTCACCGCGGTCAACGCCGAGGTGGCCGAGGCCGAGCAGCGGCGCCTGGAGGCAGCCCGGCTGACCGAGGAAAAACAGCGCTTCGAGACCGCCGCGCAGTCGGCCGAGGCGCAGCGACGGGTCGAGGAGACCAGGCGCAAGGCAGCCGAGGAGCAGGTCAAGCAGCGCACGGCCGAGGTCGCGCAGCACGCCCTCGAGGCCAAGCGCCTGGCGGCCGACAAGCGCAAGGCCGAGCTGGCGGCGCAGGACGCCGAGCAGCGCCGCATCGCGGAGGAGCAGCGCCGGCTCGCGGAGGAGCAGCGGCGTCTCAAGGCAGAGCAGGAGGCGGCGCGCCAGGCCGCGGAGGCGAGGCGGCTGGCAGAGGAGCGCGAGGAGATGGCGCGCCAGGCCGAGCAGAAGCGGCAGGCCGAGGAGGCCCGGCGCAAGGCGGCCGAGGAGGAGGCCAGGCGCAAGAGCGCCGAGGCCGCGCAGCGGGAGGCCGAGGCCAAGAAGCTGGCCGCGGAGAAACGCCGGGCCGAGGAGATGGCGCGGCAGGCCGAGGCCGAGCGCGCCAAGATGGCCGAGGAGCAGCGTCGCGCCAAGGCGGAGGCGGCGCAGATCGCGGCCGAGCGGCAGCGCCTGGCCGCGGAGAAGCAGCGCATGGAGCAGGCGCTGCGCCAGGCCGAGCAGGATAAGCAACGGCTGGCCGCCGAGAAGGAGCGCGCTCTGCAAGAAAACGCCACGCTGGTTGCGGCCAAGAGC
The DNA here is from genome assembly GCA_016934455.1 of Deltaproteobacteria bacterium. GTDB lineage: Bacteria > Myxococcota > JACRCW01 > JAFGSX01 > JAFGSX01 > JAFGSX01. The sequence goes on from JAFGSX010000551.1 coordinate 1,341, forward strand.
TCGGCCGAGAGCGAACGGCGGCGGCTCATGGCCGAGCGCGATGCCGCGGCACGGCTGGCACGCGAGAAAAGCGCGCCGGCGGCACCGCCCGCGGCCGCGTCCCAATCCAGTGCACCCGAGTTGCTCGGCTTCGGCGGTGAGCCGAGAGCGGCGCAACCGAAGCCCGCGCCGGCGCCTGCCGCGGCACCGGCGCCGGCTCCCAAGCTCGCACCGGCACCTGCACCCGCACCTGCCGTCTCACCCGCCCCGGCTCCCAGGCCCGCACCTGCACCTGCCGTCTCACCCGCCCCGGCTCCCAGGCCCGCGCCGGCGCCTGCCGCGGCACCGGCGCCGGCTCCCAAGCTCGCACCGGCACCTGCACCTGCCGTCTCACCCGCCCCGGCTCCCAGGCCTGCGCCGGCACCTGCACCTGCCGTCTCACCCGCCCCGGCTCCCAGGCCCGCGCCGGCACCCGCTCCGGCACCCGCCGTCAAGCCCGCTGTCGCGGCGCGCGGCGAGCCAGTGGCAACGGAGGTGCCGCGCCGCGCCAAGACCCGCTTCGAGCTGGTCAGCAACCCGGTGGCCGAGGCGGCTGGTGACGTCGACATCGATCTGCCCGGCGAGATCGAGCCGATCCCGATCCAGGCCATCCGGCTCAGCGCCACCGGCAGCCAGAGCCGGCTCGCGATCACGGTGCCCGGTGGCGCGCGCTATTCGCTGGTGCAGCGCGGCGGCCGCACGACCGTGGTCACGCTCTGGGACACCACCATCTACGACCTGGCCCTGCTGCGTGCGATCGATGGGCGCCAACTGGGCGGCGCGGTGAGGCTGGTGATACCCGAGGTCGAGGGCAGCCTGCGCAGCTACGTCAACCTGGTGGTCGAGCACCGCCCGGGGATCCGCGTGCGCAGCAGCGAGGATCGCGACACGCTGTGGCTCACCTTCGAGTGATTCACCGCCGCCGCGGAAGCTGTTTGGCAGTTGTTCGGCGTTGTTCAGTTAGCGAAAAAGACGCTAACCTGCGGCGATCTCCAGCCCGGAGGTGGGTGGTGGCGATCTCGCTGCAGCCGGTCGGCAGTCGTTTCGATCTGCACCGCTTTTATGCCATCGGCCACCGCGTCTACGCCGGCGACCGCAATCACCGCCGCACCGAGGAGGATATCACCCGCCTGCTGGTCGAGCGCCGCTCGGTCTTTTGCCGGCACGCGGCCGTGGATTCCTATCTGCTCAAGGAGCGGCGGCGCGTGGTCGGCCGCTGCACGCTGATCCAGGATCAGCGGTTGCCCGACTATGCGCAGGTCGCCTTTTTCGAGGCGCTGCCCGGTCTGAGCGGAGTCGCCGACGCCATCCTGCTCAAGGCCAAGGCGTCGTTTCCGGGCTGCCGGCGCGTCGTGGTCGGGCTCAACGCCCATCTCAACTACGGCTGCGGCTTTCTGGCGAGCGCCTTCGACCAGCCGCCGCTGTTCGGTCTGCCCTACAATCCGTCCTACTACCTCGACTACTTCGGCCACCTGCCGCGCCGCACCATGGTGTCCTACCGTTTTGGCAACCAGGGTTTTTACGATCTGCGCCGGGCGGTGGCGCCCGACCTCGACCTGGGCGACGTCACCATCCGGCTGATGGATCGCAGCCAGCTCCGGCGAGAGATGGACATCTACACCTACCTCAACAACGCCTGCTTCCAGCAGCACCCCTACTGGTCAGACCGCACGACCGCCGAGGACTTCGAGCTGTTCAACCCGTTCCGGTTTTTGCTCAAGGAAGAAAATCTGATCATCGCCGAGAAGCAGGGGCGACCGGTCGGCTTTTTGCTCTGGTACCCGGACTTCAACGAGCTGGTCGGCCCGGGCCGGCCGCTCGGCGTGCGCGACGTGATGCGCTATCACCTGCGCAACCCGATCAAGACCGTGCGGCTGACCGAGATCGCGGTGCACCCGGCCGAGCGCGGCAAGAAGATCGTGGCCGGCATGAAGATGAAGATGATCGAGCAGGTCGAGCGGGGCGGCTACAGCTTCACCGAGGGCGGCTTCATCTTCGAGGAGAACCAGGGCTCGATGGGCGCCACGCTCGCCTATATCAGCCGCGCCCTGGGGCGCGAGCTCGAGCCCCATCGCCGCTACTGCGTCTTCGACGGCGAGCTGGCGTGAGCGGGCAGGAGAGGCGGGCATGCGCGCGGGCGATCTGACGCGACGGCTGCAACAGGTTGTCGGTCTGTCTCCGATCGCGGCGCCGGTCGCCGGCTACCGGCTGGCGCGGGTCAACCGCGCGGCGGCGCTGACGTCGGCCTGGGACCGGATCGCCGGCTACTATTTTCAGCGCCGCGTTTTTCTCGAGCTGCTCGAGCGGAGCTGCGACTTCAACCAGCGCTACTACGAGCTGCGCGACGCCGGCGGCACCCTGGTCGGCGGCGCCGTGCTCTGCACCCTGCGCGTCGACGTGCTGACCTACCTTGGAATCCGCAGCCCCCTCGATATCGACTTCGTCGCCATCCCCTGCTCGCAGCCGGCCCCTGGCCTGCTCGGCGCGCCGGAGATGCAGCGGTGCACTCTCGAGCGGGTCGTGCTCGAGGAGCCGGGCTTTCTGGTCGGCCTCAACCTCGACCACCCGCTCGATCTGCCGCCGGTGGTCGAGACCAGCACGCTGCCGGCGGTGGTGCTTGACCGCAGCTTCGCGTCATTCGACGACTACCTGTGGGCGCTGCGCTCGCCCTACCGCCGCCGGCTCAAGCAGATCATGGCCAGCTTTGCCGGCGTCGTGATCGAGCGCGGGCCGTGCTCCCGCTTCGACGACGAGATGTACCGGCTCTACCGCAGCGTGCTCGCGCGCAGCAGCGCCAAGCTCGAGACCCTGACCCAGAGCTTCTTTCAACAATTGCCGCCCGAGTTCGCGCTCACCAGCTACCGCCGCGACGGTCGGTTGATCGCCTGGCACATCTCGCTGCTCGACGGCGATCGATTTTACTTTTTTCTCGAGGGGCACGAGCCGGAGACCGAGCCCAACCTCTACTTCAACATCCTGGCCGGAGTGCTGCGCGAGGCTTTTGAGCGGCACGCCTCCGCGATCGAGCTGGGGCAGACCGCCGAGGTGCCCAAGATGCGGCTCGGCGGCCGCCTGGCGCCCAAGGGCATGTTCGGCACCCATCCCTCCCGCGGCGTGCGCGCCGCGCTGCGCCTGGGGCGGCCGTTGCTCGGTTACTCGCGCCGGGTGCCGACCACGCATGTGTTCCACGCATGAGCGAGGGCGCTCCGCTGCGCATCCTCGCCTACAAGCCGCGGCCGGCGCGGCAGACCATCGCCATGGAGCGCGTGGTCTGCTGCGAGCCGCTCGAGCTCGAGTACCTGGCCGCCTACCTGGCCGAGCACGAGCTGACCCTGCTCGACGGCATGACCGATCGCCGCGACGTGGTCGAGGTGGCGGTTCGGGTCCAGGCGCAGTTGGTGCTGTTCTCGTCCTTCATCACCAACATCGAGGACGTGCTCGCCTGGGCCGGCCGCCTCAAGCGGCTGCCGGATCCGCCGCAGGTCTTCGTCGGCGGCGTGCACGCCGAGGTGGTGCCCGAGCCGTTCTGCTCGCCCGACGTCGACGGCGTCTTCTTCGCCAACCAGCTCGAGGGCATCGCCGCGGTGGCACGGCGCATCCAGCGCGGCGAGCCCTTTGACGACGTGGCGGGGGCCGTGTTTCGTGTCATCGAATCCGACGGCGGGGCGCCGACCTGGAAGAAGAACCCGGGCCCGCCGCTCGACCCGGCCGCGCTCCGGCGGCCGCGGCGCCTGCTGTTCGAAAAAAACCCGGATCGCTACTTCTACCTGCACCACCAGCGCTGCGCCTCGATCAAGACCGCCTTCGGCTGCAACGAGAAGTGCAATTTTTGCTTTTGCACCGAGATGCACGGCGGCCGCCTGGGGCTGCGGCCGATCGACGACGTGGTCGACGAGATCGCCGCCATCCAGGCGCGCAACATCCTGGTGGTCGACGACAATTTCCTGTTCAGCGCGGCGCGGCTGCGCGATTTTTGCCAGCTCGTGCGCGCCCGCCGGCTCGAGAAGAGCTTGATCGTTTACGGCACGGCCTCGTTCGTGGCGCAGAACCCCGACCTGATGGCCGAGCTGCGCGACGCCGGCCTGCGCGGCCTGATCGTCGGCCTCGAAACGATCGACGATACCGAGCTGGCCGGCATGAACAAGCGCGCGCGGGTGGCCGACAACGAAGCCACCATAGACATCTGCAATAAGCTCGACCTCGAGCTGTTCGCGCTGTTCATGGTCAATCCCGACTGGACGCCCGGACAGTTCCGGGCGCTCGCCCGCTACCTGCGCCAGCGGCGACTCGCCTTTGCCACCTTCTCGACCTGGACGACGTTTCCCGGTACTGCCCTGTCTTCCAATAGGGCGTCCCCCGTCGGGGATTTCCAGGGGTCATCGGGCGCCCCCGCTGCCGTCGGGCCCGGAGGACCCGATGGCATTCACCCCGCCAGCAGAGCCCGGGAGCCCCAGTGGTGGAGGTACGATCTTCTGCGGCTGCATCAGCGGCCGCGCCACCTGTCGCCGCTGCGCTACTACCTCTGGCTGTTGTACCTGTACCTGCTGCCGAGCCTGTTGCCCTCGACCGGCGCCGAGCTGCGGCGGCGCATGGGCTTTTTTCGCATGCTGCGCTTTGCCGGCCACGCGGTGGCCATCGGCGTGGGATTCCTCTATAAGCTGCTGCGCTGGAGGTGACCGTGTGGGGCAAGCGGATCTGGGACTTCTGGGCGCCGCGCTACCACCGGCTGTGGGCGCAGCGCTACTCGCTGCGGCCGTCGCGCGAGCTGGTGCTCGAGCGGCTGGCCGAGGTGGGCGCGGGCGCCCGCACCCTTCTCGACGCCGGCTGCGGAGTGGGTCAGTTGCTGGCGGACATCGCGGCGCAGCGGCCCGACCTGCGGCTCTTCGGCTTTGACCCGGCCGCGGCCATGATCGCGGCGGCCACCGCAGGCAACCGCTATCGCAGCATCGACTTTCGCGTCGGTACGCTCGAAGACGAGCAGCGCGGGCCATTCGACGTCGTCACCATGACCAACGCTTTCCCCTACGTGGACGACTTCGCCCGCTCCGCCGCCCGCCTGTTCGAGCTGGTCGCGCCGGGAGGCCGGCTGTTCATCGTGCAGGCCAACACCGAGAACCTGTACGACGCGGCATTTCTGGTATTTGTCAAGCTGACCACCAGCCGCGCCCGCTACCACGCGGCGAGCGAGCTGCGGGCGCTGTTCGGCGGGGCCGGCTTCGAGTTCGGCATTGCGCGCCCGATCGTCAAGCAGTTCTGGATGCCGTCGATCCAGCTCTGCGAGTTCGTGCGGCCAGCGAGGTCGACATGAGGATCCTGCTGGTCCGGCCCGCGCCGACCGACGAGACCATCGGGCTGCAGCACGTGATGCTCGTGGAGCCGCTCGAGCTCGAGGTGCTGGCCGCCCTGGCCCGTCCCGACGACGACGTGCGGATCGTGGACCTGATCCTCGAGCGCCGTCCCCTGCGCCACTTCTTGCAAAGGCACCGGCCCGATGTCCTCGGCGTCACGGGCTACATCACCAACGTGCCGGCCATGATCGCGGCCTGCCGGCTGGCCAAGCGGCTCGACCCGTCCGTCGTCACCGTGGTCGGCGGCGTGCACTGCGAGGTCTGCCCCGACCACCTCGACGATCCGGCCGTCGACTACCGCGTGGTGCGCAACGCCACGACCGCGTTCGGGCCGCTGCTGGAGCACATCAAGCGGCGCGGCGAGCTACCGGCCGGCGTGCTGCGGCCGGGTGAGCGGGCCGACGGCGCCGGGTTGCCGGCCTTCGACTTCTCGTTTCCGCGTCCGCGCCGCGATCTGACCGCGCGCTACCGGAGCAGGTATTTCTACATCTTCCACGACCAGGTCGCGCTGCTGAAGACCGCCTTCGGTTGCCCCTTTCGCTGCAACTTCTGCTTCTGCCGCGCGGTCACCGCCGGCCACTACGCCGAGAGGCCGCTCGACGACGTGCTGGCCGAGCTGGCCGCCATCGCGGAGCGCGAGATCTACATCGTCGACGACGATTTTCTGATCTCGGCCGACCGCGTGACCGATTTTCTCGATCGCCTGAGCGCGGCGCGTCTCGACAAGAGTTTTTTGATCTACGGCCGCGCCGACTTTGTCGCGCAGCGCCCGGCCCTGATGGAGCGGTTCAAGGCGCAGGGGCTGCGCACCGTGATCATCGGCTTCGAGTCGTTCTACCAGGACGAGCTGACCGGGTTTGGCAAGAAGGTGGAGGTGGGCGCCAACGAGGAGGCGATGCGCGTCTGCAGGAGGCTCGGCATCGACGTCTTCGCCACCATCGTGGTCTCGCCGTCGTGGGGGCGGGAGCAGTTTGCGTTTCACCGCCGCAAGTTCAAGGAGCTGGGCATCCAGTACGTCAACCTGCAGCCGCTGACGCCGCTGCCCGGCACCGGCCTCGAGGTGCCGCAGAGAGATCTGCTGCTGGCGCCGGGGGACTTCGAGCGCTGGGATCTGGCGCACGTCGCGCTGCGGCCGCAGCGGCTCGGCGTCGCCGAGTTCTACCAGGAGATCATCAAGCTCTACCTGGCAACGCTGTACCGGCCGAGGTACTTGTTGGGATATCTCAAATATCCGAAGCCGCTGCTGGCCAAGATGATCGCCGGCACCTTCAGCGTGCGGCGGCAGTATCTGCAAAAGCTCGGCGAGGCGCGGCGGCGCTTCGGCTGAGCGGCGCCCCGGAGTTAACCCCTCTGTTCGCTTCAGTTGGTCCCGTCCGGCCCCCTGCCGAAAGTGGTCTCGACTCAAGTGAGCAGAGGGTATAGTCGGGATACCCCGCCGCCCGGACGTGATAATTTGCTCCCCCGAGAAAGACGATCTGGTCGTTGCATTCGGCGTCAAGTGACAGGGGGTACCCGGTGCTGCCGGCAATGGTCTGGACGTCGATCTTAACCGTCGTCGCGGCGGCGGTGGCGATCGACCCGGAGGCGGCCCGGAAATACGACGAGGCCGGGCAGCTCAGCTATGACCGGGAGCGTTTTGACGACGCGCTCGAGGCGTTTCAGAAGGCTTACTCCCACCAGCCGCTGCCGGGCCTGCTCTTCAACATCGGCCAGTGCCATCGCAAGCTCGGCCAGGTCGACGCGGCGCTCGAGTACTTTGGGCGCTATCTGGCAGCACTGCCCAACACGCCCAACCGCCTGCTGGTCGAGGAGCTGATCGCCGAGCTCGAGATCAAGCGCCGGACACCGTCGGTCGGCGCCCCGGCCGCTCCGGACAGACCCGCGAGCTTGCCCGCGCCGCGAGTTGCCTCCGGCGCGCGCGAGGTCCTGGTCGCCGGGCCGGATCTCGCTCTCGTCCTGTATGTCTGCCGGCAGATCGGCGATCGCGTCGCGCGGCCCGCGACCGATCTGTACCAGAGCCGGTTGACCGACCAGGCGGCCGCCTACGCGGACGCGCTGGCTTCCGCGTCCGAGGCGCAGCAGGACTTTCGGCGGCGCGATGTCGAGCGGGCGTGGGAGCGGGTCGACTCCGCCATCGAGAAGCTCGAGCGGGCGTACCATCTGGTGCGCGAAGATGATCGGCTGGCGCGCGTCTATCTGTTGCGCGCCGATCTCGCCAGCGCGCGCGGCGCGACCGCCATCGCCGAGGAGAGTTTTCAGATCGCGGCCCGCCTCAGCCGCGATCTCCAGTTGGATCCGGCCACCACCAGCCCGGCGGTCATCGAGAACTTCCACCAGGCCAGGCTGCGCCTGTCCAGCAACAAGGCGGGTGGCCTGACGGTCGTCTCCTCGCCGCCAAAGGCAATGGTCTGGGTCGACGGCGTCGAGCGTGGCCAGGCGCCGCTGTCGCTGATGCTGCCGTCCGGCCCGCACCTGGTCAGTGTCTTCGCCAGCGGCCGCGATGCGTGGGCCGCCCAGGTCGTCGTCTCACCCGACGACGTGCGCCGGCTTGAGGTTCACCTGGTCTCTTCGCTGACTTTAGACTCGGCGGTGGCCGAGCCAACCCCTGAGAACTTGCGCGCCCTGCGCGCCCTGGACAGCGGCCGCGACTGGCTGGTGCTCCAGCGCGCCGGCAGCCTGGTCAATTTTTTCTACCTGACGGCGGCCGGCGATCTGCGCCGGGGCGGCCCGGTCGCGCCGGCGCTCTTGCCCGCCGCCATCGAACGGGCGCCCGCGCTCGCGGCGACTCCGGCCGCGGAGCCACTGCCGCACTGGGGCTGGATCGCGGCCGGCGCGGGCGGTGGAGTGGCGGCGCTGGCTGGCATCGGTGCGGGCGCCATCGAGGGCGTCTTCGCCTTTACCGATCTGGGCAGCGGCGAGGAGCGGCTGGCCATGCAGCACGGCGAGCGGATCTTGCTGGGGGTGACCGCGCTCGGCCTGGCTGCCGGTGTCGCGGGCGCGATCCTGGCGCTCGTGCTGCCGCGCGGCGAGGGACAGACCGGCGACGACTCGCAATCGCAACCTGCCGTGGCAGCGAAGCCGGAGAA
>JAFGSX010000552.1 GCA_016934455.1 Deltaproteobacteria bacterium
CCCACTGCTGGCGCTGCAAGAAGCCGGTGATCTTCCGCGCCACCGAGCAGTGGTTCATCTCGATGGCCGAAAACGACCTGCGGCGGCGCGCGCTCGAGCAGGTGGATCGGGTGCGCTGGATCCCGGCCTGGGGCCGCGATCGCATCCACGGTATGCTCAGCGCCCGTCCCGACTGGTGCCTCAGCCGCCAGCGCACCTGGGGCTTGCCGATCCCGGCCTTCTACTGCGAGGGCTGCAACCACGCGATCATGCAGCGCGCCGTCGTCGATCGCATCGCCGACATCTTCGCCCGGGAGAGCTCCGACGCCTGGTTTGTGCGCGAGGCGAGCGAGCTGCTGCCGCCGGGCTTCACCTGCCCCCGGTGCGGCGGCGCGAAGTTCCGCAAGGAGAAGGACATCGTCGACGTCTGGTTCGAGTCGGGCGTCAGCTACGCCGCGGTGTGCGAGCAGCGCGAGCAGTACCCGATCCCGGTCGACCTCTACCTCGAGGGCAGCGACCAGCACCGCGGCTGGTTTCACTCGACGCTGCTGGCCGCCGTCGGCACCCGCGGCGTCGCGCCCTACAAGACCGTGCTCACCCACGGTTTCGTGGTCGACGGCGAGGGCCGCAAGTACAGCAAGTCGTCGCAGAACTACGTGCCGCCCGAGCGCGTTATCGAGAAGCACGGCGCCGAGATTTTCCGGCTCTGGGTCTGCGCCACCGATTTCCGCGGAGACCTGAGGTTCTCGGACGATATCCTGGCCCGGCTCGTCGAGGCGTATCGCAAGATGCGCAACACCATCCGCTTCATGCTCGGCAACCTGGCCGACTTCGATCCCCGCACGCACAGCGTGCCCGACGACAAGCTGCAGCCGGTGGACCGCTACCTGCTGGCCAAGTTCGGGTCGCTGGTGGAGCAGGTGCGCAAGGCCTACGAGGTCTACGATCTGCATGTGGTCTACCAGCGGGTCAACGAGTTCGCGATCGTCGACCTGAGCGCCTTCTACTTCGACCTGCTCAAGGACTGGCTCTACTGCGACCCGGCCGACGCGCCGCGCCGCCGCAGCGCCCAGACCGCGCTCTACCGGCTGTGCCGGGGTTTTTTGTCCCTGCTGGCGCCGGTGCTCTCCTTCACCGCCGAGGAGGCGCACGACTTCTTGCCCGACGACGGCGACAAGCCCAAGTCGGTGCACCTGACCCGGTTGCCCGAGGTCGAGCCGCTCAGGCTGCTCGATCGCGACGACGTGTGCGAGCGCTTCGACCGCATGCGCCTCTACCGCGAGCAGGTGATGGCCCAGCTCGAGACGTTCCGCGCCCAGAAGCACCACCCGCTCGAGGCGCGCGCGATCATCGCCGGCAACTTCGAGGTGCGCGATTTTCTCGGCCGCTTCGGCGACCTGGCGCCCTATTTCTCGGTGTCGCAGGTCGAGTTCTGCGAGCTCAACAAGACGCCGGGCATGACCGAGAGCGACAAGCTGCCCGGCTTCGCGGTGCGCATCGAGCAGGCGCAGGGCGCCAAGTGCGGGCGCTGTTGGATGTGGTCACCGTACGTCGGGACCGGGGCCAATCCGGAGCTGTGCGAACGCTGCAATCGCGCAGTTGGCAAGTAGGTTACAGGTTACAGGTGACAGCAAACCTTACATTGCAGTCGCTGAAACCTGTTCCCTGTAACCTGTTCCCCAATAACCTTCCGGAGCTACGATGGACGCGGTTCTGCTTGCCCGTATCCAGTTCGCGCTGACAATCGGTTTTCACTACATCTTTCCGCCGATCACGATCGGCATGGCGTGGATCATCGTCGCCATGCTGCACCGCGCCGGCCGCAGCAGCGACGCGCTCGACCTGCAGGTGGCGCGCTTCTGGATCAAGGTCTTCGCGCTCAGCTTCGCCGTGGGCGTGGCCACCGGCATCACCATGGAGTTCCAGTTTGGCACCAACTGGGCCGATTACTCGCGCTTCGTCGGCGACATCTTCGGCGCGCCGCTGGCGGCCGAGGGCATCCTGGCCTTCTTTCTCGAGTCGAGCTTTCTCGGAGTGCTGCTGTTCGGCGAGAAAAAGGTGTCGCCGCGCTGCTACCGCTTTGCGGCGCTGATGGTGGCCATCGGCTCGACCCTGTCGGGATTCTGGATCATCGCCGCCAATTCGTGGCAGCAGACACCGGCCGGCTTCGAGATGGTCGACGGCCGACCGCGGCTGACCTCTTTTATCGACGCGGTCTTCAACCCGTCGACGCTGCCGCGCTTTTGCCACGCCATCGACGGCGCGCTGATCACGGGCAGCTTCTTCGTCGTCGGGCTGTCGGCGTGGCTGCTGCTGCGGCGCCGCCACGTCGAATTCGCCAGGAGGTCGGCGGCGATCGCGCTCGTCGTCGGGCTGGTCGCGTCGGCGGCGCAGATCGGCCTCGGCCACTGGCACGCGGTGCAGGTCGCGCGCGATCAGCCGGCCAAGCTGGCCGCCTTCGAGGGGCTGTGGGAGACGCAGCGCAACGCGCCGCTCACCCTGGTCGGTATCCCCGACGCCGAGGGCGAGCAGACCCGCCACGCGATCGGCATCCCGGGCCTGCTCAGCCTGCTGGTCGGGCTGTCGACCGAGACCGAGGTCAAGGGGCTCAAGGAGTTTCGGCCCGAGGACCGGCCGCCGCTGTTCCTGCCGTTCTGGTCGTGGCGCGCCATGGTCGGGCTGGGTTTTTACTTTGTCGCCTTCTCCGCACTCGGAGTGTTCCTGTGGTGGCGGCGGCGGCTGGTCGATTTCAAGCCCTATCAGTATCTGGCGCTGATCACGATCCCGCTGCCGATCATCACCAACGAGCTGGGCTGGATCAGCGCCGAGGTCGGTCGCCAGCCGTGGGTGGTGCAGGGGCTGCTGCGCACCGCGCAGGCTCACTCGCCGTTGGTACCGGCTGGCCAGATCGTTTTTTCGATCCTCCTGCTGTGCGCGGTCTACGCGCTGCTGTTTGCGGTCTGGATCTATGTGCTGCGGCGCAAGCTGCTCAGGGGCCCGGACCAGGTGGCGCCGGTCGACCAGGCGACGGCCGCGGCCGCGGTGACGCCATGACCGCGCTGCAATTGACCTGGTTTGTCCTGATCGGGGTGCTGCTGGGCGGCTACTCCATCCTCGACGGCTTCGACCTCGGCGTCGGCTGCTGGCACCTTTTCGGCCGCGACGACCGGGAGCGCCGGCTTTTCATCAGCGCCATCGGCCCGGTCTGGGACGGCAACGAGGTGTGGCTGCTAGCCGGCGGCGGCGCGCTGTTCGCGGCGTTCCCGGCGGTCTACGCCTCTGTCTTCAGCGGCCTCTACCTGGCGCTGATGCTGGTGCTGGTCGGATTGATCCTGCGGGCGGCGGCCATCGAGTTCCGCAGCCAGGTGGAGAGCCCGGCCTGGCGGCGGGCGTGGGACGTCGCGTTCGCCGTCGGCAGCGCGCTGCCCGCGCTGCTGTTCGGCGTGGCGCTGGGCAACGCGGTGCGCGGCCTCGAGCTCGACGCCGGGGGCAACTACGTGGGCGGCTTTGTCGCGCTGCTCAACCCCTACGCCCTGCTGGTCGGCGCCACCGGCCTGACCATGTTCGCGCTGCACGGCGCGCTGTTCCTCGCGGCGCGGCTCGACGGCGAGCCGGCCGAGCGCGCCCGCGGCCGGGCGCGCCGCACCTGGATCGTCTTCGCCCTGCTCTTCGTCGTCGCCACGGGCTGGACGCTGGCGTTTCACGTGCGGGGCAGCCTGTCGCTCGCGATCGCAGCCAGCATCCTGGCCCTGCTGGGCATCGTCGGCAGCAGCCTGCTCAACCGCCGCGGCCGCGACCTGAGCGCATTTCTGTCGTCGGCAGCGGCGATGCTGTGCATCTGGGGCGGCGTCGGGGCCGCGCTCTTCCCCAACCTCGTGCCGGCCCGCAATGACCCGGCCCTGAGCCTGACGATCGCCAACAGCTCGTCGTCGCCTGCCACACTGAGCGTGATGCTGGTGATCGCGCTCGTCGGCCTGCCGCTGGTCATCGGCTACACCGCGTTCATCTATCGGACCTTTATGCGCGGTCCGCTCGATGTCGGCCCCGGCTATTGAAATAGGCTGCAAGCGACATGTCTTGTCGCGAGTATCAAACCCGGATAAAAAAAAGCAATAAAACAACAGGTTAGCATGATCTCCCGGCGCTTGAATTTTTTCCGGCCGCCGCCGAGAATAGCTGCCTAACACCGCCAGTCGCGCTACGCCGGGGGGCCTCGTAGTGTCTGTTTGCCTTCAACGCATCAGTGGTCACGCCGAGGATCGGGTCGCGATCCCGGCTCGCGCCCGCGATGGTGGGCAACGCCGCACGAGGTCGTCCAAGGCAGCGCGGAGGGCGGTTGAAGAGGCGAGCGCGTCGAGAGCAGTTGGTTGACGTGAGACGCCGGCCAGGATACCTCGACCGGTCTGGATGTGACCGGATGGGGCAGAGCCCACTCCGGCGCTATCGGCTTCACATTCGGCGCAGCCATGGTAAGGACAGGAGTTGACCGCGGCTGGCGATCCGGCCCGCTGCGAGGGAAAGAGTCCACACCATGGCCGAGCCCGCGTCGCCAGCCCGCCGCCGCCAGCCGCTGATCGTATTGGCGCTGGTCGCGATCGCCATGGCGATCTCGGCCATCCGACCGTTCGACTGGCCGACCTGGTGGATGGAGGTGGCGCCGATCCTGGTCGCGGCGCCGATCCTGATCGCGACCTACCGCCGCTTCCCTCTCACGCCGCTGGTCTACTGGCTGCTGCTGGTCCACGCGCTGATCCTCGTCGTGGGCGCCCACTGGTCCTACGCCGAGGTGCCCCTCGGATTCTGGGTCAAGGACTGGCTCGGCCTCGACCGAAACCACTACGATCGGCTCGGCCACTTCGCCCAGGGTTTCATCCCGGCTTTGGTCGCGCGCGAGGTGCTGTTGAGGCTGACGCCGCTCCAGCGCGGCGGCTGGCTCTTCTTCATCGTCGCCTCGATCTGCCTGGCGGCCAGCGCTTGCTACGAGTTCATCGAGTGGTGGGCGGCGGTCATCGGCGGCTCCACGGCCGACGCCTTCCTCGGCTCGCAGGGCGACATCTGGGACGCGCAGTGGGACATGTTCATGTGCCTGTGCGGCGCCATTCTGAGCCAGCTCTTGCTCCGACGCTGGCACGATCGCCAGCTCGCGGCGCTGACGCCCATGCGGGACGCCAGGGCCGCCTGATCCGTTTGCAGTTCTCCAATCCATGATCGGCGCATTCGGCGATGCCTTGTTGATCGCGATTCCCGACGACAACAGTGGGCTAGAGGAAACGACCATGAATCAGCAGCCAAGTTGGTACGAGAAGACACGGCGCGCCCTGCGCGCGCGTCATTACAGCCTGCGAACCGAGGAGGCCTACCTCGGCTGGCTCCGGCGGTTTCTGCAAGCCAACCGGCACCGCGATCCGCGCGAGCTGGACGAGATGGCCATCAACCGATTTGTCTCGCACCTGGCGGTCGACGGCCAGGTCAGCGCCGCCACCCAGAACCAGGCGCTGGCCGCGCTGCTGTTCTTCTACCGCGACGTGCTCGGCCATGCGCTGGAACAGATCGACGATGTCATCCGCGCCAAGAGGCCGCGCCGGTTGCCGGTCGTGCTGTCGCGACAGGAGGTCAAGGCGCTGCTGGCTAGGCTCGACGGGGCCAACTGGATCATGGCCAGCCTGCTCTACGGCGCCGGCCTGCGCCTGCTCGAGTGCCTGCGGCTGCGGGTCAAGGACATCGACTTCGATCGCAACGAGCTCGTGGTGCGCCGCGGCAAGGGCGGCAAGGACCGCGTGACCGTGCTGCCGGCGATGCTGCGCGAGCCCCTGCGCGAGCACCTGGAGCGCGTGCACGAGCTGCACCAGAAGGATCTCGCCGACGGCTGGGGCGAGGTGATGCTGCCCGACGCGCTCGAGCGCAAGTACCACGGCGCGAGCCGCGAGTGGGGTTGGCAGTGGGTCTTTCCGGCGCAGCGGTTCTCGGTGGACCCGCGCAGCGGCGTGGTGCGACGCCACCACTTGCACCAGACCGTGTTGCAGCGCGCGATCAAGCAGGCGGCGAGCGCGGCCGGCCAGGTCAAGCCGGTCAGCCCGCACACGCTGCGCCACTCGTTCGCCACCCACCTCGTCGAGTCGGGCTACGACATCCGCACCATCCAGGAGCTGCTCGGCCACAAGGACGTCAGCACCACCATGGTCTACACCCACGTGCTCAACCGCGGCGGCCGCGGCGTGCAGAGCCCGGCCGATGCGCTGTGACCGGCGCGCGTCGATGGCGCGGCAGACCGACGCCGCCCGCAACCGCGGTCGAAAGGCGATGACGGCCATGCGGACAGCGATCTCGATGCTCGCCGCCAGCGCGCTGTGGTGCGCCGGTGGCTGTAGCTGCGATCCGCAAGCCAGGCTGCGGGACGGTGGCGCCGCGGACAGGACCTCAAGCGCAGTTGACGCGGCCTCGCCAGCGGACCGCGCCGTCGGCGACGCCGCATCACCCACCGACGCGGCGCCGAGCCTGGACGGCGCGCCGGACGCGACCTCGGATCTGACGACGGGCGTGGACCGGCGCCTCGACGCGGCGATCGGTTCCGATGCCGGGTCTGACTCCGGCCTCGACGCGGCGGGACGTGACCGGCCGGGCGACGCCGCGCTCCCCGGCGACGGGGGCGGCAGCGATCGGGCCATCTGCCAGGCCAGGCGCTGCCGCGGCAACGATGTCTACAGCAGCGACGACTGGGGCAACCTGTGCGGCCTGGTCGAGCGCTGCCAGGGCTGGCAGCGCTGCTCCTCCGGCGTCTGCACGCCGACCAGCGCCAGCTTCGTTCACGCCGAGGGCACCCGCTTCGTGCGCCAGGGGCAGGAGTTCTTCGCCCGCGGCATCAACTACTTCCCGGTGTACGCGCCGCTCCTGATCGGCCTGCGCTCGTGGCAGCACAGCGGCGACTACCGGCCCGAGATCGTCGACGACGAGCTGGCCATGCTCGCCGGTCTCGGCGTCAACCTGCTGTCGATCCAGACCATCTCCAGCACCGGCGACTGCGCCAACCTGCGCGACTTTCTAGATCGCGCGCAGGCCCGCGGCATGCTGGTCAACCTGTTCATCGGCACAGGTCTGATCTCCGACCCGGACCAGATCACCGCGATCCCGGCCGGCTGCAACCTGCGCGACCACCCGGCGCTCTTCGCCTACGACATCTCGTGGGAGCCGCACTTCGGCGACGCGAGCAGCGCCGCCCGCCAGGCGCTGGCCGCGCCCTGGTCAAGCTGGCTCGACGAGCGCTACAGCGGCGTCGCCAACGCGGCCCAGGCCTTCGGCGGCGACACCGGGCTGCCGACCGACGGCGAGCTCTGCGCCGAGAGCCACAGCGTCAAGGTGGCCGCCTTTCGCCGCTTTGTCGACGACCACGTCAGCGCCGGCTACCAGCGGATCGAGCGCGCCCTGCGCCGCGTCGACCCCAACCACATGATCGGCGTGCGCTCCGGCTACGGCGGCAACGGCTCGCGCTACGTCTGCGAGGCGCTGCCGTTCGACCTGCGCGCCGGCGCCAAGCACCTCGATTTCGTGTCGCCCGAGGGCTACGCGCTGTCGTGGACCGACCGCCAGCACGTGCTCGACCGCGGCGGCTTCACCAACGGCTACGCCGACGTCGGCAAGCCCATCTTCTGGTCCGAGTACGGTGTCAACACCGACGGCAGTTGCCCGAGCTGCACCGCGGCCGTGCAGCGCGACTACTTCTCCAACATGCTAGAGATGATGCGGCGCCAGGGCGCCAACGGCGGCGCTGCCTGGTGGTTCGTCGGCATCCGGCCCCAGTCGTCGGCCGACGGCGAGATCTCGGATTTCGGCATCGTCCACGATTACCTCAAGTACGCCACCTCCTCCGGCGCGGACAATGTCCCCATGCGCGATGGCTGGCTCGGCCTGTGTACCGCCGCACCGGCTGACTATGGCCTGTACGTCTCCCACGACGACCACAGCGGCCAGGACTTCGCCTGCCCCGACGGCCTGACCGGCCACGGTGCGTTCAAGCCCGACAGCGTGGCCGCGGGCGTCGGCACCACCGGCCGCGGCGCCGACGGGCGCACCGTCGAATCGGGCTGGATGAAGCTGTGCAGCCGCGACAGCGACGCCATCCTGGCCGTCTCCTACGACGACTACGGAGGCCATGCTTACGCCTGCCCGGCGGGCTACAGCGCCGCCGGCAGCTTCAAGGTCGACAGCGTGGCCCAGGGCGCGGGCGTCACCGGCGCGGACGACCTCGGCCACTCCATCGAGTCGGGCTGGATGAAGCTGTGCGTCCGCAATGGCCGGGCCGAGCTGGCGCGCGTGCACAGCGGCCTCTCCGGCCAGGCCTTCGAGTGTCCGAACGCGCTCGTCGAGAGCGGCCGCTTCAAGCCCGACGTGGAGCCGCTGTTCAAGCCCGCGGTCGAGCTGTGGCGGTCCGAGCTGCCGGGCTTCGCGCCGGCCACCGCGCGCGCCTATCAGCAGTGGATCACTGTCGACCGCGATCTCATTGCCGGCGGCTGGAAGATGTACGACGACGGCACCGCGGCCTTTGCCACGGCCGCGGCCGGAAGCCAGCTAGTCGGCGTCAAGACCACCTGCGCTGGCACCACCTCGCGCGACGGCCAGGTGTGCGTGGGCAACGGCGCGTTCAATGGCACCTGCCCGCCCAAGTGCCTCAATGCCGAGTGGAACCAGATCGAGGTGCGCTGCGCTGCCGGCGACTGGGTAAAGGTGGTTGACGGCGACGTCGTCGAGATCGCACGCGAGCAGCCAGTGCTGGCCCGGTTCTCGGCGGGAAACACCGGCGAGGGGCGCTGGCTCACCCGCGCCACGACCGGAGGCTCCACCGGAGTAGTGCGATTCGGCTGCAACGAGAACGTCGGCGCGTTCGGCTGCCGCGTCGAAATGGGCGCCGACACAGGCTATCTCTCCGACGCCGAGAGCGCCGAGGTGGTCATTTCCAACGGCATCGCGCAGGACGCGGACGTCGTTTTTCAGATGGTGGCCGAAAACGTGGCCTGGTTCGGAGATCGCGTCGCGGTGACCTTGCATCCAGTGCCATGAAGCGAGCTCGCTCCTGGCCCGAGGTGCGGTTTGCGCTGCTCCCGTCGTTCGAGCACGTCTCTGGCGGTGGCCCGACCTTATTCGAGGTTTTCTAGGGGTTTGTTACAGGCCATGCTCCCGCCGACGCCGGCCACGGGTAAAAACCAGGGATCACGACCTTGAGACCTAGAATGGAACGTGCAGACCAACAGCACACTTCAGTTGCTCAAAAGGGATCGGATAGCCTCTCCGTACACCTCAGCAGGCAAAAGACAATGGGAGGCGTCGGGGCTGCCCTTTCAAATGAGTATGCGATGAGAAAAGACTTGCCCGGTAGGGCAGCGGAGTCTAGCCAGAGAGTCGATTCAAGATCATCGCATATCAAAACCCTGGGCGTTGTGATGTTCATGGTGGCACAGTGTGCTCTTGTCGGATGTGGCGCCATAACGGACGTCAAGTGCGAAGAAGACAATGTTGCTTCTTTGTCGGTGGGGTCGATTGCGCCTGCTACAGCCAGTACCAGGAGCTTCTACCGCCGCTGGCGTTTCAGCCACCGCCATGCGAACATCCCCTCAAGTGTGTCTGTCACGCGGAAAGAAAAGAATGCGAACGAGTTGATCAGTAGCTGCAGGCCATACACCTGCTTACTGACCTTCTCTCTGCATAGTAGATCGGCGGGTGCCGCCGACCGGGGCCCCCGACGAGCTTGCGAGACGACCCTGAAGTCCCCGCAGGGGACGGGGAGAAAAGGCGGCAGAAGAACCCGCCGAATGTTCGATTTCGTAGGAGAAGGTCAGTAATCCAGTCGGAAAGCTGTGTGCGGGAAAACCGCAATGTACGGCGACGAGGGCACGAGCAAAGGAATGTGGCTCGGAACAAGGCACCGGGGATGCTCGAAAGTGAACGGCAGAGGTTTATGTTCCGATGCCTGATTGCGCTGCTCGCTTTGCTTGAGTCTATTTTTGGCGGGGCCCCGTGATCGGCGGAAGTCTTTTTTTATCTTCGCAGGCTCAGAAAAAAGCCTTTCGCCGGCCCCTCGCCAAACAGGATCAAATGCGGTGAGCAGCGCAATGAGGTGACGCGCTCGGGTTGTCGAGCGGCCGAACTTGCTCTACTCTGCGGCGGTCCTCGGAACGATTTTTGCTTTCGTAGATTCCAACTCATGTGAGCCAATGGAGTCAACGATGTCTTTCGACAACTTGTCTGAGCGGGAAGTCCGCGAGTTATTGAAGCGAGAAAATAAGAAAAAGGATTTCAAGCTCTCGAATTTGCGCGCAAAGAAAAAGATCTACCCCTACCAACCCGGAGCGAAAAAACTCCGAGAGAAATATGGCGACAGACTCTACTGCGTCCGCTACCGTTACGACAAAAAACGTCGCTTGCGGTATACGACCGTTGAACTAATAATAGATAAAGCACCCAGAAATCAAATAGATAACCTGAATGCTCCCTTTCCTGTTCGGATAATGCGCACGGAAAAGGAACTGCGCTGCAAATTGCTGCAGGGTGGCGCGTATTGGGACGCCGAAAACAAGTGCTATTTTGCGACGCTCTGGTTGCTCGACAGCCTTGGTATCGCTGACCGCATTCTTGAGTTCGATGGCCAATATTAGCCATTATTGCCAATTCAGACCGCTTCGTGCTACTAATAGCCATAATAGTTAATACTAGAAACCAGCCTAGAAAGCGTTAGATGTGCATTTCAGAAAAAGTCAATAGGGACAGCGAAAAACGCACTTTTCGGGAAACGAAAAGAGCACGAATCCGCGCGA